>CAXTFY010000214.1:7943-9252 GCA_964243265.1 uncultured Acetobacteraceae bacterium | reverse complement strand
AGGGTGACGTCGTCTTGCGCCAACTGGCGAAGCTGAACGTCGTAGGTGCCAAGCTGCTGCCGCAGCTCCTGGATCGTCCCGTTGAGCGGCGCGAGCTCGACCTGCAGGGCGACCTGCTGGGCCTTGAGGCTGTTCAGCACCGGGTTGACGCCGAGGGTGACGGCCTCCTCCCGGGGCTTGGTCCGGGACAGCGAATGCTGCAGGGAGGCCAGCTCGGCATTCAGCCCGTTCATCGCCGGCAGGTTCGACCCGCCTCCGCGGGCTATCAGCTCCTGCCGGCTGGCCTCGACGTCGCGGGCGCGCTTTTGCGCGTCGTCGGCAACCGGCGACGTCTGGTTTGTGGTCTGCAGGGTGATCATCGCCGGCTGCCGGCGCAGCTCCGCTTCGACATAGAGCAGTTGCTCCTGGACGGCCAACTGCCGCTGCGTGGCGGCCCGCAGGTCCTGCACGTCCTTGTTGCGTTGCTGGATAATCTGGCTGCGCTGCTCGCCGAGCGAGTAGATGCCGTTCCGCATGACGTAATCGCCGCGCTCCTGCTGCAGCCGCGTCAGTTGGTTCGTATCTTCGTTGGCCTGGCGCTCGAGCACCGGCCGGCGGCTCTGGCTGAAGGCCGCAACATGCAGGGCGCGGAAGCGGTCGATGAACAGGTTCAACGCCTCCTCGGCAACGCCGCGGTCGGAGTTGCGGAGCGAGACCTCGATCACGTTTGTCAGCCGCACCGGGGAGACCGAGAGATTGTGCGAGAACTCCTTGACCGCGGCCTGGTCCAGCGCAGCCCCCTGCAGGCGGTCGGAGGCCAGGTTGGGATAGAGCCGCCCGATGGTGACCGTGCTGACGACATCGCGCACGAGGTCGAGGCTGGTTGCGATCTGCACTTCGGTGTCGACGGTCTCCTTCATCGAGGTCGACGGCGTCGATTGCGAGGCGCCTGCGGTTTCTGGCTGCGGGATGTATTCGCGGCCGACCTGGACCAGCAACCGGCCCACCGCCTGATATTCCGGCCTGATGACGAACGTGACCGCAATGCTCGCCAGCACCGGCAGAAGAAAGCTCAGTGCCAGCCAAAGCCGGTAACGCAACGCCACCGCAGCGACCTCGGGCGACGATGGCAGAGATTGAGCGGTTTTCACGTCACGATCCCCCAGGCGAGGCGCGTCACGACATCCCCAAGCCGGCACAGCGCGGCTGTCAGGAAGCGTTTGGCGACTGTCAAGAAGCGTTTGAACGATATCATGCCAATCGCAACGAGTCACGACATCGTTTGTACTAAAACGCTAGAACCCGATCATAACCTACGCAGGCGTCGCCG
>CAXTFY010000214.1:5261-7843 GCA_964243265.1 uncultured Acetobacteraceae bacterium | reverse complement strand
TGATCGCCGTGGCGGGTCGGTCCCGTTTGGCTGCGGCGGCTGAGCAGACGGCCGGGTTGCAGGCGCCGTCGCGCGCTGACGTGCGCGGCGATGCGGGCCGGGCGCGTCTGAGCCTGCCGGGCTGCACCAGCCCGCAGGTGGCCACGGCGCCCGGTGTGACGGCTGACGCGGCATTGGCGGGGGGGTCCAGCGGGCACCAGGGTGGACGCGCGGCGGTCCACGCTGGCGCCGGGTCCGTCGGCCAGCCAAGATGGGACAGGCTTTTGCCATCCGGCGCCATAGTGGGCGCCTCGTGCATGCTCAGCCGCCGGTGATGATCGCCTTGATCCGGCTTGCGAAGGTTTCCATGGCGAAGGGTTTGGCCAAGATGCTCATGCCGGGGTCCAACTGGACATCGCCGATCACCACGCTCTCGGCGTATCCGGTCATGAACAGAACCTTCAACGCCGGACGCAACAGCCGCGCCGCATCGGCGAGCTGCCGCCCGTTCATCCCGCCCGGCAGGCCGATGTCGGTCACCAGCAAGGCGACCGGTGCACCGGCTTGCAGCAGTTCCAGCCCGGAGGCGGCGTCCTGCGCCTCGAGCACATCATAGCCGAGATCGCTCAGCACCTCGATCACCAGCATGCGCACGACCTGTTCGTCGTCAACGACCACCACCGTTCCGATGGCCTTGGCAGGTGGCGTCGCGGCCAGGCCCGGCGCCACCGGCTGCGGCGCTCCGCCCGCCAGGCGGGGCAGTGCGATGCACACCGTCGTGCCGTGGCCGGGTTCCGTCGCGATCCGGACCTGCCCGCCCGATTGGCGTGCGAAGCCGTAGATCATCGACAGCCCGAGGCCGGTGCCCATGCCGAGCGGCTTGGTGGTGAAGAACGGATCGAAGGCCCGGGCCGCCACATCGGGCGTCATGCCGACGCCGGTGTCGGTGACGCTGATGATGACGCAGTCGCCGACGTGCAGGTCTGGTTCGCCGAACCATCCTTCGGTGAACGAGGCGTTCTCCGTCGCGATGGTGAGTCGCCCGCCGCCGGGCATGGCGTCGCGGCCGTTGATGCACAGGTTGAGCACGGCATTCTCAAGCTGGTTGGGATCGCACAAGGTGCCCCACGCTTCGGGCGCCAGCACCGTTTCGATCTGGACCGTCGGCCCGGCCGAACTCGCCAGCAACTCGACCATGCCCAGGATCAGCTTGTTGGGGTCGGTCGGCTTCGGATCGAGCGTCTGCCGGCGGGCGAACGCCAGCAAGCGGTGGATGAGCGCCGCCGCCCGGCTCGCAGCGCCCTGCGCGGCGACGATGTAGCGGTCGAGGTCGGTGACGCGGCCCTGCGCCAGCCGCGTGCGGAACAGTTCGAGACTGCCGGAGATCCCGGTAAGCAGGTTGTTGAAATCGTGCGCCAGGCCGCCGGTCAACTGGCCGACCGCCTCCATTTTCTGCGCCTGGAACAACTGCTCGCGGGCGTGCTCCAACTGCAGTTGGGCCTGGCGGCGTTCAGTCAGGTCCCGGGTGACCTTGGCGAACCCGATCAGCTTGCCGTTGCGGACGATGGCGTCGATGACCACCATCGCCCAGAACTTGCCGCCGTCCTTGCGCACCCGCCAGCCCTCGGCGATGAAGCGGCCGGTGTTGCCCGCGGTGGCCAGAGCCTCCTCGGGCAACCCCGCCGCGCGGTCCTCGTCGGTGTAGAAGCAAGAGTAATGCCGGCCGATGATCTCGTCCGGCCGGTAGCCCTTGATGCGCTGCGCCCCGGGGTTCCAGCTTACGACCTGCCCGCCGGGATCAAGCATGTAGATGGCGTAGTCCGTCACTGCCTCGATCAGCAGCTCGCCGACGCTCTCAGCTAAAAGCGGCTTATCGTCCGGACCGGACTCCGGCACTGCGGCCACCCCTTCCGACCGGAAACTTGCACCCGTACTGCATTGGCTAGGTCCGGCGCAGCCGCTTGGCGTTGGCGGTCGCGCGGCTGTGCCATGGCGCCAGCAGCGACGTGGCCGATGCCCGGCCGCCGCTTTTGACCAGCAGGGTCGCGCTGCGTGCTGCTGCCGCTTGTTTCTCCGCAACCATGCGCCGGTATTCGGCCGGCGAGCAGGCGCCTGCCGCCATCATCAGGGTCCGGCGGGCAATGACCTCGAACGACGCCAGGCCAAGCTGTACGGCCATGACGGGAAGCGCCAGTGCGCTGGTGCGTTTGCGGCGGGACATCGGCGTCTCCTGGGTTGGGATACCATAGACGCGCGAGACGGCAAAATAGTTCCTGTCTGGAAACGACCGGATCGTCGCGTGATGACAGGTTGCAGATGGGTGCGACCTGACGGCGACAGGCGGCGCATCCAGCGAACCGGAGCAGAGGCAATGCAGGACCTGCCACGGGAAGGCCGGGCGGCCCGGCGCTTCGAAGGCTCGGCCGTGTCGTCGGCGGGTCCGATACCGTGCGGCGCCGTCGAGCGGGTCATACCGGCGCCATCGGGCCTTCAGCATTCCCTCCCCGCCGACGCCACCGGCGGCCATGCTGCAGGGACCAGGGACACGGCCGCAGCCGCCCCGGTTCCGGTCGGGGGTCAGGCGATATGAATGGAGGGCGATG
>CAXTFY010000214.1:0-5161 GCA_964243265.1 uncultured Acetobacteraceae bacterium | reverse complement strand
GCGATGTGGACTGAGGCTGGCGACCCCCTACTGTGCCGCGCCCGTCCCACGGGGCACTGAGCGGGTCCAGGCAGCAAGGCGCGGGCTGGAATAACCGATGACAGGCGACTCGCCAGGTGTCAAAGATGGACACCCAACGAGTTGGAAGACCCTATGCCCTCCCGCTCGGCCCTCAATGTCTCCCTGACGCCAGAGCTGACGAAGTATGTCCGCGAGCGGGTTGCCTCCGGGCAGTATCGAAGCGCCAGCGAAGTCGTCCGTGAAGGGCTTCGGCTTCTGCGGCATGGCGTCCCCGAAGCAGGGAATGGGGTCAACCAGGCATTCCTGCTGCGCTTTGCCGACCGCATCGGCCCCCTCAAGGACCCTCGCAGGATCATGGCGGAGGCGGCGTTCCTGCTCGGATCGCACCTGGGTGCAGACCGCACCGGGTATGCCGAGGTCACCGTGGACAGCGAGCACTTCGATGTCCACGAGGACTGGGTTGCCGGGGACATGCCGAGCTTGGCCGGTCGTTACCGCCTCAAGGACTTCGGCGCCCAGTTGGTCGCGGAACTCCGGAAAGGCGCGACCGTCACCCTCTCGGATGTCGCGACGGAGCCGCTGGTCCGCCAGGCGGGGGACGCCAGCAGCACCTTCGCTGCCGCCTCCATCCAGGCGTCCATCGCCGTGCCGCTGGTGAAGGACGGCCAGCTCCAGGCGGTGCTCTACGTCAATCAACGCAGCCCGCGCGCCTGGACCGAGGCCGACCAGGCGCTGACACGGGAGGTCGCCGAGCGGACCTGGGCGGCTGTCGAGCGCGCCCGGGCCGAAACCGCCCTGATGGTCAGCGAGGCCCGGTTCCGCGGCATCTTCGAATCGACGTTCCAATTCATGGGCCTGCTGTCCCCGGACGGCACCGTCCTGGAAGCCAACCCGGCCGCCCTGCAATTCGCCGGCGTTGGCCCCGAGGCGATCGTCGGACGGCGGCTGTGGGAAACCCCCTGGTTGGTGAAATCACCCGACACGCAGGCCGCCGCAAGACTGCAGGCCGCCATCGCCGAAGCCGCCGCGGGCACGCCCGTCCAGTACGAAGTGGTGGTGTGCGCGGCCGGGGACCGGATCGCGACGGTGGACCTCAGCATCCGGCCGATCCGGGACACGTCGCATGCGGTGGTGTTCCTGGTGCCGGAAGGCCGCGACATCACGGAAAGCAAGCGGGCGCTGGAGAAGCTGGCCGAGAGCGAGGCCAGGTTCCGGGCCCTGGCCGACACCATGCCGCAGATGATCTGGGCCTCCGATCCCGCGGGCAACAACATCTACTGCAATGCACGCTTCCTGGACTTCATCGGGGCGGCACAGGACCCGAAGGGCGTCGCCTGGGCGGAGCTGGTGCATCCCGAGGACCGGGCCGCCTCGCACGAGCTGAGGCGGCAGACGCTCATCACCGGCAAGCCTTTTGAACGGGAGCACCGCCTGCGCCGGTTCGACGGGGTTTACCGTTGGGTGCTCGCCCGTGCCCTGCCGGTGCGCGACGCCACGGGCACCATCGAAAACTGGTTCGGCACGAGTACCGACATCACGGAAATCATGGAGGCCCGCCAGGTCCTCAAGCAGTCCCGCGACGAACTGGAACGCCTGGTCGCGGAACGCACGCGTGCCTTGACCGATGCCGCGCATGAGCTTGCCGCCGAGATACGGCGGCGTGAGGACATGCAGAGTTCCACCCTGCAAGCGCAGAAGCTGGAGGCCTTGGGCCAGCTCACCAGCGGCGTCGCGCACGACTTCAACAATGTGCTCGCCGCCATCAGCGGCAGCTATGGCCTGATCCGCCGCCGGGCCGGGTCGCCTGACATCCTCAGCATCGTGCAGCACGGCGAGCAGGCTGTTGACCGCGCCAGCAAGCTCATCGGCCAGCTCCTTGCCTTCGTTCGCCGGGAAAAGCTGACGCCGAAGCTGCTGGATGCGGCCCACTTGCTCGACGGGGCGCAGGACCTGATCCAGCATGCGATCGGCCCCGACATGCGCTGCGAGCTTGATGTCTCGCCCAAGCTCCACCCGGTGCTTGCCGATCCCTATCAGTTGGAGGTGGCGGTCCTCAACCTAGTCGTGAATGCACGGGACGCCATGGGCAGGCGGGGCACCATCGTCGTCTCCGCACGCAACATCGGGTCGGCCGAGCGGTCGCTCGACCTGGCGCGCGGCGATCATGTGGCGATCGCGGTCCGCGACACCGGCCATGGCATGTCGCCGGACACCATCGCACGGGCGACGGACGCCTTCTTCACCACCAAGCCGGAAGGCGAAGGCACCGGCCTGGGTCTTGCCATGGTGCACGGCTTTGCATCCCGCTCAGGCGGCCGCATCCACATCGAGAGCGAAGTGGGCGCCGGCACCACGATCGAGATCATCATCCCCCGCGCGCCCATCGACGGCGTTGCAGACGGCGAGGCGGACGCGCCTGGCCCTGACCCGGCGCTGCATGGGGACGCCACGCTGCTGCTGGTGGACGACGATGACCAGTTCCGGCAGGTCACGGCCAGCTTCCTTCGCGAGCTTGGCTACCATGTCCTCGAAGCCAGCAATGCCGAGACGGCGACAGCGCTGGTGCGCACGTTGCAGCGGCTCGACCTGCTGCTGACCGACGAGGACATGCCAGGCGCCAGCGGACGCACGCTGGTGACGCGGCTGCGGACGGATTGGCCTGGGCTGCCGGTGCAGTTCCTGACGGGAAGCTCGCCTGTGGCCAAGTTGGCCGGCGAGGCGGTACTCCGGAAACCGTTCAAGTTCGCAAGCCTCGGCGCCGCCGTGCTGGAGCGCCTGGGGCGTTGGACGCCGCCAGGCGGCGCTGCTGACCGGCTGCTCAAGCGTCTCAAGACACCGGCCCTGCGGCAGTTCTACTTGAATTGGCAGACGGCCAAGCTGGACGGGGTCTCGCTGCCAAGTCTTTCCAGCCTTGATCCGGCGCGCTTCGGGCTGGGCCCGCATTCGTTTACGGCTGCAATCGAGAACGAGGACCCACTCGAATTCCGGTTCCTCTCGGTCGGGTCGGCGCTGACCAAGCGTCTTGGCCGGCCGCTGGACGGTGTTGCAGTCGACAGCACGCCAGAGGACGAGGACATCCTGGGCGAGATGCATGCGACATACCGCCGCTGCGCCTGCAACCGCAGCCCGGTCTATCAGGCGGTCCGGATGGACTTCGGCGACGGATCACCGCTGCATCTGGAGCGGCTTGTGCTGCCGGTATCCGAGGACTCCCAGACGGTCACGCACCTCGTGGGCATCGCGATGTTCAGTGAGCCGAACGGGGGCCGCGAGTGACCATCACGCAAGGAGGGACAGAATTAACATCGCATCCGCATCCCTGGACATCGATGCGCCGGACCTAGCGGCGGCTGTCGAGCGGCTGGAACCAGAAGGGATCAACACGCTGCCGTTCGGAGCGATCCGCCTTGATCCCGAGTTCAAGGTCGTCTTCTTCAGCGATGCCGAACGGCGCCAGTCAGGCTACCGGAAGGATGCCGTTGGCCGGGCGTTCTTCCTTGAGATCGCACCCTGCCTGAATACCGCGAAGTATCGGGATCGCATCGAGCAGGCCCTGGCGAACGGCAAGCTCGACATCACCTTCGACCACACCGCCGACCTGCCGAGCGGCGCCCAGGATGTCGACCTTCATGTCCGCGTGCTGTCCGCGACGGGTGGCGGCTGCTGGATATTCACCGGGATCGAGGACTGACATCGGACGTTTCGCGCCCGTGCGCTCACCGCTCTCCGAGAGCGCGGTCTTCCGTGTCGTGGCGTCGCTTGTCGCCGCCGAGCGCGCCAGCATCGGCAGCGGGCACGCATGGGACTCGGCGGGGTGGAGTCCCGCGACATCGGTTGGCCCCGATGACCTGGGCCTCGATAGCCTGGAGCTGCTCGCGGCGTCCGATGTGGTCAGCCGCTTCTTCCGCCTGCACGAGACGGGCGATGAGAACCGGTTGCTGCGCGAGGCCACGCTGGGCGGCTGGTCGCGCATCGTGTCCGACTCCCTCATGGAGCATCGGGACGGCTTCACCTTCGCCACCTCCGGCACGACCGGCTTGCCCAAGCTGTGCCGCCAGCCCTTGGATGCGCTGCACGGCGAGGCGCTGTTCTGGAGCGGGCCGTTGGCCCGGCGGCAACGCGTGGTGCAGACCGTGGCGGCCCACCACATCTACGGCTTCCTGTTCACCGTGCTGCTGCCCGACATCATGGGATGGCCGGTGATCGACGCCCGCATGATGCATCCGGGCGCCCTGCGTGCGGCGCTGCGCCCGACCGACCTGCTCGTGGGGTTCCCGGCGGGGTTGGCGTCGATGCTGCGCAGCGTCGCCGACCTGCCGGCCGGGCTGGGTGTGGTGAGCGCCACGTCCGGCCTTCCCGCCGAGACACACGGGGCGTTGCGGTCCCGCGGCGCTGCCGAGATCATCGACATCTATGGCAGCTCGGAGACGGCCGGCGTGGCCGCCCGGCGTGATCCCGGCACTCCGTTCAGGTTGTTGCCGCGATGGCGGAGGGGGCCGGCGGAAGGCTCGATAGCCGAGATCGCCTCCGGCGCCGTGTTCGCCTTGCCAGACCGGGTGACATGGCAAGGCGAACGCTTGCTGTGCCCGGCCGGGCGGGTCGATGGCGCGGTGCAGGTGGCCGGCGTCAACGTGTTCCCGGAGCGGATCGCCGAGCGGCTGCGCGGCCATCCGATGGTCGCCGAGTGCACGGTGAGCTTGGACACTGCACTGCCCGAGCCTCGCCTACGGGCCTGCATCGTGCCTGTTGCTGGCAGCGGGGCCGAAACCGTCATTGCAGCCTGCGACCGCTGGGCGAGGCGCAATCTCACTGCTCCGGAACGCCCGATCAGCTTCGCGGTGACGGCGGGCTTGCCTGAGGAGGCATCCGGGTCCAACCGCTCTGCCTGACATTGTTGAGGGTTGGATTGCGTGGTTCCACTCCTCATGGAACGCGTCGCGGGTGATGTCGCGGCTGGCCATGCCGTGGTCGGACGCAGCAGCGCCCTTTGGGTGGACGGCGCTGTCGGATGTGAACAAGCGCCCGACCGGGACCCCGCTGGCGTTATACCAACGGCCCTTCGCGATGACCGTTCTGCCCCTGCATCCGCCTGTCGTTGCCCCCTCTGTCATTGCGACGCGGCAATCCAGGGGCCGCCAGA
>CAXTFY010000213.1:0-9253 GCA_964243265.1 uncultured Acetobacteraceae bacterium | reverse complement strand
TGTTGGGAGCCAAGTCGAATACGGCGGTTGAGGCGAACTCGGACGCCTTCCTGAAATGCCTGCTGGTCAAGGAGATGCTGCAGATGAAGACTCGCTATCTCTGCGGCGATGTCGTCTCCTATCTCCGGGAGTCGAACGAGGAGTTCGACCTGATCTTCTGCTGCGGAATCCTATACCACATGTCCGATCCGGTAGAGCTGATAAAGCAGATTTGCTTGCACACCAGCCGGTGCTTCGTCTGGACCCATCATTACGACTCGGACGCGCCTTTGCGCGAGGGAACAAGGTCGCCCCGGACAATCGTGAAGAATGGGTTCGAGACGACCTATTATGAGCGGCCTTATCCAACCATGGAAGGAGCGCTGTTCCTGGGAGGCAACCAGCGCCAGACTGCCTGGTTGACCCAACCGGAGATCACCCGTGCCTTCGCGCACTTCGGGCTCAGCCGCGGGTCAGTGCTGGCGGAGACGCGGGACTTCAATCTGGGAGCCCACTTTAGCTGCGCCTACTCCCGCAGCGTATAAGGCAGCATATGAAAAACGGTCCGGTGCGGCACGAGCGGCCAATGAAATGGTACTTCGCGCTCAATGCCGCCAGCATCGAGATCGACAAGATGTACGAGCGTTGCGTGGAGGTGGCGGTTCTCAGCGCCCTGCAGCATACCAGCCTGCAGCCGCATTTCATCTTCGATGGCGAGCCGTGTCCACTGACCAACCGCCTGGCGCGGATGGGCGCTACAATCATATTCCATAAATCCAGCCTGTCAGATGCGATCCTTGCAAGCACACCGAACGAGCCTGCTTGGAAGCAAATAGCGCATGGCGCGTTCCTGCGCATCGACCTGCCGGACATCGACTGCGACAGCGAGTTCGTGCTCTACACCGACTGCGATGTCATGTTCCAGCGTGAGCCGAACCTCGATGGCATCAAGCCGAAATTCTTCGCAGTCGCCCCCGAGTTCGCCATCGGCGACTACAAGAACATGAACACAGGTGTGATGGTCATGAACCTGCCGGGGATGCGCGGCGTCGCCCGGCAACTCAGGGATTTCATCGAAGCCGGCATACCAAGCTTCCCGACTTACGACCAGGCCGCCCTCCGCGAATTCTTCGACGGTCGGTATGAACCGCTTCCGGAGCGGCTGAACTGGAAACCCTACTGGGGCTACGATCCAAACGCCGAAATCTTTCATTTCCATGGGCCAAAGCCGCCTCATGTGCGGGTGATGCTCGCCGACCACTCCGCTGGATACCCGCAAATCCTCTGGGACCTGTTCAACGCCAACCGCGCGACCTATACCATCCTGGACAGCCTTTGGCACGCTTACGCGGCCCGAGCGTCAAGGATGTAGGCGCCACCAGACAAGCCCAACCCGCCAACGCCGACACGACCGATCCCCGGCGCATGGCGTTCCAAGGCCTTCCGAGAACGTCAACGCCCCTCTTCCCGGCGACGCGCTGCAACCTGTTTCATGGCCTTGGGTGCCACGCCCCGCTCAGCGGCCATTCCGGCCTGCAGGAAAACCGCCCCGCACCAAGCGTTGCGCGTCTGCCGTCACCCCGGCTGCGGCCCACACCTGCCGGGTTGGCGTGTTCCAGGCTGCAACGGGCGCAACGGGGCGTTGCGCGCCACCCAAAGTGCGACGCCCGCCACGCTTTGGCTGGAGTCGTCCCGGCCAACGATATTCGGGTTGGGTTGTCGGGCATCTCCTGGAACGATCGTGCTGGCGGGTCGGGCTCCCTGGCGCGGCACGACGTGGGCGCGCACCACAGCACCATGGCCGTCGCCCTCGATCGCAATCGTGGCCGACAGGTATCCAGCACCGGGATCGACGACATCGACGGCGGCGACGTGGCCTCCGTCAAGCCTGACGTTCACAACGGCCGGCACGCCACCCGCTGCCGCAGGTGTGCTGACCCGTCCAACCGCATGGCTGTAGCCATCCCCGCCCGCCAGGACATCAACCCGGTCCAGCGTGGTGAACGTGTCGTAATTCTCGACGATCCAGGTATGCGGCAGGGCGTCATTCGATGCCAGGAAGGCGATCATAGCCTGCGTGTCGGACAAGAACTCGGTGCCTGACGCATCGGGCGAAACGATCCAGAACACGTGCAAGCCCTTGCCTGCCGCCCAACGGACCCAACGCACCATCCAAGCTCTATACGGGACGGCAAGCGGATTGCTGTGCAGGAAAAAGCCCGGCGGAGCATCGATGGCGACCCCACCCATGGCCAGCGCCACGCCGCGCATCAGCCCGAAGCTGGGGTGGACGGCCGGGTCTTCGTTCACGCCCACGTTGTCGTTCGGCGCGGTGATCGGCACGATCATCCTGATGCCGAGCCGATGCGCGGTGGCTGCCATGCCTTCCCATTGCGCCACTGTCTGCGTCGAGGCCGTCACGAAGTTATCAGGCGCATTCAGCAGGGCCGCCCAGGGCGCCTGACCCAGCCCGGTGAAGAACGCGCGGAACTGCTCGTTGACGAACTGCGGGTTGGTCAGGAACGAGTAGCCAAACTCTGCAACCCCGTTGCCCGCCGGCCGGAACGCGTCGTAGACCGGCGCCAACCGGCCAGCCGCCAATGCCGGCACCAGCGCATTGAAATGCATGTAAAGCCCGACCCGGCCCGTCGCCCGAAGCCGCGCCGATGCCGAGGGATCGCCCAAGCTGTCAAACCCGGCGACCCCGCCGACGTAAACCCGCTTGCCGGGATCGTCGCACGACGCCGCCATCGCCGGGCCTGCCGCAGATGCGCCTGCCGCCAACGCCGCAGCCAACGCCACCACGCCCACCAAGCAGCCTGCAGCCTTGTTCACGCCCATCACCCCATCCAAGCCGGCACCGGCAGCCCCTTGGAGTGCAGGAACTCCGGGTTGAACAGCTTCGACTGGTAACGCCCCCCGCCGTCGCACAGGATCGTCACCACGGTATGCCCCGGCCCCAGCCGCCGCGCCACGGCAATGGCCGCCGCCACGTTCAGCCCGGCCGATCCGCCCACCAGCAGCCCCTCATGCAGCAGCAGGTCGAACACCTGCTCCACCGCCGCCGCATCGGTCACCCGCACCGCGTCGTCGATAACCACGTCCTGCAGGTTGGCGGTCACCCGCGACTGCCCGATCCCCTCGGTGATCGAACTCCCGCTGGTGCTGAGGTCCCCGGTCTTCACCCAGCCGTACAACCCGCTGCCCTCCGGGTCCGCCAGCACAACCTGCGTCGTGGCATCGGCCGCCTTCAACGCCAGCGACACGCCCCCCAGCGTCCCCCCCGTGCCGCAGGCGCAGGTAAAGGCGTCGATCCGCCCGACGGCCTGCCGCAGGATCTCGTACCCCGTGCCGGTGCGGTGCGCCTCCCGGTTGGCCAGGTTGTCGAACTGGTTGGCCCACACCGCCCCCATCTCGCGCGCCAGCCGCTCGCTCATGCGGACATAGTTGCCGGGATCGCTATACGGCTTGGCCGGCACCAGCCGCAGGTCGGCGCCGATCATCCGCAGCGTATCGATCTTCTCCCGGCTCTGCGTGTTCGGCATGACGATGACGGTGCGATACCCCAGCGCATGGCCCACCAGCGTCAGGCCGATCCCCGTATTGCCCGCCGTGCCCTCCACCACCGTGCCCCCTGGCCGCAGCACCCCGCGCCGCGCCGCATCACGGATGATCCCCAACCCGGCACGGTCCTTCACCGACCCGCCAGGGTTCATGAACTCCGCCTTGCCCAGGATGGTGCAGCCCGTCGCCTCCGACGCCCGGCGCAGCCGGATCAGCGGCGTATTGCCGATCGCCGCCACCAGCCCGTCCGCGTGCCGCCAATTTGTGCTTTCATCCATGCTAGGGCACCCTCACCGCGTCCAGGAGGGTCCTAGCATGGTCGAGAACGTGTCCCCAGCGCAGGTCTGGGAAACCCTGCAATCCAACCCGCAGGCGCAGCTTGTGGACGTGCGCACCGACGCGGAGTGGAACTTCGTCGGCCTGCCTGACCTATCTGAGGCCGGCAAGCAGCCAGTGCTGATCCCATGGCAGGTCTATCCCTCCATGCAGGCCAACCCGGACTTCACCGGTCACCTGCAACAGGCTGGCCTGACGCCCGACAGCCACATCTACTTCCTGTGCCGCAGCGGCGCCCGCAGCATGGCGGCGGCGCAGGCGGCGATCCGCGCCGGCTACCCGCACGCCTACAACATCGCCGACGGCTTCGAGGGCCCACCCGACGCCGAAGGCCACCGCGGCGCCGTGTCCGGCTGGAAGGCCGACGGCCTACCCTGGCAGCAGCGCTAGCTTACGGCGTCATACAGCACGTGCAGCACCACGAACCAGCCGTAGCGTGAATCGTACGGCCGCCCCCCAGGCTCGGCCAGCAGGCCCGTCGGTCCCGTCGGCACGTGCTTCACCGTCACGCTGGCGTCCACGTTGCCGCCGATCACCGTAAGCTGGCCCGGCGCCGCCTCCGTCACCAGGTCGCAATGCCCGGGAAAGCCCGGCGCCGGCAGGTCCTCGAACCGCAGGCCGCTGGCGCTGCCGCGCCCCATGCAGATCAGGTCGCCGGGCTGCGGCGCATAGGCATCCGTGCGCTCGGCGTGCAGCACGCTTTCCTCGCCACGGACCGCCCCGTTGATATACGCGGCATGGGTGGGCGAGTAGGTGAACCGGTCCCCAGCCCCCGCCGAGCGCATCACATAGGAAATGAACGCCGCCGACCAGGCCGGAGCGTCCCCGCCATACCGGGTGCCATACTCGTTATATTTGCTGGTCCATCCGTCCTCGGGGTTCCCGGCGTTCTGCCCCAGCCACCAGTACTCGCCGACCCGCTGCCACAGCCCCGCCTGGTGATCCGGCCGGGTATCGCGCGGGCGGACCTGCAGCTCCGGCGGGTCATCGTTGACGTTCATGCCGAACGCCCGCCACTCCCGCTGCGCGATGGCGATGGTGTTCTCCCGCGTGAACGGCTCAAATGGCCGGCGCGCGAAGTCGGGCACATGCATGTCGATGCCCAGGCCGCCCGCCGGCGCGCTGGCCGTCGCCGGGCCAAGCCCCTGCGGCCGAGCGGCGCAGCCTGGCACCAGCAGCAACAGCAGCAGGGGACGTATGTTCACCGATAAGCGATGGCACGGTTCGCCAAGCCGCTCAACGCCGCATGATGCGGCAGGGCCTAACGAAACGGCGATCTAACGCCGAAATAACCGCCCTGTGGCTATTTCGGCCTAAACACGTTCCGGAAACAGCTCAGCCAGCCCGGCCGCGGTGGCGTCGCACCGCCCGCGTTCGGTGATCAAGCCCGTGACCAACCGGGCCGGCGTCACGTCGAACGCCGGGTTGGCGGCCGGGCTGCTGGTCGGGGTCACCCGCACCGTCGCCACCTTGCCATCCAGCCCGCGCCCGGTGACGGTCGTGACCTCGCTGGGATCGCGTTCCTCGATGGGGATTTCCGCCACGCCGTCCGACACCGTCCAGTCGATCGTGCTGCCCGGCGACGCCACCCAGAACGGCACCCCGTTGTCGTGCGCCGCCAGCGCCTTCAGGTAAGTGCCGATCTTGTTGGCCACGTCGCCGGTGCGCGTCACCCGGTCGGTGCCGACGATGGCCAGGTCCACCCGGCCATGCTGCATCAGGTGCCCGCCCGCATTGTCGGAGATGACGGTATGCGCCACGCCATGCTTGCCCAGCTCCCAAGCCGTCAGCGCCGCCCCCTGGTTGCGCGGCCGCGTCTCGTCCACCCAGACGTGCACCGGAATCCCCGCATCATGCGCAGTATAGATCGGCGCCAGCGCAGTGCCCCAATCCACCGTCGCCAGCCACCCCGCATTGCAGTGGGTCAGCACGTTGACCGGCTGGCCCGGCTTGGTCGCCGCGGCCCGCTCGATCAGCGGCTTGCCATGCTGCCCGATCGAGGCATTGGTGGCCACATCCTCCTCCGCGATGGCGGACGCCTCGGCATACGCGGCCGCGGCCCGGTCGCGCGCGGCAGTATTGCGCAGCCGCGTCAGCATCCGGTCCAACGCCCAGCGCAGGTTGATCGCGGTCGGGCGCGTCGCGGCCAGCCGCTCCGCCGCCCGCTCCATCGCGTCCGTGCCGGGATCAACCCGCAGCGCCAGCGCCAGGCCATACGCCGCCGCGGCGCCGATCAGCGGCGCCCCGCGCACCTGCATCGACCGGATGGCATGCGCCGCGTCGTCCACCGTGGTCAGCCGCAGGAAGTCCAGCGACCAAGGCAGCCGCGTCTGGTCGATCACGCGGACGGTCCACCCGTCGTCGTCCACCCAAACCGTGCGGAACGGGGTGCCATCGATTTTCATGGTCCAGCCTTCATAACCGCGTCCTAGATCCGTTGGTGCAGCACGCAGACCAGGGTGAACAGCCGCCGCGCCGTCTCGTGGTCGATGTCGGCCTTGTTCACCAGCCGCTCCCGCAGCAGGGCCGCGCCCTCGTTGTGCAGCCCGCGCCGGCCCATGTCGATCGCCTGGATGCGCTGCTCGCGCCCCTCCTCGACGGCCAGCATGTGGCTGTCCACCAGCATCTGGTAATCCTTGATCAGCCCGCGGAACGGGCTGAGCGACAGCACCAGCATGTTCAGCGGCGCGTCCTCGGCAGTGCGCACGTCGAACACCAGCCGCCCCTCCTGCACCGACAGGTGCAGCACATACGGACCCGGCACCGCCGGACGTTCGGCGGTGCCGCACAGCGAAAAATGGTTCTCGGCCTCCAGGTCGGCGACGGCCTGGGCGCGGTCGGCCTCCAGGATCGGCGACAGCCGCGTCAGCGCCTCCCCGGCCAGCACCACCCGCACCAGGCCGCGCGACGCCTGCTCCAGGGCCGGCTCGTTCACTCGTCGTCCGTCTTGGCCAGGCCAAGCTTCAGCATCAGCCCAAGCGTGCCGCCCTTCACCGGGCGCAGCAGCCCAACCGTCAGCACCAGGCTGACCGGCAGCCAGACCGCCGCCTGCACCCAGAACTCGGGATGGTAGCCGCGCTCCAGCCAGACCATCAGCCCCACGATGACGTGGGCGACGATGAAGATGGTCAAATACGGCGGCAGGTCGTCGGCCCGCAGGCTGCCCAGCGGCGCCCCGCACGCCACGCACTGCGGCACCACACGCAGGAACCCGTCGAAGCACCGCGTCTGCCCGCAGGCCGGGCAGCGCCCCATGACTCCCCGCCCGATGGCGGTCAGCATCGGCGGCAGCGGCCATTCCGGCGCCTGCGGGGTACGGTCGGGCTGCCACCGCACAGGAGGGGTGTGATCGGGCAAGGTGGCGCCTTCCATGGCGAGGGTTCGTCGGCTGAGGCTTCGTTGCGTGATGTTCGCGGCGTGACGGGCGTAGCCTTGATCCCGGCTGCGGCAAGGTCAATGCTGAAGATTATGCCGCGCATCCTGTTCATCAACCCGAACGCCTCGCAGGGCTGCACGGCGGGGATCGACGCCGCCATCGCCCCGCTGCGGTTCCCGGGCGGCCCGGCGCTGCACGTCCTGGGCCTGCCGGACGGCCCGCCCGCCATCCTGTCCTGGCAGGACTGGCACGCCGCGGTGGCGCCGCTGTGCCGCTGCATCGAGGCCGAAGCCGCCGACGCCTACGTGGTCGCTTGCGCCTCCGACCCCGGCATCGAGGCGGCGCGCGCCATCACCCCCCGCCCGGTGCTCGGCCTGTTCCGCTGCGCCATCGCCGCCGCTGCCGCCCGTGCGGAACGCTTCGGCATACTGGCCATCGTCGATGCCTCGGTCGCCCGGCACCGCGCCGCCCTGCGCGCCATGGGCCTGGACGCCCGGCTGGCGGCGGAGGTGGCGCTCAACATGCCGATGGACGACCTGCTGGACCCGACCGCCGCCCAGGCCGCACTGGTGCAGGCCGGGCGGGACTGCGCCGCCGCCGGGGCCGGCGTGCTGGTGCTCGGCTGCACCGGCATGGCGCACCACCGGGCGGCGGTCGAACAGGCGGCGGGCATCCCCGTCATCGAACCCTGCCAGGCCGCCGCCCTGCAAGCCATCGGCGCCCTGCTCGCCTGACCGCCGCCGCCCCGAGCCGTGCCGCCCCGAGCCATGCCGTCATTGCGAACCGGCTTCGGCGCGGCAATCCAGCGGGCAAGGACCGCGCTCGCCGCCCCTGGATCGCCACGCCGCAAGCACGCCCCGCAACCACGGCACGCCTCCAACCGCCGGACCCACCACCCCCAAGCCCCTCACCGCCAGACCGGCGGCGCCACCGCCCCAACCTGGTCCGTGATGCGTCCATACGCCTCCGGGCGCCGGTGCCGGTCGAACGCGAAGATGGTCGTCCGCCCCAGGGTGCAGCGGTCAAAATCCAGCTCCGCCACCACAAGCTCGTCCTCCCAGGTCGTCGCCTGCGCCATGATCTCGCCCTGCGGGTTCACGATGACGCTGCTGCCGAACAGCTCGCACCCGTCCTCCACCCCGGCCTTCGCGGCGGCAATTGCAAAGCAGGCGTTCTGATACGCGCCGGCCTGGATGCTGAGGTTGCTATGGAACACCCGCAGGTGCGGCGCCTCCCACCCGGCGGCGTCCTGGTTGGTGCTGGGCGTGTTGTAGCCCAGCATGACCAGCTCCACCGATTGCAGGCCCAGTACGCGCCAAGCCTCCGGCCAGCGGCGGTCGTTGCAGATCATCAGCCCCATGTTCACGCCGCCCAGGCCGCCCACCGGAGCCTGGATCACGGGAAAGCCAAGGTTGCCAACCTCGAAGTAGCGCTTTTCCAGGTGCTGCACGCCGCGGGCCGGCTCATGCTCGGCATGGCCCGGCAGGTGCACCTTCCGATACTTCAGCATCACCTCGCCCGCCGGCGAGACCAGGATCGCGGTATTGAAGTGCCGGCGGCGCAGCGTGCCGCCCTCGTCCGGCTCCACCGCGACCTCGGCGTAGCCCAGGTGGAACGCAACGCCCAGCCGCCGCGCCGCCTCGAACAGCGGCGCAGTCTCGCGCGACGGCATCGCCGCCTCGAACCACACGTCGGCCTCGGCCCGGTCCTCCAGGTAGTGCCGGGGAAAGAACGTCGTCAGCGCCAGCTCCGGGAACACCACCAGCTCGACCCCCCGGGCATGCGCCCGCTCCATCAGCCGCACCATGCGGGCGACGGCGGACCCCCGCGGCTCCGCCCGCTGGATCGGGCCAAGCTGCGCGGCGGCGGCAACCAAGGCGCGCGGCACCGCTACGGCGCCGGCTCGGTGCGCTGCTGGCCGCGCATCGGGCGGAACCCCAGCAGGGGCACGTTGTTCGGCGGGGCAGGGCGCGCGGCGGGCGGCGGCGGCGCGGGCGG
>CAXTFY010000212.1:0-9264 GCA_964243265.1 uncultured Acetobacteraceae bacterium | reverse complement strand
TGGGCGCGCACTGATGAGCCGCCGTCCCCATCCCAACGGCCGCCCGCGCACCGCTTCCCGCGTCGCCGCCGTCCAAGCCCTGTTCCAAAGCGAGCAGGCCGGCGAGACCGCCGAGACCGTGATCGACCAGTTCGTCCGCCACCGCCTCGGCGAGATGCCCGGCCCCGAGCACCAGGGCGGCGGCGGCTTCGAGGAGGGCCGCGTGCCCGACGCCCACGTCCCGCTGTTCACCCGCATCGTCCGCACCGCGGTGCTGGAGCAGGACCGGCTGGACAAGCTGATCTCCGCCGCCCTGCCGGAGGACTGGCCGATGACCCGGCTGGACCCGGTGCTGCGCGCCCTGCTGCGGTCCGGCGCCGCGGAGCTGTGCATGGTGGACGGCCCGCCGCCAAGGGTGGTGATCAACGAGTACCTGGACGTGGCGCACGGCTTCTTCACCGGGGAGGAGCCGCGGCTGGTGAACGGCATGCTGGACCGCCTGGCCCGGGAGCTGCGTCCCGGCGACTTCCCAGCGGAGGCCGCCCAGCCCGCATGACGTGCAATAGCCGCCTCCGGCTGTAACCGGTCCCGCCGCCATCCTTATCGTCATTGTGAACCGGCTTCGGCGCGGCAATCCAGGGGCGTCACAGACTGCGCGGGCCTGTCTGGGCCGCCACGCCGCCAGTACGCCGCGCAACGACATGTCACCCGTCTGGTCCCCCCACGGCGCCAACCCGCATGACCACGGCCCCGCCTGAGTTCGGCCTGATCGCCCGGCACTTCCGGCCGCTGGCCGGGGAGGGCGCGCTGGACCTGCTGGACGACGCCGCAGTCATGACGCCGCCGCCGGGCCGCCAGTTGGTCATCACGGCGGACGCCATGGTGGCCGGGGTGCATTTCCTGCCTGACGACCCGCCGGACACCATCGGTGCGAAATTGCTGCGGGTGAACCTATCGGACCTCGCCGCCATGGCGGCGACGCCGCTGGCCTACTTGCTGACCGTCTCGGCGCCGCGCGCGACGCCGGACAGGTGGTTCCAGGACTTCGCCGCCGGCCTGGCTGGGGATCAGGCGCGGTTCGGCATCACCCTGCTGGGCGGCGACACCACCAGCACGCCGGGGCCGGTCTCCCTGACGCTGACCGCCATCGGCCATGTCGCGCCGGGCCAGGCCCTGTGCCGCAACGGTGCGCGGTTGGGCGATGAGGTATGGGTGACCGGCACTATCGGCGACGGCGCCCTAGGTCTCGCCGCCCTGCGCGGCGAGATCGAGGACCCCACGGGTTGGCTGGCCGGCCGCTACCGCCTGCCCCAGCCGCGGCTAGGGCTGCCGTTGCACGGGATCGCCTCTGCCGGCATGGATGTATCGGACGGGCTGGTGCAGGACCTGGCGCATCTGTGCCGCCTGGCCGGGCTGGGCGCCCGGATCGAGGCGCCATTGGTGCCACTCTCCCCGCCTGCCGCCAAGGCGGGACCGGCATGGCGGCTCACCTGCCTGACCGGCGGCGACGATTACGAGCTGTTGCTGGCGGTCCCGCCCGCCAACGCCGCCGCATTGCGGCACGAAGCCGCGAGGGCCGGCGTCCCGGTCACCCGGATCGGCTGCTTTACCCCCGGCGATCAGGTTGCGGTTATCGACGAGGAAGGCCAGCCCCTGCCGGTCAGTCAGCCCGGCTGGAGCCACTTCTAGCGCCCTGCGCCAACTCGTGCCGAACGCCGTTGACCCCGGCCGCACTTGTCCCGACCCACGCCGTCATTGCGGGCCGGCTTCGGCGCGGCAATCCAGGGGAACGGCGCCGCGCTGGCCCGCCTGGACCGCCACGCCGCAGCCTCAGCTCGCACCAACGGGATGCCCGCACTGGCCCAGGCCCACGGGCGTCTCGCGTCACAGCCCGCCAGGGCTCGGGTTGCTGCTCCCAGGCGTGGAGCCGGCACCGCCCAGCGCGCCGCCCGCATTGAACTTGCCCACGTTGCCCAGCAACTGCTGCATGAACGACGCCTCGCTGCCCGGCGACGGCGTGGACCGGCTGACGACGGACACGTTGCGCGAGTCCTCCTGGTTCAGCCGCTTGACCCCGCGCAGCACGCCCCCCTGGTCGAAGTTCAGCACCACGACATCCTGCTGCATGATGCCCGGCATCTGCCCGACGCGGGTGCGCGTGACCTCGCCGATGTAGATCCAGGTGTTGTCGTCGAACGTCGCCTTCGCCGTCGGCGAGCCCAGCAAGGAAGTCGCGTCCGCCCGCGTCGAGGTGCCGGTCACCAGCTCCTTGATCTGGTCCGCATCGACCCGGTTGCCGCGCAGTTGCTTCGGCGCCTCCACCACGCTGCACCCGGACGCCATGACTCCCAGCAGCAGGGGGGCTGCGAGCATCACGGGCAGGAATACTTGGCGCATGGCGACCTCGTTTGGTTCAACGGCGTCCCCGCCTGACATAACAGTACCTGGATACAGCAGCATTGTGACACAACAGCGCCGGCGGGGACGGCTGTAGCGGCAAGCGCCGGGGGTCTCGCTGGACCGGATGGCCCGCAATCGGTGATGGCGGCCCCGCATTGATCCGCCCGGCAGGACGACCATTTACCGGTTCGGGTCTTCGTAGGCTCGGGTGTCATGGCCCGGATGCCTTGTCAATCGGATTGGCTCCGCGGCGTCGGGATTGGGGATCGAGGCATGGCGTTGTTTGGGATGTTCCGCAGCAAGCCGCATGAGCGCGCAGGCTTCGAGCTGTACAACGCCGCGGTCGCGGCGGCGCGCGACCCCTACTTCTACCAGACGCTCGGCGTGCCCGACACCATGGACGGCCGGTTCGACATGGTGGGCCTGCATGTCTTCCTGCTGGTCCACCGCCTGCACGGCGCGTCCGAGCAGGGTAAGCAGCTCGCCCAGGCGGTGTTCGACGCGATGTTCTCCGACATGGACATCAACCTGCGCGAGATCGGCATCAGCGACATGCGCGTCGGCAAGAAGATGAAGGAGATGTGGGAAGCCTTTAACGGCCGGTCAGCCGCCTATGCCGCCGCCATCGGTGCCAACGACCCGGAGGCCCTCGCCGCCGCCATCGCCCGCAACGTCTGGCGCGGCCGCGAGCCGGACGCCGACGCCCGCGCCTTGGCGCACGCGGTCATGCGGCAGGACCGCCAGTTGCAGGCCCAGCCGGCCGAGGCGCTGTTCAAGGGCCAGGCCGCCTTCCTGCCGACGGTCCAAGCCGCCGCATGACGCCCGGCCCGCACCGGGGCGAGCCGCCCCGCTCCGAGTTGCACCGCCCGGCGGCGCTGGACCGCATCGGGCCGCACGGCACGCCGGTCCTGGTCGAGGCAAGCCAGGAAGAACTGCCGGCCATAGCCGCGCGGCTAGGCGTCCTGGCCATCCATGCCCTGCGCTGCGCCTTCAAGCTGCGCCGCATCGGCGGCAGCCTCATCGAGGCGCAGGGCGAACTGGTTGCCGGTGTGACGCAGCTATGCGTGGTGTCGCTCGACGAGTTCGACAGCACGGTGGAGGAGGCGTTCACCGTCCACTTCGTCCCAGAGGGCACCGAGGACGACGACCCCGACCCCGACGCCATCGACCAGGTGCCCTTCCAGGGCAGCGCCATCGACCTCGGTGAGGCCGCCGTGGAGCAACTTGCCCTGGCGCTCGACCCCTATCCCCGGAAGCCCGGTGCCGCGCTGCCGGAGGACGCCGGCGAACTCGGCCTCGGTGCGTTCGCATCGCTTGCCGCCCTGAGGGGCAAGCACTAGCCGGCTTCGCCCCCGTGCTTGCAGCCACCAGGCGCGTCTGCTAGACCGCGCGCCTTGTCGCTGGTCCAGTGCCGCCGCCGTCCCGTGACGGCCTGCGCGCCACCTAAGCCCGGAGGGGCGCGTTCCCATGGCTGTTCCCAAGAAGAAAACCTCCCCATCCCGCCGCGGGATGCGCCGCAGCCATGACGCGCTGCGGACCGAGGCGCACAGCGAGTGCTCCAACTGCGGCGAGCTGAAGCGCCCGCACCACCTGTGCAGCCACTGCGGGCATTATGACGGCCGCGAGGTGATCGCAGCCGGGAAGGCGTTGAAAGGTGCTGTCCGCGTCTGACCGCGGCTGGCGCGTCGCCCCGACCACACCTGTGAGTCGGCGCCGGGCCGTGAGTCAGCATAGGGCAGCCTGGTGAACCAGCCGTTCACCCTGGCCGTGGACGCGATGGGCGGCGACGATGCCCCGGAAGTCGTGCTGGACGGCATTGCCATCGCAGCCGAGCGGCACCCCGGCGCACGTTTCCTGCTGGTCGGCGACGAGGCGCGCCTGGCGCCTTTGGTCGCCCGCCGCAAGCGCGTGCAGGCATGCTGCACCGTCCGCCATGCCCCGGCCGTGATCGACAGCGAGATGAAGCCGACCGCGGCGCTGCGTGTGCGCGACTCCTCGATGCGGGTCGCCATCGACGCCGTCGCCGCCGGCGAGGCCTCCGGCGTGGTGTCCGCCGGCAACACCGGCGCGTTGCTCGCGCTGGCCAAGATCGTCATCAAGACCCTGCCCGGCATCGACCGCCCCGCCATGGCCGCCATCGGCCCCTCGGCCCGCGGCGACGTGGTCATGCTCGACCTCGGCGCCAACGTGCAATGCGATGCCCGCAACCTGGTCGAGTTCGCCATCATGGGTGACGTGTTCGCCCGCACCGTGCTGGGCCTGCCCGCCCCGACCATCGGCCTGCTGAACGTCGGGTCCGAGCAATTGAAGGGCGACGAGCGCGTGCGCCAGGCCGCTGAAACCCTGCGTTGCAGCCACATCGCCCCGCAGTTCCACGGCTTCGTCGAGGGCGACGACATCGCCAAGGGCACCACCGACGTCATCGTCACCGACGGCTTCACCGGCAACGTCGCGCTGAAGACCGGGGAGGGCGCCCTGCGCCTGGTCGGCGACTTGCTGAAGCAAATATTCCGCAGCAGCCTGGCGGCTCGCCTGGCCTACCTGCTGGCCCGGCCGGGCCTGGACCGGATGCGGACCTGGCTCGACCCCCGGCGCTACAACGGTGCGGTCATGCTTGGGCTGAACGGCGTCGTGGTGAAATCGCATGGCGGCACCGACGCCGAGGGCTTCGCCCACGCGATGGACGTGGCGATCGACATGGTCGTGCACGGCTTCAACGAGAAAATCCGCGACGGTCTGGCGCGCATCGAGGCGTTGCGCCCGGTCGGGCGCGACCCGCAGCTCCTGGCAGCCGGCTAGGCCATGGCGGCGCGGTGCGTGGTGGCGGGCCTCGGCGGCTACTTGCCCGAACGGGTGGTGTCGAACGAGGAGCTGTCGCGCCGCGTCGATACCTCCGACGAGTGGATCCAGGAGCGGACCGGCATCCGCCAGCGTCACCTGGCATCCCCGGACGAGACCTGCGCCTACATGGGCGCCCGGGCGGCGGCGGCGGCGCTGGCCGATGCCGGGTGCACCCCGGCGGACGTGGACGCGGTGATCCTGGCGACCAGTACCCCCGACCAGGCGTTCCCGGCCACCGCGCTGCGGGTCCAGGCGGCGCTGGGCATCAAGCGGGGTTTCGGCTTCGACATCTCGGCCGCGTGCAGCGGCTTCGTGTATGCGCTCTCGGTCGCCGACGCCATGATCCGCACGGGACAGGCGACCGGCGTCCTGGTGATCGGCAGCGAGGTCTATTCGCGCATCATGAACTGGAAGGATCGCGGCACCTGCGTGCTGTTCGGCGACGGCGCCGGCGCCGCGTTCCTCCGCCCGGCCGGGGCCAACGAGGCCGGCCGCGGCATCCTGTCCACGCACCTGCACGCCGACGGCGCCCTGGGTGACCTGCTGTACGTCGATGGGTCCGTCGGCCGCGCCGACCACCCGGGCCACCTGGTGATGAACGGGCGCGAGGTGTTCCGCCACGCCGTCACCAAGCTGGCGGCGGTGGTCGATGAGGCGCTGACCGCGAACGGGCTGGTGCACGCCGACGTGGACTGGCTGGTGCCGCACCAGGCCAACCGCCGCATCATCGACGCGATGGGCCGCAAGCTGGGGCTGCCGGCCGAGCGCGTCGTGGTGACCGTGGACCGCCATGCCAACACCTCCGCCGCGTCGATCCCGCTGGCGATGGCCGAGGCCTACAACGACGGCCGCATCAAGCGCGGCGACTTGGTTCTGATGGAGGCCCTGGGTGGCGGCATGACCTGGGGCGCGGCGCTGGTCCGCCTGTAGGACATCCTGTTTTGTTCCAGGTGTTGCCCGCAATTATTGTTTAAGGTCAGCGGCTTCGCTTGACGCGCGGTTGCCGGGACCATACCGTGGGGCAATGAATACCGTCACGCGCGCGCAACTGGCTGAAACGATCTATTCGCAGGTCGGGCTGTCCCGCAACGACTCGGCCGACCTGCTGGAAACCGTCTTGGAGCGGATGTCGGCAGCCTTGGAATCCGGCGACTCGGTGAAGATCAGCGGGTTCGGCACCTTCTCCGTCCGGCAAAAGGGCCGCCGGATCGGCCGCAACCCAAAAACCGGGGTGGAGGTGCCGATCCTGCCGCGCCGCGTGCTGACGTTCCGGCCCAGCCAGGTGCTGAAGGCGCACGTCAACGGCACAGCGATCCCTGCCAGCGACGACGCCGGGGATGACGAGTGAGTAGCCGCCGGTGAGCGACGGCATCGAGCTGATCCCGGACGATCCCGATGACGACCTGTCGTTAGGCGACCAGTCGGCGGGCGAGCATTCGGCGGGCGATCCCTCGGCCGCGGACGGCGGCCGTCCCAGGGCGAAGAAGGCGCCCAACGCCTTCCGCACCATCAGCGAGGTCGCGGACGAGCTGCACATCCCGCAGCATGTGCTGCGGTTCTGGGAGACCAAGTTCCCGCAGATCAAGCCGCTGAAGCGCGGCGGCGGCCGGCGTTACTACCGCCCCGACGACATCCTGCTGCTGCGCCGCATCTCGGACCTGCTGTATATCCAGGGCTACACCATCAAGGGCGTGCAGCGGCTGCTGCGCGAGGGCGGCGGGCAATTGGCTGACGACATCCCGCCCGCACCGGCGGCCGAACGCGCGGCAGCCGACGCCGATCTGTCCGAATCCGCCGATCCGCTCCTGGCCGACCCGGCTGCCGCCGAGGTGCAACGCCTACGGGCCGTGATGCAGCAGACCCTGGCCGAACTGCTGGCCTTGCGCGCCATGCTCCCCTAACCCCTTCTCCCTCTCCCTCCGGGCTTGGGCCGTGAAACGGACCAAGCCCGGGGTGAGGGGGTCTCACAGCGCAGACTGCCTGACCCGGCCCCCGGTTCCGGCGGCATCGCTGGGTGCCATGAAGCAAGACCGCCTCACCCCGGCCCTCTCCCGAAGCGGGCAGAGGGAGCAGACAGCGCCTCCCCGGCATACGCGTCCCCACGCTCCTAAAACCGCCACGCCGCGTTGCAGCCGCCGCCGCATCCTGCTACATCGCCCCAGCAGTCGGAGCGTGGCGCAGCCTGGTAGCGCACTTGTCTGGGGGACAAGGGGTCGTGGGTTCGAATCCCGCCGCTCCGACCACCTAACCCGGCAGCAGCACCGTCGCCACTGCCTGCGCCGCGATCCCCTCGCCGCGGCCCGCAAAGCCCAGCCGCTCCGTCGTCGTGGCCTTCACCGACACCAGCCCGGCCCCGATCCCCATCAGCTCCGCGATCCGCGCCTCCATCGCCGCCGCATGCGGCGCGATCTTCGGCCGCTCGCAGATCAGCGTCACGTCCGCATTGGCCAGCCGCCCGCCGCGCGCCGCAATCCGCCGGGCCGCGTGCACCAGGAACCGCGCGCTGTCGGCATCCTTCCATTCAGCCTCGCTGGGCGGGAAGTGGCGGCCGATATCCCCCTCCGCCAGCGCGCCATAGATCGCGTCGCACAGCGCATGCAGCCCCACATCGGCATCGGAGTGCCCAGCCAGCCCGCGCTCATGCGGCACCGTCACCCCGCACAGCACCAGGGCGCGCCCGGCCTCCAGCACATGCACGTCGAACCCGGTGCCGACACGCGGCACCAGGGGCGGCAGCAGCAGGCGTTCCAGGCGCACCAGGTCCTCCGGATAGGTCAGCTTGATATTGTCCTCATGCCCCAGCACCAGCCGGACCCGCAGCCCCGCCTGCTCCAGCAGCGCGGCATCATCCGTGGCGCCCGGCCCGGCCGCACGATCCCCCGCTGCACGATGCAAACCCAGCAGCGTGGCGAACCGGAACGCCTGCGGCGTCTGCGCCCGGTGCAGCCCATCCCGCGGCACAGTCGCCCCAACCAGGCCATCCCGCACCAGCTTGAGCGTATCGGCAACTGGGACAGCGGGGATCGCCCCGTCATGCTCCGCCAACGCCGCGATCAGCTCCACGATGGTCGCCGCGTCCAGATTAGGCCGCGCCCCGTCATGCACCAGCACAAGGTCAGGCGCATACGGCGCCAATGCCTCCAGCCCGGCCCGCACGCTGTCCTGCCGCTCGGCCCCGCCCGGCACCGGGGGCAGGTGCTCCATCCCGGCCAGCGCGCCCACCAGCAGCCCGGCATCGCCAACCGGCTGTAGCAGGTGAACGTGGGGGGCCAGCGCCTCGGCGGCCCAACGCAGCGCCGCCTTGCCGCCGATCGGGACGAACTGCTTCGGCATGCCCCCCCCAAAACGGGAGCCTGACCCGGCGGCGACAAGGATTGCTGCAACACGCATCGCCGCAGCAATGGCCAGGCCGCCCCGCGCCGTCAACCTGTGCTGCCCCGTGCTTGGCAACCTATCGTGACGCCTGCCTAACAAGCCGTCGAGAGATGATTGCGCCAAGACCAAGCAGCCTCTAGTTTGCCCAAATCATGGGCAACGCGAATACCACACCCCGATTGGCTCCGTTGACCCTCGGAACCGGCGCCCACGCCGTCCGCTTGGACGTCCCGGTCATCCTGGCGCCGATGTCCGGCGTCACCGACCTGCCATTCCGCCGCCTGGCGAAGCAGCAGGGCGCCGGCCTGGTGGTATCCGAGATGATCGCCTCCTGGGCCATGGTGCGCGAGAACCGTGCAACCCTGCGCATGGCCGAGGTCGATGGCGGCGGCGGCCCCAGCGCCGTCCAACTCGCCGGATGCGAACCCGCCGCCATGGCAGAGGCCGCCCGCATCGCCGTCGGCCACGGCGCCGACCTCATCGACATCAACTTCGGCTGCCCGGTAAAAAAAGTCGCCATCGGCCAGGCCGCCGGCTCCGCCCTGATGCGCGACGAGATCGCGGCGGCCCGCATCCTGGAGGCAACGGTGCAGGCCGTCCCGGTCCCGGTCACCCTCAAGATGCGGATGGGCTGGGACCACGCCAACCTGAACGCCCCGGCCCTGGCGC
>CAXTFY010000211.1:0-9361 GCA_964243265.1 uncultured Acetobacteraceae bacterium | reverse complement strand
CACCCGGCAGATCGCAACGCGCGTCGGCATCTCTCAGACCGCCCTCTATGTCTATTTCAAGAATAAGGGGGAGATGCTTGACCGGCTGAGCGAGGGAGCGTTCCGCAAGCTTGGTGAGGCGATGCGGGAGGTGGAGGGCCGCCACAGCGATCCCGTGGAGTTCCTGCGCGCCTGGATACCGGAATACGTCCGCTTTGGCATCAGGCACCCGGACGAGTACCGGCTGGCCTTCGTGCTGCGGGACGGCCGTCGGCAAGGCGTCATGTTGCCCAGGGAGCAGCGCCAGACGGAGGGAATGCAGGTCTTCAAGGCGTTCCAGGGCCACATCGCGGCAGCCCAGGCAAACGGAAGCCTGCACGGCTCGGCCACCGCTTCGTCCCTAGCCGTGGCCCAGGCGCTGTGGGCGGCCATGCACGGCCTGGTTGCCCTGCTGCTCGCCTACTCCGACTTCGACTGGGTGTCCTTTGACGAGTTGCTGCGCGTGCACACCGACATGCTGCTGGATGGCCTGCTGGTGGCGTCGCATCAGGGTGGCGCTTGCAGCGTGGACCTGGGCAGCGCGGCCGCAACAGGGGTCCCCTTGAACGCGAAGGCGAAGCCATCGGCCCATCTAGGTGCCGCCAGGCCGCAGCAGTCGGGCGACGCCGCCCCAACGACTTAGTACCGGCAGGTCGTCAGGGAGGGGCGCAGCGGTCGCTCCGCCGCATAGGCGCTGACTTACACCAGCCGCCCTTGACCCTGACCGTTGCCGTCCCGCGCCGTCATTGCGAGCCGGCTTCGGCGCAGCAATCCAGCGGGCGAGGACCGCCTTGGCCGCCCTGGATCGCCACGCCGCAAGCGCGGCTCGCAATGACGGCACGCCCGCATCGGTCAGACTCAGGGGCAACTGGCACGAAGCGTACCCAGCCTGTGTTGCGGGCGAAGGCGCGATGTCCGCCGTCATGCGTCACGCCTGGTCCTGCCCGGCCAGATAGGCCGCCCGGCGCGCGAACAACGGCGGCGCCGCGCGCCGGGCCTCGTCGATGATGCCGCGCAGGTCCGCCGTCCGCAGCACCCCGTCCTCGACCAGGACCTGCCCCGCCACCATCGTCAGCGCCACGTCGCCCCCGCGCACCGCATGGACCAGGTTGTGGTGCAGGTTCGCCCAGGGGCCGTCGCCGAACAGCGGCGTCATGCGCGGCGTGTCGGTGCGGATGGCGATCAGGTCCGCCTGCTTGCCGACCTCCAGCGAGCCGATGCGGTCCTCCTGCCCGATGGCCCGCGCGCCCTCAATGGTGGCCATCCGCAACGCGTCCCAGGCGCCCAGCGCGGTCGCGTCCAGCCGGCTCAGCTTCGCCAGCAGGGAGGCGCCCTTCATCTCCTCGAACATGTCGAAGTTGTTGTTCTCCTTCTCGCCGTCGGTGCCCAGGCCCACGGCGATGCCGGCGGCCAGCAGGTCCACCGTGCGGGCGGCGCCGCTGGCCAGCTTCATGTTGCTGACCGGGTTGTGCGACACCGCAGCGCCGGTGCGGGCGATGGTGCGGATGTCCTCGTCGTCCAGCCAGATGCAGTGCGCCAGCAGGGTGCGGGACTGCAGCAGGCCCAGCCGCTCCAGCGCCTGCACCGGGCGGCAGCCATACAGGTCCTGCACGGCCGCGACCTCCCCCTGCGCCTCGGCGATGTGGGTGCTGAGGCCGGTGTCGAACCGCCGGGCCAGGTCGGCGGCGCGGTGCCGGCCGGCAGCGTCGGTGTAGAACAGGTGCTCCAGGCCGACCCACGCCTGGATGCGCCCGTCCCGCCGGCCGTGCCAGCGTTCCAGCAGCGCCTCGTTGTCGTCCAGGCTGTCGAAGTAGGTGTAGTCCGGGTGCGCCCCGACGTAGGGCACCATCACCAGGCGGTTGCCGATGCCCTCCGCCGCCCGGGCGCTGCCGTCCATGAAGCGCCACATGTCCACGACGGTCGTGGTGCCCGACAGCACGGACTCCGCGTAGCACAGCCACGACGCCGCCTCCGCCTCGGAGGGGTGCAGGACCCGGTGCATCGGGTTGATATAGACCCTTAGCCAGTCCCAGACCTGCAACCCCTCCGCCGTGCCGCGCAGCAGGCCGGAATGGCAGTGCGCGTTGATCAGGCCGGGCATGACCAGGCGATCCCGCAAGGCCCGGTGCACCGCGCCTGCGGCCATCGGCTCGACCTCGGCGCGCGGGCCGACGGCGGCGATGCGGCTGTCCTCGATCAGGATGGCGCCGTCTGCCAGGACGGGGTTGCCCGGCGCCATGGTCAGGATGTGGTCGGCGGTGAGCAGTTGGCGCATGGGCTTGCCCTTCTGGTGTGGTGGCTACGGGTGTGACAGTTGTCGGCGACGCTCAGACGGCGTGCGATGCGGTCATGCAATGCCCATTCCGGCGGCAGGGCTGTCACGATCTTCTGGGGCGGACGGCAACCAGGACCAGTCCCGGCCAGCTGGATGGCCCACCCGTCGCTGCGGTCGCCTGCTGATGCCTTCGCTGGCACGCAACGTGCTATCAACTTCGCTTGAGGCAGGCATGGTGCCGCCACCGGTGGAGCCGCGAACATGGATCACCCAACCAAGCATTTGCCCCGGCGGCGCCTGTTGCAGGCCGGCGGATTGGCCGCGGCATCGTCCCTGGCGCCCGGCCTGGTCCGCCCGGCCCAGGCCGCCGGCTTCGCCGCCCTGAAGCCCGAGCAGGCGGTGATCGCCTTCGGCCATGTCGGCCCGATCTCGGACGAGGGCTGGACCTCCTCGCACCACAAGGGCCTGCTGGCGGTCAAGGCGGCCTACCCGCAGGCCAAGTACCTGGAGGTCGAGAGCATCCCCTACTCGGCCGACGCCCCGCGCATCTTCCGGCAGTTCGTGGCGCAGGGCGCCAACATGGTGTTCCTGTCCTCCGAGTACGGCGACCTGCTGCACGGCGTGTCCGACAAGGCGCCCAACGTCGCCTGGATGGAGTGCAACGGCCACACGGTGGCGGCCAACCGCGGCTGGTACTACGTCAAGCACTGGTTCCCCTCCTACGTCGCCGGCGTGGCGGCAGGCCTGATGAGCAAGACGGGCAAGCTGGGCTACGTCGGCTCCATGCCGGTGCCGACGGTGTATTGCGGCGTCAACGCCTTCCTGATGGGCGCGCAGTCCGTGCATCCCGGGGCGACGATGCAGGTCATCGTCATCAACTCCTGGTTCGACCCGCAGGCGGCGGCGCAGGCCGGCACCGCGCTGATCGACAACGGCTGCGACGTGCTGTTCGGCGTGATGGATGAGGCCGCCTACCTGCAGGTGGCCGAAAAGCGTGGCGTGCCGGCGGTGATGTGGAACACCGACGTGCGGCGCTATGGCCCCAAGTCGTACATCAGCAGCATCGTGGTCGATTGGGACAAGTTCTACGTCAGCCAGGTCAAGTCCCGGCTCGACGGCACCTGGCAGGGGGGGCAGGCGATACTGCTGGACATGGGCCAGGGCGTGGACCGCGACGCCTGGGGCGAGAGCGTGCCCGGCCCGGTGCGGGCGCAGGCCGACGCCGTGCGCACCAAGATGCTCGGCGGCTACAGCCCCTTCGTCGGCGAGATCAAGGACGCCGGCGGCAAGGTCCGCGTGCCCGCGGGCAAGGCGATGACGGAGATGGAGCTGTACAACTGGGACTGGCCCATCGAGGGCGTGTCCGGCCTGCGCGGCGCGTAACGGCGGCATGGGCCGCACCGTCGTCGAGCTGGCGGGGATCACCAAGACCTTCCCCGGCCTGGTTGCCAACGACGCCATCGACCTGGACCTGCAAGCCGGGGAAATCCACGCCCTGCTGGGGGAGAACGGCGCGGGCAAGTCCACGCTGATGAACGTGCTGACCGGCATCTACCAGCCCGATGGCGGCCAAATTTTAATGGCGGGTCAGCCGGTGCGCTTCGCCGGGCCGACGGACGCCATCGCGGCGGGGATCGGCATGGTGCACCAGCACTTCAAGCTGATCCGCGCCTTCACGGTGGCGGAAAACATCCACCTCGGCTGGACGGACACGCCGTTCCGCACCTCGGCCGCGCTGCTGGAGGGGCGGACGCGGGCGCTGGCGGACAAGTTCGGCCTGGCGGTGCGGCCGGAGGCGCGGGTCGAGGACCTGTCCGCCGGCGAGCAGCAGCGGGTGGAGATCCTGCGCGTGCTGGCCCGCGGCGCCCGCGTGCTGATCCTGGACGAGCCGACCGCCGTGCTGACGCCTCCCGAGGCGGCGTCGCTGGTGCGGGCGCTGCGGGGCTTCGTGGCGTCGGGCTACTCGGTCATCTTCATCAGCCACAAGTTGGACGAGGTGCTGGAGGTCGCCGACCGCATCACCGTGCTGCGCGCCGGCCGCAAGGTGGCGACGCTGCCGGCCGCCGAGTGCGACCAAGCCCGGCTGGCGACGCTGATGGTCGGGCGCGAGGTCGGCGCGCGGCGGCGCACCGGGTCCGGGCGGCGCGAGGTCGGCCCCATCGTGCTGCAACTGGCCGGCGTGTCGGCGGACGACGAGCGCGGCCTGCGGGCGCTGGCCGACGTGGACCTGGCGGTGCATGCCGGGGAGATCGTCGGCGTGGCCGGCGTCGCGGGCAACGGCCAGCGCGAGCTGACGGAGGTGCTGACCGGCCTGCGCCCGGTGACCGAGGGCCAGGTCCGCATCGGCGGCCGGGTCATGGCGCACGCCGACCCGGCTGAATTCCTGGCCGCGGGGATCGGCCACATCCCCGAGGACCGGCTGCGCAGCGGCCTGGCGCCCACCATGGCGGTGGCAGACAACGCCGTGCTGCGCGAGTACGACCGCCCGCCTGTGGCCCAGGGCGGCGTGTTCCACCCGCATGCCGCCCTGGCGTTGGCCCGGCGCATCGTCGCCGACGCCCAGGTGCTGGTGCCCAGCATGCGGATGCCCGTGCGCAACCTGTCCGGCGGCAACCAGCAGCGCCTGGTGGCCCGGCGCGAGATGCGCGTGTCCGACCAGGCCCTGGTCGCCGCCTACCCCACCCGCGGCCTGGACATCGGCGCCATCGACACGATGCTGCGCTACATCACCGAGATGCGCGACCGCGGCGTCGGCGTGCTGCTGGTGTCGGAGGAACTCGACGAGCTGCTGGGCATCGCCGACCGCGTGGCAGTGCTGTTCCAGGGCCGCATCATGGGAATATTCCCCACCGCCGAGGCCGAGGCGGAGCGCATCGGCCTGCTAATGGGCGGCCGGGCGGAGGCCGCCTGATGCGGCTGCAACGGGTGTCCGCCATCGGTCCCTGGACGGTCATCGCAACGCGCGTGCTGTCCGTGGCGGCGGCGCTGCTGGTTGGCGGGGCGGTGTTCGCACTGGCCGGCTATGACGTGCCGATGCTGGCCGGGACGGTGGTGAGCAGCTCGCTCGGCAGCGAGTTCGGGCTGGAGGACCTGGGCCTGCTGCTGTCGCCGCTGCTGCTGACCGGGCTGGCGGCGGCGGTGGCGCTGCGGATCGGGCTGTGGAACATCGGCGGCGAGGGGCAGTTCTACGCCGGGGCCATCGCCGCAACCATCGCGGGGCTGAATATGCAGGCGCCGTACCCCGTCATGCTGGTGCTGATGGCGGCGGCAGGGATGGCGGGCGGGGCAGCGTGGGTGCTGGTGCCGGCCTTGGCGCGGGCCTACCTGGCGGTCAACGAGATCATCACGACGCTGCTGCTCAACTTCGTCGCGGTGCTGCTGGTGAACTACTTGTGCACGGGGCCGATGCGCGACCCGGCGCAGATCGTCACCTCCGCCAGCGGCCGCATCCCCTACGACCTGCCGCCGCTGCTGGACGAGCTGCATTGGGGCCTGGGGGTGGCGGTCGTGATGGTCGGCGTGATGGCGGTGCTGTTCGCCTATACGCCCTGGGGCTACGAGGTGCGGCTGGCCGGGGCCAACCGGCATGCGGCGCACTATGCCGGCATCCCGGTGCGGCGGCGGCTGGTGCAGGTGCTGCTGCTGTCGGGCGGGCTGGCGGGGCTGGCGGGGATGCTGGAGGTGGTGGGGACCGTGCACCGGCTGCAGGGCGGCATCAGCAACAACTACGGCTACCTCGGCATCATGGTGGCGGTGCTGGCGGGGGGCGTCCCCGTGGCGGTGCTGCCGGCGGCGCTGTTGATGGCGCTGATCCTGAACGCGGGCACGGTGCTGCAGGCCTACGGCGTGTCAAACTACGAGGTATTGGCCCTGACGGGGCTGGTGCTGCTGTTCACCGCCATGGGGGAGCGCATCGCCTACTACCGCCTGCCCCGGGCGGTGCGCGCTGCGGCGGCAGCGGAATGATCGACCTGTTGACCGGCGTGCTATCCACCGCCCTGCTGGCCGGCGGGGTGCTGGTGCTCGGCGCGTTGGGAGAGGTGCTGGCCGAGCGCGTCGGCGTGTTCAACCTGGGGCTGGAGGGGCTGTTCGCGCTCGGCGGTGTCACGGGGATCATCGTGGTGGCGCATGGTGCGCCGCCGCTGGCCGGGCTGGCGGCGGCGGTGCTGGTGGGCGCGGTATTCGGCGCCGGGTTCGCGGGCGCGGTGGTGGGGCTGCGGGCGAACCAGACGCTGTGCGGGCTGGCGCTGACCATCGCCGGCTCCGGGCTGGCGGCGGCGGCGGGGCGGGGCTACTCCGGGCAGCCGGCGCGGGCGGTGTTCGGCGGCGTCACCATCCCGGGCTTGTCGGACCTGCCGGTGCTGGGGCGGGCGGTGTTCTCGCAGAACCCTCTGGTCTACGTCATCTGGATCGTGCTGCCGCTGGCGCTGCACTGGCTGCTGTACCGCACCCGGCATGGCATGAACCTGCGCGCGGTGGGCGAGAACCCGGCGGCGGCCGACGCGGCGGGCGTCAAGGTGGGGCTGCTGCGGTTCGGCTACGTAGTGGCGGGCGCTGGGCTGGCGGGGGCGGCGGGGGCCTATCTGACGCTGGCGTTCGTGCCGTCTTGGTCGGATGGGATCACCGGGGGGCGCGGGTGGATCGCGGTGGCGCTGGTGATCTTCGCCGGGTTCCGGCCGTTGAACGCGACGCTGGGGGCGTTCCTGTTCGGCGTCATCACGGCGCTGGGCTTCGTGGGACAGGCGCGCAACTGGCCGGTGCCGCCGGCCTTCTTGTCGATGCTGCCGTATCTTGGCACCATCGCCTGCATGATTGTGCCGGCGCTGCTGGCGGGACGGGTGGGACGGCGGCTGGTCGCCCCGGCGGCGCTGGGCCTGCCGTATTTCCGTGACGAACGATAGAGGATGAGCATGGACAGCATCCCGGTCATCGACGTGTCCGGCCTGCGGGCCACGGAGCCTGGGCCGCGCCGGGCCGTGGCGGGGGAGCTGGGGCGGGCGTGCCGGGAGGTCGGGTTCTTCTACGTCACCGGGCATGGCATCCCGGACGCCCTGCGGTCCCAGGTGTTCGCCGCCGCCGCCCGGCTGTTCGCGCTGCCGGAGGCGGAGAAGCAGCGGGTGTCGGTCAAGCTGTCGCCGCACAACCGCGGCTACGTCGGGTTCGGCACCGAGCGGCTGGACGAGACCGCGGCGGCGGACCAGAAGGAGGCGTTCAACGTTGGGCTGGAGCTGCCGGCGGATGACCCGGAGGTGCTGGCGGGCGCCCCGTTCCGCGGGCCGAACCTGTGGCCGCCGGTGCCGGGGCTGCGGGAGACGCTGCTGGCCTACTACGCGGCCTGCGAGCGGTTGCAGGAGGATGTCCACCGGGGGTTCGCGCTGGACTTGGGGGTGGAGGAGGACTTCTTCACCGACAAGCTCGCGCGGTCTGCGTCCACGCTGCGGCTGCTGCACTACCCGGCGGGGACGCAGGCTTCGGGGGGTGAGCTGGGCGCCGGGGAGCACACGGACTACGGCAACCTGACGGTGCTGGCGACGGACGGGGTGGCGGGGTTGCAGGTGCGGCGGCGGGATGGGGCCTGGCTGGATGCGCCGCACGTGCCTGGGGCATTCGTTTGCAACATCGCGGACTGCCTGATGCGCTGGACGAACGACGTGTACGTGTCCACGCCCCACCGGGTGCTGCGGCCGGCGGCGGAGCGGTACTCGGTGGCGTTCTTTGGCGACGCGCACCCGGATGCTGTGGTGGAGGCGCTGCCAGCCTGCCTCGCGCCGGGAGAGCGGGCGCGGTATGCGCCGATCACGGCGGGGGCTTACCTGACGCAGCGGCTGACGGCGACGTATGACCACCTGCAGGTGGCGACGGAGTAGGGATCGCGTGGCAACCGCCCGTGAATGCGACCGGTGCAACGATGCCGTCATCGCGACGGTCCGGATCAAAGGCGGTTGGTTTCCGCGTGATGCATGACAGCCAGACTCCCGGAATGCAGGGTTACCGCGGGTCAGGGTCGGCATGACGGTTCCATGATGCCCCTACGGCCAACCCGGCTGCCATCGCGAGATAGGCAACCGCCATGGACCGCTTCGACAGCACGAACTCCCATCCCGGCGTAAACCGTTTGGGTGTCGCGGTGTAATCGACGGCTGCGGCGATGGCCGACAGGGCCAGTGCGTCCGGCACCAGGGCCAGGGCGCCAGACGGCCGGCGCGCACCCACCCATCGCTCGAAGAGCACGGCCCAGAACAGGGTCGCCGCGTGATGCGTCGCATACCCGACTGCGGTGTGGGCAACGTCGGCCCCTTCGAACGCGGCGGCTTGTCTCCCGTTCATCCAGTGGCTTGTGGAGTTGACCGGTTGAAGGGCGCCCTGGCCCTCTGCCCGCGCAAGCAGCGCCAGCGCGACGGTCGATGTCGCGCTGGCGACGGCGCCGGAGGTTAGGGCGAAACGCAGCGCTTTGGTCCAGCCTGCCATCATGGACTCCATGGAACGAGGCCGACAGAACGTTTTCGCATGGACGCCGTTCCTCGACCGGCGGCGACAGGGGGCTGCCTGCCGCCGAACCTGACCCAACCCGGAGCCCCACCGGTCCATCGCGCGTTGCATCCCCAGAGGGGCATCCCCAGCGGGGCATCACCAGCCGGCAAGCGCGCATGGCCGGAGAGCCTGTCCTGGACTTGGCCAGCAATGCCGCCTACCTGCCGGGCGGAACGGCACCGAGGTGGAGAGAATGACACGATCAGCGCTGATTGCCGGGGTCAGCGGTATCGTCGGCAACAACCTGGCGCGCCACCTGCTGCGCCAAGGTTGGCAGGTCAGCGGGCTGGCCCGACGCCCCTCGACCGACATCGAGGGGATGCACCCGGTCGCGGCGGACCTGCTCGACGCGGCAGCGTTGCGGGGCGCGTTGCAGGCGCTGCGGCCGAGCCACGTCTTCATCACGACCTGGCTGCGCCAGCCGACCGAGGCGGAGAACATCCGCGTCAACGCCGCCATGGTGCGCAACCTGCTCGATGCCGTGCGGCCCGGCGGCAGCGTCGGCCATGTCGCGCTGGTGACCGGCCTCAAGCACTA
>CAXTFY010000210.1:0-9383 GCA_964243265.1 uncultured Acetobacteraceae bacterium | reverse complement strand
GCGCGTCCCACACCCACCAGGCGCCCCACATCGGCTTGCCCCACAGGCTGCCGGTCGCCAGGCACAGCCCGGTGAACCCGGCGCCCACCGGCCCGATCTCGACCGCCGCGAGGTCCGCCAACGGATGCCGCCACACCAACGACGCAAAGGAGGCCAACGCCAGGCTGACATACCCGGCCGAGGCGAGCCACGCCGAGGGCACATGCACGTACATCATCCGCACGGCATCGCCCTGCTGCCAATCCGCCGGGGCGCCGAACAGCCCCCAGGCCAGGCCGCCCAGGGTCAACACTAGGGCAGGCCAGCTCAGCCATGGCTGCAACCTCGCGGCCAGGCGCAGGAAGCGGCCAGGATTGGCAAAGCGGTGCAGGTTGCGCGCCGGGCGCTGGGGGTATGCTATGGCGTCCACGAGGGGAAGATAGCATCGTTTTCGGGGAGTTGAAGGCGTCTTGGGAACCCTTACTGTGCACTGCGCAATCACTGTTTTTAAGTGCGCGCGGCGCACAGTTCTATGTGCGCTCCACGCATGGGGGCCTCACGGGATGCTGTTCGCCCTGATCTGCACCGACCGCCCGGCCAGCCTGGACCTGCGCCTGGCGACCCGGCCGGCCCACTTGGCCTACCTCACGACTTACGCCGACCGAGTCGTGCAGGGCGGCCCGCTGCTGGACCCGGACGGCCGCCCTTGCGGCAGCCTGCTGCTGATCGACGTCGAGGACCGCGCCGCCGCCGAGGGCTTCGCCGCCACCGACCCCTACGCCCGCGCCGGGCTGTTCGAGAGCACCGTCATCCGCGCCTACCGCACCGTGCTGCGCGACGGCGAGGTTGTGGCGTGATGGCCTACTGGCTGGTGAAGTCCGAGCCGGACGCCTTCAGTTGGGACCAGCATGCGGCCGTGGGCACCGAACCCTGGACCGGCGTGCGGAACCATTCGGCCAAGCTGCACCTGGCGGCGATGCGGCTGGGCGACCGGGCGTTCTTCTATCACTCCAACATCGGCAAGGCCGTGGTGGGCGTCGTCGAGGTCGTGCGCGAGGCCTACCCCGACCCCACCGCCGAGGCCGGCCCCTGGGTTTGCGTGGACCTGCGCGCCGTGGCGCCGCTGCCGCGCCCGGTGTCCCTGGCCGCCATCAAGGCCGAGGCGGCGCTGGCCGAGATGGCGTTGCTGCGCCAGTCGCGCCTGTCGGTCAGCCCGGTGTCGGACCCGCACTGGCGGCACATCATGGGCCTGGCGGGGTGGGTCGAGTGATGCGCGAACTCTGCCGGCTGGACAGCATCCCGGATGGCGGGGCGCGCGGCTTCCCTGCGGCGCCGGGCGGGTTCACCGGGCTGTTCGCGGTGCGGCAGGGTGAGGCGGCGTTCGTCTATGTGAACTGCTGCCCACATGTCGGCACCGCGCTGGACTCGGCGATGCACGCGGGGCCGGGCCGGTTCCTGACCGCGGACGGCGCACGGCTCCGTTGCGCAACGCATGGCGCGCTGTTCGGCATCGCGGACGGCATCTGCACCGCCGGGCCCTGCGTGGGTGCGCGGCTGGAGGCGGTTCCCGTGCAGGTTATCGATGGCGTGCTACTGGTGCCCGCCGACGCCGGCTTGTAGGTTCACCCCCAACAAGAAAATTGGAGGGGCGCATGTCCGACCAGACCTACCCGGTGCAGCCAGAGATCGCTGCACACGCCCACGTCACGGCCGCCAAGCACCACGCCATGACCGAGCAGGCCCGCACCGACCCTGAGGCGTTCTGGCTGGAGCAGGCCAGGCGCGTCGCCTGGATCAAGCCGCCGACCCGCGCGAAGCACACGAGCTTCGAGGGCGACGTGAGCATCAAGTGGTACGAGGACGGCGTCATCAACGCCTCCGCCACCTGCCTGGACCGCCACCTGCACGAGCGCCCCGACCAGGTCGCCATCATCTGGGAGGGTGACGACCCCGGCATGCAGCGCCATGTCACCTACCGCGAGCTGCACGCGGAGGTCTGCCGCCTGTCGAACGCGCTGAAGGGCCTGGGCGTGCAGCGCGGCGACCGCATCACGATCTACCTGCCGATGGTGGTGGAGGCCGCGGTCGCCATGCTGGCCTGCGCCCGGCTCGGCGCCATCCATGCCGTGGTGTTCGGCGGCTTCTCCCCGGACAGCCTGGCCAACCGCATCAACGACTGCGGCAGCACCCTGCTGGTCACCGCCGACGAGGGCCGGCGCGGCGGGCGCAAGGTCGCCCTAAAGGCCAACGCCGACCTGGCGCTGCAGCACTGCCCGACCCTGCAGCATGTGGTCGTCGTGAAGGTCACCGGCGGCAACGTCGCCATGCAGCCCGGCCGCGACCTGGACTATGCGGAGCTGATCGCCGCCGCCAGCCCCGACTGCCCGCCGGAGCCGATGGACGCCGAGGACCCGCTGTTCATCCTCTATACCTCCGGCAGCACCGGGCAGCCCAAGGGCGTGCTGCACACCACCGGCGGCTACATGGTCTGGGCCGCCTACACCCATCAGCTCGTGTTCGACTACCAGCCCGGCGAGGTTTACTGGTGCACCGCCGACGTGGGCTGGGTCACCGGCCACACCTATATCGTGTATGGTCCGCTGGCGAATGGTGCCACCACGCTGATGTTCGAGGGCATCCCGAACTATCCCGACCTCAGCCGCTTCTGGCAGGTGGTGGACAAGCACAGGGTCAACATCTTCTACACCGCGCCGACCGCCATCCGCTCGCTGATGGGCGCCGGCGAAGGCCCGGTGAAATCCACCAGCCGCAAGTCGCTGCGCGTGCTCGGCAGCGTCGGCGAGCCGATCAACCCCGAGGCCTGGATGTGGTACTACAACGTGGTCGGCGAGGGCCGCTGCCCCATCGTCGACACCTGGTGGCAGACCGAGACCGGCGGCATCCTGATCAGCCCGCTGCCCGGCGCCGTCCCGGTGAAGCCCGGCTCCGCCACCCTGCCGCTACCGGGCGTGTTCCCGGTGCTGGTGGATGCCGAGGGCGCGTTGCTGGAGGGCGCGGTCGAGGGCAACCTGTGCATCGCCGATAGCTGGCCCGGCCAGATGCGGACGCTGTATGGCGACCACGCCCGCTTCGTGCAGACCTACTTCACAACGTTCAAGGGCCTGTACTTCACCGGCGACGGCGCGCGGCGGGATGCCGACGGCTACTTCTGGATCACCGGGCGGGTGGACGACGTGATCAACGTCAGCGGCCACCGCATGGGCACCGCCGAGGTGGAAAGCGCCCTGGTCGCCCACCCCAAGGTCGCCGAGGCCGCCGTCGTCGGCTACCCGCACGACATCAAGGGCCAGGGCATCTACGCCTACGTGACGCTGAACACCGGCGAGGAGCCGACCGAGGCGCTGCGCAAGGAGCTGGTGGCCTGGGTGCGCCGCGAGATCGGCCCCATCGCGTCGCCGGATGTGATACAGTGGGCGCCGGGCCTGCCCAAGACCCGGTCGGGCAAGATCATGCGCCGCATCCTGCGCAAGATCGCCGCCAATGAGACGGACGGGTTGGGCGACACCAGCACCCTCGCCGACCCCGGCGTGGTGACCGAGCTGGTCAGCAGCCGGGTGGGCTAGGACGGGGCACCTTTTCCGGGTGCCCCGGCATCTGATCACGATATAAACGACCGAGGCGCCGCATGGACCGTCCGCTTGAAATCGCTTTCCACGGCCTGCAAGGCTCCCCAGCCCTGGAGGACGAAATCCGCCAGCACGTCGAGAAGCTGGAACGGCACTGCAAGCACCTGGTGTCCTGCCGCGTGACCGTGGAGGCGTCGGGCGGCCGCGGGCTGCCGAACGGGCATGTCAGCGTTCACATCATGCTGGGCTTCCCCGGCAAGGACTTGGCGGTCAGCCACGACCCGCACCACGGCAAGGAGCAGCGTGCCCACCCGGACGCCTACACTGCCGTACGTGACGCATTCAAGGTTGCAGAACGGCAGGTGCAGGGCGGCAAAAGCTAAGCAAACCTCTGCAGGTTTGCGCAGGGATGAAAACCTAAGCAGGCTTGCGCGGCTTGGCACGGCCGCAGGCCATCTGTGTGACAAGCCGCGCAAGCCTCGTTAGCGATGCAACTTTCGGTGAGATTGCGGGTTCCGTAATCAATGGAGGACAAGCACATGACATCGAAGTTTCTAGTGGCCGCTCTTGCGGCAGCGTGCCTGGCCAGTCCAATGGCGCAGGCGCAGAGCAGCAGCCCGGCGCAAGGCGGTGGGTTCAGCTTTCAAGGTGACCAGATCCAACCGCTGCCGGACCCCAGCACGAACAACCTCCGCGACCCGCGCTATTCCCAAACCGGGCAGCAGCAGGCGAACGGCCAGCTTCCGAAGCCCGGCGGCGGATGCCTCCGCTACGGCGCGGTCGGCGCGGCGGGCGGGCACTTGGCTGGCCATGGCGTGCTGGGCGCCGTCGCCGGTTGTGCGACCGGCGCCTACATCAAGCATCGGGACAAGGCGCGTATCCGTGCGGAGCAGGCCGCTACGCAGGCGCAATAGGCACCTCGCGGCGGCGTGGCCCGGGGTCTTAACCGCGGGTTGCGCCCAAAGCGGCTCGTTGCCGGGCGTTTACGGCCCTGCGCGGCCCGGTCTTGGCCTTGAAGGCGACATGCTAGCCGGCATGTCGCCATTTCTTTGTGGCCCGGGGATCAGCCAGTGAAGACGATGTTCAGGTATGACAGCCCGCCCACGGTCCCGCTTGTCGTCATGAGTTTGGCCTGCACATCGGCCAGGCTGATGCCGGCAAAGGTCGCCGAGGCATCCACCCCGGTCCCAGCCCCCGCCAACTCGGAATGGAACGTCGCGCCCTTGTAACCGTCTGCGCCCTCCGAGGCGGTCCAGGGCAGGGTGCTGACCCCGGCCTGATAGCCCCAGATGGTCACGGCATCGCCGTGGTGGAAGTTGACGATGGTGCTCCAAGTCGTCCCACTGCGCCCATCAATGAAAAAGGTGTCGGTGCCGCCACCGGCCCCGGTTGCGCCGACCAGGAAGTTGGAGCCGCCACCGCCGTCCAGCACGTTGGTCCCGCCCGTGGCGGTCAGAGCATCGTCGCCGGCGCCGCCATGCAGGAACACGTCGGGCTTGGCCGCGGTGACCGCGATGCCGTCGGCGCCGGCCCAGATGAACTGGCTTTGCAGGGCGGCGACTGGCCCGGCGTAGGCCACACCGGCCGATTGCTGCGACTGCCCGGTTGCGGTGTCGGTCACCGCAAACGACGGCGTGGCCGAGCTGGCGGTGCTCACTTCGATGCCGCCAGTCACTACGGTACTGCCAATCAATGCAGCAGTGCCCGTCACTGCGGCCGTGGAAGCCTCCGTGGTGGCGACAGGGATCGCGGCGGCAGGCGCAGTCACCTGCAGGGTGACGGTCTCGTCCCAATACAGCGGTGCAGCCGCGTCCGGCACAGCCTGCCCGCCGAGCGTTGCGCCATCAAGATAAAGGTTACGATCAGTCTGCGCCGTTCCGCCCCAGGCGTCATTGAGGAAGGTGACGCCGATGCTGTGGGCGCCTGCGGTAAGCAGGCCGAGGTCGATATCCTGGGTCTGCCCGAGTCCGTGCAAGGCGGTCGCGCTCTGTACATCGCCCTGCTGCACGCCATCGACGCTGATGGTGAACTGTGCATCTCCTTGCCAGGCGTCCTCGGACAATTGAAGTATCAGCGAGCCGTTCACCGCAGGCTGTACTGCGCCGGACGCCGGGGTTCCAGGCTGAGGCGCTCCGGGCAGAGTCGCGCCAAGTGGGGCCACAACAGACAGGCCGAGGCCCGCGGCGCTGGCCTTGACGCCGGCAAGCTGGACGGTGGTGCCGTCGGTCAGCGTCAACAGGGTCGAGTTGGCGTTGGTCGCCAAGGTCTGCAGGCCGACACCCTGCAGACTCAGCCGGTCGGTTCCGACCCGGAAGCCGTTGATCACCTGGGCGCCCCCGCCCTCCCCGGCCGCACAGGTATAGGCGACGGCGGCGCCCCAGGCGCACTCGGTGACCGTGGCCGCGCCGGACCCGAACTGGATGCTGCCGCCGTTCTGCGACAGGCCGAGGCTGGCGCCGCCAGTTCCGCCAACGAAGCTCAGCGCGCCGTTGCCGGACTGGGCCACGGTGATCTGGCCGCTGCCGCCCTGGATGGCGAGGCTGGCGCCGACGCCGTCGAAGCTCTCGCTGCCGCTGCCGCCGAGTACCGTCAGCGCGCCGTAGTTGCCCAGCACGTGCAGGCTGCCGCTGCCGGCATGGATGGTCTGCTGGTCGCCGCTGGTCCAATCCTCGTCCTGCACGGTCAGCGTGCCCGAGCCGCCCCAGATTTCGGCCCCGGCGGCCCGAAGCTGCACGCAGGCGCTGCCGGCGCCGGTGCGCACCTGGTCGGCGCCGTTGGTCGCCACCAGGGTCGAGCCGCCATCAACGGTAACGCCTGTGCTGGCGCCTGCGTTGGTGTTCACCTGCAAGCTGCCGTCAGCGCCCACCTGCACGTTGGCCGATCCGCCCTGCACCAGCGCCGACACTGCGGCAGGCGTTCCGGCGCCGATCGAAAGGCGCAGCGTGGCGCCGGCCTCGTTGAGCCAGAGCCCGCCGGCCCCGGCCTGGATGATGGCGGTGGAACCCTGGTCCAGGGTGACGCTGTCCCCGCCTCCGCCCCCCAGCAGCGTGGCCTGTCCCATGACCTCCAGGGTGTTGCCGTCTGAGGAGTCCTGGCCGTCCTGGATCGTCGCGCTGCCGTGCACGAAGATCGTGCTTCTGTAGCCGCCGGTGATGCTGTCCGCGCCCCAGCTTTCGACGGTGTCGTTGTTCACCTGCAGCACGTTGCTGCTGCCGCTGGCGGTGGTCATCGTGTTGGCGCCGCTCTGGGCGTTTTCGGTCACCAGCAGGCCGCCGCTGCCGCCGTTGATGGTCTGGCGGCAGCCAGCCTGCACCGTCAGCAGCCCGGCGCGGCCAACCAGGGTGATGTTCGACAGCACCGCCTGAACCGTGCTCGCCTGGTCGCCGCCTTGGTAGGTGATGTCCCCCGTGTCGCCGGCGATCAGCGTGGTGCCGCCGGCACCCCATACCGTCGCCCCCGACCATCCGCGGCTATAGACCGACAGGGCGCCTGTCCCGGCATGGATCTGCGCCGCGCCCGAGACCTGCGTCGAAAGCGCCCCTGCCCCGGCCCAGATGGTGTCCGCGCCGCCGCTGGTGATGCCCGCGTCGCCCGCCTGCAACTGGATCACCGCACCCTGGCCACCGCCGGAGGTATTGATGTGGGTCAGGTCGTTGTACACCGACGCGACGACCGCGCCGCCCGTGATGGTCGCTGCCACCTCCGTCGTCCCTGCCGTGCTGGACCCGTCCGGGGTGCCGTCCTGGGTGATGTCGTAGCGTTCCGTGCCGCCGTTGCTGGAGAAGGCGGTGAAATCCGCCTGGCCCAGCACGGTGACGTTGCCGTGCGCCCCGACGCTGAACTGCGGCGCGCCGCCATGCATCGTGACCACCGCCGTGCCGGTGATGCCCCAGGCGTCGTTGCCGGTGCCGTCGCTGATGGCCGCGGTGCCGCCGACCTGGCCGCCGACGTTGCCGTGCCCGGTGGTGATGATGTCGTTGCCCTCGCTGTCGATGCTGTCCTGGCCGCCGACGGTCAGGCTGTTGGTCGATCCCGCCAGGGTCACGACCTGGTTGCCGCCGGAGCCGCCGACCTCGGTGAAGTCGATCCCGCCGATGCCGCCGACGGCGATGACATGCCCGGCCACGGCAATGAGGGTCAGGTGCCCGGCGCCGCCCTGGACGGCGGTGTCGCTGCTGGTGAAGGTGTAGCTGTGCGGGTCGGCGTCGGTGGTGAAGAACGTCGTGCTGCCGGGCAGGATGCCGGCGAGCGTGGCGTCGGGCAGCAGCACGCCAGCGCCGTCGGTGTTGCCGGTCTCCTGCGCCGGGCCATAGGCGACCTCGCTGCTGCCGAAGTTGGCGAAGCTGTTGTCGGTGATGGTGGCCGCGATGGGCGTCTGGTTCAGCACGCCCACCGTGCCGGCGCCGCGGTCGTTGACGAACTGGTTGCCCTGCACCAGCAGCGAGGACCCGGCGTAGGGGATGCCCTCGCCGCCGAAGTGGACCGCGGCCTCGTTCTCGGCCTGCGGCCCCTTCTCGATCAGGTTGCCCGTCACCACCGCATTGCCGCCGTCGGGCAGGTCGATGCTGTAGCTGGCGGTGCTGGTGGGTCCGTCGGCGATCACGTTGCCGGTGATCAGGGTGTTTTCCGCCCGCGACTTGATCTCGTGGCCGACGGAGACATCATGGAAATTGCTGTCCTCGACGATCAACTGGCCGATCGCGCCGACATACAGGTTGTGCGTGTAGCCGGTGCCGCTGCCGTTGAAGCCGAAGTCGCAGTGCTGGATGGTGAGCGTGCCGCCCGGGATGGGGGAGGACAGCAGGCCGTTCTGGTTGTCGCTGAACGCGCAGTTCTGCAAGGTGAGGTTACCGCCCTCATACCGGATGCCGGCCCCGTTGCCGTCCGGGACCGTGCAGCCGGAGAAGGACAGGTTCTGGATCGTGCAGTCGGTATCGACGGTCAGGATAGCCTTGCCGTTCGGCGGCTGGTCCGTCGCCACCAGGTTCACCATCCCGCCGACGCCGATGATCGACACCTTGGACCCGACGGAGCCGAAGTCGTTGGTGTAGGTGCCGGCGTCCACCAGGATCGTATCGCCGTCCACGGATGCCGCCAGCGCCGCTCCCAGCGTCGCATACTCCTTGCCGGCTCCGACCGTCAGGACGGGGCTGCCCGGTGCGACGACCGGGGCGGCTACCGCTTGCAGGCCAGCGGTGGATTGGGGGTCAGTGATCAAGGTGGCAGACATGTTCGAACGCTCCAATGGGACCTTGAGGGCCTATTGAGAGCATAATGTGAGATGCGTCCAAATAACCAATCTACATTGGTGCATAACAGTCTTGGTTTGTTTTAGGAAGTGGTTTTATATTGTTAATGAAGATGGCCAAGCCATTAATTTATACTTTGTTAATAGACGCTAATCGTTAAAGATGGCTTACCTGGTTTTGGGTATCACGAGGCTTCGGCTGCACGCCACCTATGAAGCAACGCCCAGCAATCAGACACTGCGCCGGCCAAGTTCAGGTCCCTATGCCAACGGCCATCCCACCTGCGTCTTACGCCAAGGCATCGGGTCCGCCGCTGTCATTAAAAAGCGCAATTGCGGTGCGACACTCGCGGGGAGCACGGGCTGTGGTTCCGGCCCTGCACCTTCTGGATTACCGCGTCGCAAGCGCTCCTCATCATGAGGAGCCCAGGGCCGGGGAACCGGTCAAAGCAGGAGGTGGCCGGCATCATGCCGCAAGCGGCCCGCCTCGACGGTTCGAGCCTGGAGCAACGTGCCGAACCCGTCTGATCACAATCCTCAGACATGGCGAGTGACCTGCATCCGGATCA
>CAXTFY010000209.1:0-9397 GCA_964243265.1 uncultured Acetobacteraceae bacterium | reverse complement strand
GAGCTGGACGAGGGCAACATCTACGAGGCCCTGCTGGAGGGCTGGAAGCACGATGTCCGCAACGTCTGGTGGATCATCGACTACAACCGGCAAAGCCTGGACAGCGTCGTGCCGGACCGGCTGTTCGGCCGGATCGAGGGCCTGTTCCGCGACATGGGCTGGAACGTCGTCACCCTGAAGTACGGCCGCCTGCTGCAAGCCGCGTTCGAGCGCGAGGGCGGCGAGGCGCTGCGCCGCTGGATCGACGACTGCCCAAATAGCCTGTACTCCGCCTTGACGTTCCAGGGCGGCGCGGCGTGGCGGCAGGCGCTGCTGGCGGAGCTGGGCCGGGACGCCGGGGTGCGCGCCATCCTGGACCCGCTGTCCGATGACGAGCTGGCGACCCTGATGACCAACCTGGGCGGCCACGACGTCGATTACCTGATCGAGCAGTTCCGCCTGGCCGATGCGGCGGGGGATCAGCCGACCTGCTTCATCGCCTATACCGTGAAGGGCATGGGGCTGCCGTTCGCCGGGCACAAGGACAACCACTCGGGGCTGATGACGCGGGACCAGATGCAGGTGTTCCGCGATGCCATGCATATCCGGCCCGGGCGGGAGTGGGACGTGGCGGAGGGGCTGGACCTGTCGCCCGAGGCGTTCCAGCAAGTGATCGACGCCGCGCCGTTCGCCGCCAAGCTGACGCCGGAAGGGCGGCGGCTGTCTGCGCCGCTGGTGCATGTGCCGGACCACCTGCCGGTGGCGAAGCTGGCGGGCCGGCGCACCAGCACGCAGGCCGGGTTCGGCGACATCCTGGCGGAGGTCGGCCGCGGCCAGGGCGAGCATGCCGAACTGGCCCGGCGCATCGTCACCACCAGCCCGGACGTGACGGTCAGCACCAACCTCGGCCCCTGGGTGAACCGCCGCGGCGTGTTCGACCGGCACACCCGCAACGACGTGTTCCGTGATGCCAAGCTGGCCAGCGCGCAGCGGTGGGGCATGGCGCCGGGGGGGCAGCACATCGAGCTGGGGATCGCCGAGCAGAACCTGTTCCTGCTCCTGGCTGCGGCCGGGCTGCAGCACAGCCTGAACGGGGCGCGGCTGCTGCCGATCGGCACGGTGTACGACCCGTTCGTCAACCGTGGGCTCGATGCGCTGATCTACGCCTGTTACCAGGATGCGCGGTTCCTGCTGGTGTCCACGCCGTCCGGGCTGACCCTGGCGCCCGAGGGCGGCCAGCATCAGAGCGTCAACACGCCGTTGATCGGCATGGCGGCGGACCGCTTGGCGTCGTTCGAGCCGGCCTATGTCGATGAGTTGGCGATCCTGCTGCGGCACGCGCTGGTGCATATGCAGGCGCCGGACGGGTCTGCGGCGTGGCTGCGCCTGTCCACCCGGCAGTTGCAGCAGCCTGACCGGGTGCTGGACCCGGCTGCGGTGATCGCCGGGGCGCATTGGGTGGTGCGGCCGGGGCAGGGGGCACGGATCGCGCTGGCCTACCAGGGTCCGGTGGCGCCCGAGGCAGAGGCGGCGTTCGCCGAGTTGCAGGCCGAGGTGCCGGATGCCGGTCTGCTGGCGATTACCAGTCCGGACCGCCTGCATGCCGGCTGGACCGCTGCCGCCCGCATCCGCCGGGCTGGGCAGCCTGCGACGGCGCACATCGAGGCGATCCTGGCCCCGCTGGCCCGCGACGCCAGCCTGGTGACGATCCTGGACGGCCATCCGGCGGCGCATAGCTGGCTCGGCGCCGTGCGCGGCCAAAGGGTGGTTCCCCTGGGCGTGGACCGCTTCGGGCAGAGCGGCGACTTGCCGGACCTGTATCGCGAGTATGGCCTGGACACCGATGCCATCCTGGACGCCTGTGCCCAAGCGCTTCTCCCTTTCCCCCCGGGAGAGGGCCGGGGTGAGGGAGGCGGAGCGGACTAAATCCGGCTTACCTAGTCCTAAAACTTCGAAGCCCGCCCTTGCCGACTCCCTCACCCCGGTCCTCTCCCGGGGGAGAGGAAGCAGGCAGGAAGCTGTTGCCATGCTCCTTGTCGTGCCCTCCCTGGTGCGCTACACGCGCCCGCTTGAGGCCGCTCGCGTGAGCGGATCGCCGCGGGCGTGGTGAAATTGGTAGACACGCCAGACTTAGGATCTGGAGGCGCAAGCCGTGGGGGTTCAAGTCCCTCCGCCCGCACCAACCCTCCCCGGCCGGGGCGCTAATATAAGGACTGGGCAGATGCAGGTGACCGAGACCCTCCACGACGGACTGAAGCGCGGCTGGTCCGTGACCGTGCCGGTGGCCGACATCGAGGGCAAGCGCACCGCCAAGCTGCAGGAGATCGGTAAGACCGTGCGGCTGCCGGGCTTCCGCCCTGGCAAGGTGCCGCTGAACATCGTGCGCCAGCGCTATGGCACCGCCGTGATGTCCGAGGTGCTGGAGGAAAGCGTCAACAGCGCTACCCAGCAGGTGCTGACCGACCGCGGCCTGCGCCCCGCCGGGCAGCCGAAGGTCGATGTGACGCAGCTCGACGAGAAGCAGGACCTGCAGTTCACCGTCGAGGTCGAGCTGCTGCCCGAGATCGCCATGCCGGACTTCGCCAACCTGCACCTGACCCGCTACAAGGCCGAGCCGTCGACGGACAGCATCGACAAGGCGCTGACCGAGCTGGCCGGCCGCCGCAAGGTGCTGGAGCCGGTGACGGAGGATCGCGGCGCCCAGGTCGGCGACACGCTGACGGTCGATTTCTTGGGCAAAGTCGATGGTGTTGCCTTCCCAGGGGGCACCGGCACCGCGATGCCGGTGGAGTTGGGCGGCGCCGGCTTCATTCCCGGGTTCTCCGAGGGAATGGAGGGGATGCGCCCCGGCGAGGAGCGGACCATCGAGGTGAGCTTCCCCGCCGAGTACCATGCGAAGGAATTGGCCGGCAAGCCCGCGACCTTCGAGCTGAAGGCGACGACGCTGCAGCGTTCCACCCCGCCGGTTGTTGATGAGAGCCTGGCCGAGGAGTTCGGCTTCGACAACCTGGAGAAGTTGCGGGAGATTATCGGCCAGCAGATCCAGCGTGAGTATGACGGCGTCAGCCGGATGCGGATCAAGCGCGACCTGCTGGACGCCCTGGCCAAGGGTGCCGACTTCCCGGCGCCGGAGAGCATGGTCAAGGGCGAGTTCGACCAGATCTGGCAGCGTGTCGAGGCGGACCGCAAGGCCGGCAAGGGCGACGACGGGGACAAGGAAAAGGACGACGACACCTTGAAGGCCGAGTATCAGGCCATCGCCGAGCGCCGGGTGCGGCTGGGCCTGCTGCTGTCTGAGATCGGGCGGCAGAACGGCGTCCAGGTCGCCCCGGAGGAGCTGCAGCGCGCCATGCGGGCGGAAGCCGGACGCTACGCCGGCCAGGAAACGCAGGTGATGGAGTTCTTCCGTAAGAACCCGCAGGCCGTGGATGGCCTGCGCGGTCCGATCTTCGAGGACAAGACAGTGGATTTCATTCTCGACCAGGCGCAGGTTGAGGAGCGTGTTGTGACGCCGGAGGAGCTGTCGGCCGATCCTGAGGCTCCAGCGGCTGTTCTGGAAGGAGCGGCGCCCGAGACAACCGCGGCAGAGAGCCCCGATTTGGAGACCGCCTCAACGGGAACACTGCCAGCGGAAGGTGCGACGACGGAAGCCGCGGCAGCCGAGGCGCCGGCGGTGGAGACCTCCGCGGGGACGGCTACGCCGACCGAGTGACGCCGGCGAGCACCCTGGACAACCAGCCGGGGCCTGCCTGTCTGGAAGCGTGCCCATTCTCGCCCATGTACAAGGAGTCGTCCGCCCATCCACGGCGGCAATCAGAAGGAATGCAGGTATGAGGGATCGCGATCCGCTCGAGATCTACAACCAAGCCTTGGTCCCCATGGTGGTCGAGCAGTCCGCCCGCGGTGAGCGCGCCTTCGACATCTACTCGCGCCTGCTCAAGGAGCGGATCATCTTCCTGACCGGCGCGGTGTACGACCAGGTCGCGGCAGTGATCTGCGCGCAATTGTTATTCCTGGAGAGCGACAATCCCAGCAAGGACATCAGCTTCTACATCAACAGCCCCGGCGGCGTGGTCTCGGCCGGCTTGGCGATCTACGACACCATGCAGTACATCCGCAGCCCCGTCAGCACGCTCTGCATTGGCCAGGCTGCCAGCATGGGCAGCCTGCTGCTTTGCGCTGGGGCTGCGGGCAAGCGCTATGCCACGCCGAACGCCCGGGTCATGGTGCACCAGCCCAGCGGCGGTGCACAGGGCCAAGCGACGGACATTGAAATCCAGGCGAAGGAAATTCTTACCCTCCGCAAGCGGCTGAATGAGATTTATGTCCGCCACACCGGGCAGGAACTGTCTGCGATCGAGCATAAGCTGGAGCGTGACAGCTACATGTCTGCCGAGGAGGCCCGCGACTTCGGCTTGGTGGACATCGTTGTCGAGAATCGCCCGGCTCCGGCCGAGCCTGCCAAGCCCTGATCGGCCGAACAACCCCGCGTCCGCCGCCACGAAACACGGCGCCGCAACATGCGGCGTTGCAAAACGGCAGGCGTGGGCACACCTCTCGCCTTGCCATCCGTTTGTCACAAGCCTGCGCCCGGCCCCTGTCAGGGGTGGGAAGGCTGTCCAGCCTTGTCCGCCCGGCCCTGCCGGGTTTAATGTTCCAGGGTTTGTCCCCGTAGGCGCGGGGCAGGAGTGTCCATGCCCAAACCACCCGGCGATTCCAAGAACACCCTCTACTGCTCGTTCTGCGGCAAGTCGCAGCACGAGGTTCGCAAGCTCATCGCAGGTCCAACTGTGTTCATCTGTGATGAGTGTGTCGAACTCTGCATGGACATCATCCGCGAGGAGCACAAGACGCACCTTGTGAAGTCTCGCGACGGGGTGCCGACGCCAAAGGAGATTTGCAAGGTCCTGGACGATTACGTCATTGGCCAGAGCCACGCCAAGAAGGTATTGAGCGTCGCCGTACACAACCATTACAAGCGCTTGGCGCACGGCGCGAAGAACAACGATGTCGAGATCGCCAAGAGCAATATCCTGCTGGTCGGCCCGACCGGTTCCGGCAAGACCTTGCTGGCGCAGACGCTGGCCCGCATCCTGGACGTGCCGTTCACCATGGCGGACGCGACCACGCTGACCGAGGCTGGCTATGTCGGCGAGGACGTCGAGAACATCATCCTGAAGCTGCTGCAGTCCGCTGACTACAACGTGGAGCGGGCGCAGCGCGGCATCGTCTACATAGACGAGGTTGATAAGATCAGCCGCAAATCCGACAACCCCAGCATCACCCGCGACGTGAGCGGTGAGGGTGTGCAGCAGGCCTTGCTGAAGATTATGGAGGGCACCGTGGCCTCCGTGCCGCCGCAGGGCGGGCGCAAGCATCCGCAGCAGGAGTTCCTGCAGGTCGATACCACCAACATCCTGTTCATTTGCGGCGGTGCGTTCTCGGGCCTGGAGAAGATCATCGGCTCCCGCGGGAAGGGCAGCGGCATCGGTTATGGCGCCGAGGTGCGCGCTCCGGATGAGCGCCGCATGGGCGCCGTGCTGCGTGAGGTTGAGCCTGAGGACCTGCTGAAGTTCGGCTTGATCCCGGAGTTCATCGGTCGCCTTCCCGTCGTGGCGACGCTGGAGGACCTGGATGAGGCGGCCCTGGTTGAAATCCTCACCAAGCCCAAGAATGCCCTGTCGAAGCAGTATGCCCGGCTGTTCGAGATGGAGGGCGTCAAGCTTTCCTTCACCGAGGATGCGCTAAAGTCTGTTGCCACCCGCGCCATCGCCCGTAAAACCGGCGCCCGCGGCCTGCGCTCGATCATGGAGGCGATCCTGTTGTCCACCATGTTCGATCTACCGGGCCTGGACGGCGTCGAGGAGGTGACCATCAACCGTGAGGTTGCCGAGAGCCGGGCAAACCCGTTGTTCACCTATGGCAAGGAACGGGCGGAGGGTGGAGCCTGAAACGGCAACCACCACCGTGCCTGGGCCACAGGCCTTGCCCTAGTGGGTTGGGCTGCCGATATCCTGATGACCGGCTAGTTAGCTGGCAAAGAAATTTTTCTTACCACGGCCGCAACACGTGCCATTACGGGCGTGTAGCCGCCCAGATCGTCCTTTTGGAGGTCCTATGAGCGATACCGAGACGCCAAGTCCCGCATCAACTGTACTTGCCGTGCTGCCGCTACGCGACATTGTGGTGTTTCCCCACATGATCGTACCATTGTTCGTTGGCCGTGAGAAGTCTGTTCGTGCCCTTGAAGCGGTGATGAAGGACGACAAGCAAATTCTGCTCGTTGCCCAGAAGAACGCTTCGCATGAGGACCCTGGGCCTGACGACATCTATGGCGTTGGTACAGTGTCGACCATCTTGCAGTTGCTGAAGCTGCCGGACGGCACGGTGAAGGTGCTGGTAGAGGGTGGAAGCCGCGCTCGCATCACTGGGTTCAAGGAGACGGACAGCTACTTTGAGGCGTTTACCGCGCCGATGCCGGACAAGGATGGCGAGGCCAAGGAGCTTGAGGCGCTGGGCCGCACTGTGGTTGGGCAGTTCGAACAATACATCAAGCTGAACAAGAAGATTGCGCCCGAGGTGCTGGTGTCACTGAACCAGATCGAGGAGCCGAGCAAGCTTGCTGATACCATCTCGGCCCATCTGAACCTCAAGATTGCTGAGAAGCAGGAGTTGTTGGAGGCAGCTAAGGTCGGTGACCGGCTGGAGCGGGTGTTTGCCCACATGGAGTCGGAGATCGGCGTCTTACAGGTTGAGAAGCGCATCCGTAACCGCGTGAAGCGGCAGATGGAGAAGACGCAGCGCGAGTACTACCTGAATGAGCAGTTGAAGGCGATCCAGAAGGAGTTGGGCGAGGGCGAGGACGGCAAGGACGAGACTGCCGAACTCGAGGACCGCATCAAGAAGACAAAGTTCACCAAGGAGGCGCGCGAGAAGGCGATGTCCGAGCTGAAGAAGCTGCGGACTATGAGCCCGATGAGCGCCGAGAGCACCGTGGTGCGGAATTACCTGGATTGGATGCTGTCCATTCCCTGGAAGAAGCGCAGCAAGGTCAGCAATGATGTGATCGAGGCCGAACGCATCTTGAACGCCGATCACTACGGGTTGGAGAAGGTCAAGGAGCGCATCCTTGAGTACCTGGCTGTGCAGTCGCGCAGCCCGAAGATCCGTGGGCCGATCCTGTGCCTGGTCGGGCCGCCGGGCGTGGGCAAGACCAGCCTTGGCAAGAGCATCGCCAAGGCGACGCAGCGCAACTTCGTCCGCATGTCGCTGGGCGGCGTGCGCGACGAGGCGGAGATACGCGGGCACCGGCGGACCTACATCGGCTCGATGCCGGGCAAGGTGGTGCAGGGCATGAAGAAGGCCAAGACCAGTAATCCGCTGTTCCTGCTCGATGAGATCGACAAGCTTGGCGCGGATTGGCGTGGTGACCCGTCGAGCGCGTTGCTTGAGGTTTTGGACCCCGAGCAGAACGCGACGTTCGCGGACCATTATCTGGAGGTTGATTATGACCTGTCGGACGTGATGTTTGTCACGACCGCCAACAGCCTCAACATGCCCCAGCCCTTGCTGGACCGCATGGAGATCATCCGGCTCGCCGGTTACACCGAGGACGAGAAGGTGGAGATCGCCAAGCGCCACCTGGTCACCAAGCAGGCTGAGGCCAATGGCCTGAAGCCGGAGGAGTGGTCGATTACCGATGACGCCCTGCGCGACCTCGTGCGTTACTATACCCGGGAAGCCGGGGTACGGAGCTTGGAGCGCGAGATTGCCAACGTCGCCCGCAAGGCGGTGAAGGAGATCGTGACCAAAAAGGCTAAGAAGGTCGCCATCACTCGCAAGTCGCTCGACAAGTACGCCGGCGTCCGGCGGTTCCGGTATGGCGAGACCGAGGCGGAGGACATGGTCGGCGTTGTCACCGGCCTAGCCTGGACTGAGGTGGGAGGCGAAATCCTGACCATCGAAAGCGTGATGCTGCCGGGCAAGGGGACTATCAAGAACACCGGCAAGCTGGGCGACGTAATGCAGGAGAGCGTGTCGGCTGCGCTCAGCTATGTCCGCAGCCGTAGCACCCGGTTCGGCATCAAGCCGACGCTGTTCGAGAAGCGGGATATCCACGTCCACGTTCCCGAGGGCGCAACACCGAAGGATGGTCCGTCTGCTGGCGTGGCGATGGCGGTCAGCATCGTCAGCATCATGACCGGCATCCCGGTTCGGCGCGACGTGGCGATGACGGGGGAGATTACCTTGCGTGGCCGGGTGCTGCCGATCGGCGGCTTGAAGGAGAAGCTGCTGGCGGCGTTGCGGGCCGGGATCACCACGGTGTTCATCCCGAAGGACAACGAGAAGGATTTGGTGGACATCGCTGACAACGTGAAGAAAGGGCTGAAAATCCTGCCCGTGTCGCACGTGGACGAGGTGATCAGCCAGGCCTTGGCCCGTAAGCCAGAGGCTATCGAGTGGGAAGAGCCGGTGGACCCGATCGTGCCGCCGCCTGCTCAGCCCGCGGCGTCGCTGCCGCATTAGCGTACGCGCCCGTCCCGGCTGCTGTGCCGGGACGGGAGCATGCGCGGCATATCAGCAACAGCGGTGTCAGGCTTTGCGCGACGGCATTCACACGTCGTTGACCCGGTTCGGCACCGAACCATACTGTGCGAAACAGCACATATGGGCATAGCCATGGCAAATGACGGCATCGCGATGACACCGCATGGTTTTGCGCGGGCTATGAGCCGCATCGAGCTTGTTCACGCTGTCGCGGCCGACATGGATGTGGCCATCGGCAAAGCTAACGAAGCCGTGGATGCTGTGCTGTCAGCCATCGAGGGCGGACTGCGCCAGGGACGCGATGTGCGGTTGGCTGGCTTTGGTACATTTGCCCCTTCGGTCCGCAAGGCAACGACCGGGCGCAATCCCCGCACTGGCGCGCGTATCGCCGTCGGTGCCACCTGTTCGGTACGGTTCCGGCCTGGCAAGGCGTTGCGGGAAGCTGTAAGCCTACGCGCCGGCATGGGCGGTTAGCTCAGCGGTAGAGCGTCTCGTTTACACCGAGAGGGCCGGCGGTTCGATCCCGTCACCGCCCACGCCGGACGAGCTAGGCTTCTTTCGCAGAGATAGGGTCGAGTTCAGATAAGCAAGACGGACTAGACCTGGCTACCCAGGGGTAGCAGCCGCTTCATAACGGGTGGATCAGGCCCTTGCGGCCCTCCTCATCCCGGCTCTCTCCCGAAGGGAGAAAGGGAAGGCAGGGTCGTTTTGCACTGTATACTTGCGGAGCCGGGCACGACACGGCTTGACGAGGCCTGGCCCGCGCCGTAGATCGTGCGCCCTGCCGCTGCGGGAGTAGCTCAGTTGGTTAGAGCGCCGGCCTGTCACGCCGGAGGTCGCGGGTTCGAGCCCCGTCTCTCGCGCCAGCAGC
>CAXTFY010000208.1:0-9441 GCA_964243265.1 uncultured Acetobacteraceae bacterium | reverse complement strand
GGGCCGCTGGGGAGGGCCGGTGGGGGGCGGGCCTGGGGGCCGGGGGCGTTCGCGGGGGGGTGGGGGGGGGGGGGGGGGGGGGGGCGGGTGACGGCGTAGCACGGCCGGTCCTGGTTCAGCCCGGCGACGATGCCGCGCAGCCGGGCCAGCGCCTCGATCTCAGTGTCGGCGAGGTAGTCGGACACGCCGGAGACGCGGGTGTGCATCTCGGCGCCGCCGAGGGTCTCGCCGTCCACGTCCTCGTTGATGGCGGCCTTGACGATGCTGGGGCCGCCCAGGTGGATGCGGGCCTGGCCGCGCACCATCACGACCTCGTCCGACAGGGCCGGGATGTAGGCGCCACCCGCGGTGCAGCCGCCGAACACCGCGCTGAGCTGCGGGATGCCGTCGGCGGACATCTTGCACTGCTCGTAGAACGTGGTGCCGAAGTGGCCGCGGTCAGGGAACACGCGGTCCTGCTCCGGCAGGTAGGCGCCGCCGCAATCCACTAGATACAGGCAGGGCAGCCGGTTCTCGCGGGCGATCTCCTGGGCGCGCAGGTGCTTCTTCACGGTCTCGTAGAAGAAGCTGCCGCCCTTCACGGTGGCGTCGTTGGCGATCACCATGCAGGGGGTGCCGTGGACGACGCCGATGCCGGTGACGATGCCGGCGGCCGGGACCTCGTTGCCGTACAGGCCCCAGGCGGCGAGCGGCGACAGCTCCAGAAACGGGGTCAGCGGGTCCACCAGGCGGTCGATGCGGTCGCGCACCAGCAGCTTGCCGCGGCCGTGGTGGCGCCTGGTGTGCGCCTCGCCGCCGCCGGCCAAGCTGTGCCGCAGCGCCGTCCGCAGGGTGTCCAGCAACGCGCCGTACTGGGCGGCGTTCTGCTTGAAGCGGTCGTCCCGCGGCGAGGCCCGGCTGTCCAGAACGGTCACGCAATCCCCCGAAGCATGGCGCGGCTCGTTGCTTGGCCGGACCGCTGCAAGACTTACCCTGGCGCAGCCGGTGCCGATACCCCATGCAGCACCAGCGCCGCCAATCGGTCGGCGATCGCGTCCACATCCTGCGCACCGGATGATTGGCCATGGGGGAATTGGTCAGGGAGGGCCTGGACGTGTGCGTCCTGGCCCGAGGAGTCCTGACCAGACGGTGCCTGGCCATGGAAGTGGTGCCACTCCAGCGACCAGTTCATCGCGCCCATCAGGAACAAGCGGACCAGCCGCAGGTCGGTACCCGGCCGGAACGCGCCGTCGCGGGCGCCCTGGTCCAGCAAGTCTTGCCACCAAGCTTCGTAAAGCTGGCGGTGCGCCAGCGCCTCAATCCGCACCCGGTCCGGCACATGGGCGAAGATGCGGATGTTGGCCCCGATGTAGTCGTTCCGTCCCAATAAGGTGTGCAGGTGCGCGGCGATGGCGGTCCGCAGGCGCAACGCCAGCACAGCTCCGGCTGGCAGGCAGCCCATGTGGCGCAGGACCTCGGCGATCACCATGTTCACGCCAGTGTTCAGCACCTCCACCACGATCTGCTCCTTGGAGGCGAAGTGGTAGTAAAGGCTGCCGGCCTTCACCTCGCATGCGGCGGCGATGTCCCGCATGGTCACCGCCGCATAGCCCTGCGTGCGGAACAGCCGTGCGGCGTTGTCGAGGGCGAGGCGGCGAAGGTCTGCCATCGGAACGGCCGGGGCGGGGGCTGACATTCAACCGGACTTGGGGTTGGAGAGCGGCTGCGCTAGGTCGGCCCAGGCAGGGACGCCGGTCCAGTCGCGCGCAGCACGGCCAGCGTGTCGGCGCCCGGCGTCACCGCAGGGGCGGGCACGCCGGTCGGCGTTGCGGAAAACCGCGCCGCGGTGCGCGGCAGCGTCACGCCGTCCACCGTCGAGAACAGGCCGAGCGCCGCCGCCTGGGGGTGCGCTGCCGCCTCGGCCCAGCCCAGCACGGGGGACACGCAGGCGTCGGTGCCGGCGAAGTGCGCCGCCCAGTCGTCCCGCGTGCGCTCGGCAAACCGCGCGGTGAACAGCGCGGCCGTCGCGGCCCAGCCGGCGCGGTCCATCTGCGCCCCGGCCTGGATCGCCCCGGCCAGCCGCAGCCCCTCCAGCAGGGCCTGGTAGAACCGCGTCTCGATGGCGGCCACGGCGACGTAGCCGCCATCCAAGGTGGCATAGGTGCGACAGAACGGCGCCCCGCCATCCAGGATGTTGCCGCCGCGCTGGTCGGTCCATAGCCCCGCCGCCCGCAGGCCCTGCGCGAAGGGGGTGAGTGACGCCGCGCCTTCAAGGATGCTGGCCGCCACCACCTGGCCCTCCCCGGTGGCGCGGGCGTGCAACAGCGCCGCCAGCACGCCGCACGCCAACTGCATCGCCGCGCCGCCGAAGTCCCCCACTAGGTTCAGCGGCACCGGGGGCGGCTGGCCCGGCGTGCCCATGGCCAGCAACGCCCCGGTCAGCCCCACGAAGTTCAGGTCGTGCCCGGCACTCGCCGTCAACGGCCCGGCGTCGCCCCAGCCACTGACGCGTCCGTACACCAGGCGCGGGTTGGCCGCCAGGCAGGCCGCCGGGCCGAGGCCCAGCCGCTCCATCACGCCGGGCCGGAAGCCCTCGATCAGCACGTCGGCGCCGCCGATCAGGCGCAACGCGTCCTGGCGTCCCGCGTCCTCCTTGAGATCGAGCACGACCGACTGCTTGCCCCGGGCCAACGCATCGAAGCGGGGCGGCGCCGGCATCCCCAGGTCGGACGCCTCGGGGCGGTCCAGCCGCACCACCTGCGCGCCCATTTCCGCCAGCACCAGCCCGCAATGCGGCACTGGGCCAATGGCGGACATCTCGATTACCCGGACGCCGGCCAGCGGCCCGGAAAGATTGCTTTCCGACATACGCCAGCCTAGCTACCTAACGTTCGCCAGGCAACCGTGGAGCTGCCGTCATGCCCGATACCAGCCTGCCGCCCCTGCGCGCCATGGCGGGCGCCGCTGACCCCTATTTGACGCCCCGCTGAGAGGGGAGCACGAGCCGTTTTGCGACCGGGTCCGCCGCTTTACGGACACCGAGGTCTCGATCAGTTGGGCGCTACAGAGGTAATGCCGGAGGAGGCGGCCAGGCGGCTGCCGGAGTGGCGCCGGGGCTGTGCCATGGTACGGGGTCAACAGAGAAGGGCGACCGCTGCTGGCACGCAGCCATGCGGCGCCGCTGGCTGTGGCAAGGAACACCGCCGCGGCTGGCGCGATCCGGGCGCGATAGCATATGCGCGAGGCCGGCCGCACAATCGGCCCTGATCTGGAGACTTCATGTCCGACACAACTCGCCTTCTGATCGCCTTCTACTCACGGAACGGCTCTGTGGAGCAGCTTGCCATCGCCGCGGCGGGCGCTGCGCGGGAGGCCGGGGCAGAAGTGCGGCTGCGCCGGGCGCGCGAGGTCGCGGATGAGGAGGCGATGAGCCACGCCGAGGGCTGGCTTGAAAACGCCAGGCGGCAGAACGCCCTGTACGAAGCGCCGACCAAGGACGATGCCGAGTGGGCCGACGCCATCCTGCTCGGCACGCCATGCTACTTCGGAGCCATGGCGACGGAGCTGAAGAACTTCCTCGACCAACTGGGTCCGCAGTGGAAGCGGGGCGCGCTGGCCGGCAAGACCGGCGGGGCGTTCGCCACCGCATCCTGGCCGCATGGCGGGACCGAGGTGGTCACCTTGTCGATGTATGCGCCCATGGCCCACCTGGGCATGGTGATCCTGCCGACCGGCTACACCGACGAGGCCATGCTGGAGGCGGGCTCGCCGTATGGCGCCTCGGCCATCGTCGGGTCTGGGCACGAGCCGCCGCGCGACGAGGACCTCGATGCGATCCGCCACCAGAGCCGCCGCATGGTGGCGATCACCGGGGCGCTGATCGCCGCAGGGGAGATGCCCTGCCGCCGCGCATAGGCGCCTGCGCCGGGCCGCCCGCCGGACCCGGCCCGCAATCGCGCACCACCGCGATTTGCGTTCTTTGCTGTCCCGCCCCGGGACGATACACCGTGCCCGGCGTCCGGACTCCATCCAGGCGCCGCGCACACGGAACAGCACGGTGACGACGATGCCCTCCACCCCGTCCTCTGCCACCCCTCCCCCTATCGGCCCCGCCCCGGTCGCCGCGTCGTCGGTGACTTTCTCCTCGGTGACGATGACGTCGCGCGCCCTGCTGGAGCGGCTTTGGTCCACCATCGCCGACCGGGGGCGATCCTATGCCGACGTGCTGCAGCCCGACGCCTCGGCGAAGCCGCTGGAGCGCGCGCAGGAGCTGGCCTCGGCCCTGCTGTCCGAGCGCGGCGAGGCGTCCGGGGCGGCGGTGGCGCGGGAGCTGTCCCTGGCGCTGCAGGAGCTTGGCACCGCGGACCGGCTGGCCTTCTACCGGTATCTCGCGGAGAATTTCCTGCCCGAGGAGGACCGGTTGCGCCGGGCCGCCGAGGCCTACCTGGCCGATGCCACCCCGGAGCACGCGGCGCAGCTCGCCGAGGCCGCCGACCCGACCCGGCAGGAGCTGCTGCGCCGCATCAACATGGCGCCGGGCGGCACCGCGTCGCTGGTCGCCATGCGCCGGGAGCTGCTGGAGCACCTGCGCGCCGAGCCTTCGCTGAAGCCGCTCGACTCCGACCTGCGCCACCTGCTGGGGTCGTGGTTCAACCGCGGCTTCCTGGAGCTGCGGCGCATCGACTGGCAGACGCCCGCGGCGGTGCTGGAGAAGCTGATCACCTACGAGGCGGTGCACGAGATCGCCGGCTGGTCCGACCTGCGGCGGCGGCTGGCGCCGGATCGGCGGTGCTTCGCCTTCTTCCATCCGGCGCTGCCGGGCGATCCGCTTATCTTTGTCGAGGTGGCGCTGACCCAGGGTTTGGCGTCCTCCGTGCAGCCCTTGCTCGCCGGCGACGGCGACGAACGGGCCGAGCGGACGCGTGAGGCCGGGGCGGACACGGCGATCTTCTACTCGATCTCCAACTGCCAGGACGGGCTGCGGGGGGTGTCGTTCGGCAACTTCCTGATCAAGCAGGTGGTGGCGGAACTGAAGGCCGAGTTGCCCGGGCTGGTGCGCTTCTCCACGCTGTCGCCGGTGCCGGGCTTCGGCCGCTGGCTGGGCAAGCGGCTGGCTGGCGCGGACGTGCTGCGGGAGGACGAGGTTGCGGCGCTGCGCCCCGCGGCGGGGGAGGACAGCGCGGAGGACGATCCCGCGGCCCTGTTCCGCGCCCTGCTGGGCCGGGAGCGTTGGTGGGAGGATGCGTCGCTTGCGGAGGCGCTGCAGGCGCCGCTGACCCGGCTGTGTGCCGCCTACCTCATTGACCCCGGCGAGGGCGGGCGGCCCGACCCGGTGGCGCGCTTCCACCTCGGCAACGGCGCGCGGCTGGAGCGGGTGAACTGGCTGGGCAACGTGGCGCCGCGCGGGATCGAGGAGTCGTATGGCATCATGGTCAACTACCTGTATGACCCCGAGCAGATCGAGGCCAACCACGAGGCGTTCGTCCGCGGCGTCGTCGTGCGGTCGGCCGCAGTGGACGTGCTGCTGGCGCCTGCGCGCCCGGCCGCCGCCCCGGCTGCGCCGCGCCGCAGCCGGAAGACCTGACGGGGCCGGCCGGATCACGGCAAAAAAGCAATAGGGAAGGAAACTAGATGTCTGAAGGATTGATGCGGGGCGCGATGCCCGCCGCATACCGGCGAACCCCGCTCAACCGCCAGCAGGTCATCGGCTTCTGGGCCGCCTGGTTCGGCTGGATGCTCGACGGCATGGACTCCGTGATCTACGCGTTGGTGCTGGGTCCCGCGCTGACGGAGCTGCTGCCGCGGTCGGGCATCGCGGCGACGCCGGGCAACATCGGCTACATCGGCTCGCTGATGTTCGCGCTGTTCCTGGTGGGCTGGGGGCTGTCGTTCATCTGGGGGCCGATCTCCGACCGGTTCGGCCGCACCAAGTCGCTGGCCGCCACGGTGCTGGTGTATGCGGTGTTCACCGGCGCAGCGGCGTTCGCGCCCAACGTGTACGTGCTGGCGCTGTTCCGCTTCCTCGCCGGCATCGGGGTGGGCGGCGAGTGGGCCATGGCGGGCACCTACGTCGCCGAGGCCTGGCCGGAGGACCGCCGCAAGATGGGGGCGGGCTACCTGCAGACGGGCTACTACTTCGGCTTCTTCGTCGCGGCGGCGCTGAATTACACCGTCGGCGCGTCGCTGGGCTGGCGCGCGATGTTCCTGTGCGGGCTGGTGCCCGTCGTCGTGTCCATCGCCACCCTGTTCAGCGTGAAGGAGCCGGAGCGGTGGGAGCAGCGGCACCAAGTCGAGGCGGCGGTGCCGGAGAGGCGCCGCAACCCGTTTGCGGTGATCTTCGGGCCGCGCTACCTGCGGCAGACGCTCACGATGTCGGCGCTGCTGACCGTCGCCATCGTCGGGCTGTGGGCGGGTGCGGTGTATGAGCCGACGGCCATCGTGTTCCTGTCGCGCCAGGCAGGGTTCGCGGCGCCGGATGCGGCGAAGCTAGCGTCGGCGGGCACGGCGCTGCTGTCGGTCGGCACGATCCTGGGGTGCATCGCGGCACCCTGGCTGGCGGAACGGTATGGCCGGAAGGCGACGCTGGCGGGATACTACGTCGGCATGATGATCACGATCGTGGCGTCGTTCGGCTGGGCGTTCTACCTGCCGATCGGCTCGGCGCTGCCGGCGTTCATGGCGGTGCTGTTCTTCCTGGGCATGTTCGGCGGCAACTTCGCGATCTTCAGCCTTTGGCTGCCGGAGCTGTTCGGCACAGAGGCGCGGGCAACAGCATTTGCGTTCTGCACTTCGGTGGGCCGGTTCATCGGCGCTGGTGTCAACTTCGCCCTGGCTGGGGCTGTGGCGTCGATGGGTACGTTGGGCACGCCCGTGGCGGTCACGGCGGTCGCGTTCGGCGTCGGGCTGCTGGTGATCCCGTTCGCACGCGAAACGCGCGGGGAAGTCCTGCCGGAGTGACGGCACCAGTCCGGAAAGGACCACCCTGACTCCCTCTTCCCGCTTCGGGAGAGGGTTGGGGTGAGGGGGCTTTGCAGTGTTGTCCCTGCGGCTCTGGGCCACGGCGCAGCTAGAAGGCAAGCCTCCCTCACCCCGGCCCTCTTCCGGAGGGAGAGGGAGAAGAGTGCTTGGCGTCACACCCGTTCGATTAGCGCCGCGATGCCCTGGCCGACGCCGATGCACATCGTCACTACGGCGCGCCGTCCACCGCCAGCCGCCAGCGCGTTTGCCGCCGTCCCGGCCAGCCGAGCGCCCGATGCCCCCAACGGGTGCCCCAGCGCGATGGCGCCGCCATGCGGGTTCACCCTGGGATCATCGTCGGCCACGCCCAACTGCCGCAGCACTGCCAGGCCCTGCGACGCGAAGGCCTCGTTCAGCTCGATCACGTCCACGTCGGCCAGGCGCAGCCCGGTGCGGTCCATCAGCTTCTGCACTGCAGGGGCCGGGCCGATGCCCATGATGCGCGGCTCCACCCCGGCGACCGCCATCGCCACCACACGGGCGCGCGGGGTCAGGCCGTGGCGGCGGGCGGCGCCCTCGGTCGCCAGCAACAGGGCGGCAGCCCCGTCGTTCACGCCCGATGCGTTGCCGGCCGTCACCGTGCCGGGGCTGCGAAACGGGGTCTTCAGCTTCGCCAAGGCGTCCAGCGTGGTCTCGCGCGGGTGCTCGTCGCGGTCCACCACGGTGTCGCCCTTGCGGCCCTTGACCGTCACGGGGGCGATCTCGCGGTCGAAGAAACCGCGGGCCTGCGCCGCGGCGGCCTTCTGCTGGCTGCCGAGGGCGAACAGGTCCTGGTCGGCGCGGGTCACTTGGAACTGCTCGGCCACGTTTTCCGCCGTCTCAGGCATGGAGTCCGTACCGTACATCGTCCGCATCATGCCGTTGACGAAGCGCCAGCCGATGGTGGTGTCGTAAATCTCCGCCTGACGTGCGAAGGCCTCGCCAGCTTTCGGCATCACGAACGGCGCACGGGTCATGCTCTCGACCCCGCCGGCCAGCATCAGCTCGGCCTCCCCGCTGCGCAGGGCGCGCGCGGCGGTGCCCACGGCGTCAAGGCCGCTGCCGCACAGGCGGTTCAGGGTGCTGCCGGGTACGCTGACCGGCAGCCCGGCGAGCAGCACCGCCATGCGGGCGACATTGCGGTTGTCCTCCCCGGCCTGGTTGGCGCAGCCCATGTAGCAGTCGTCGAGCTGGTCCCAGTCCACGCCGGCGTTGCGCTCCCGCAGCACGCGCAGGGGATGGGCGGCCAGGTCGTCCGCCCGCACGTCCTTGAGCGCGCCGCCGTAGCGGCCGATCGGCGTGCGCGCGTAGTCGCAGATGAAGGCTTCGGCCATGGTGCATTCCCCAGGTTTCCGCGGACGCTAGGCCGGCGGCTGAATGATGCCAAGCTGGGCGGAGCGGGATCGGACGATGGCCAACTGAAGCTGGTGTTACGCAAAGTGGCATTGCGCAAGCTGGCCGGGCAGGTCCAGACTCCTCGACATGATTACCCTCGGAGGAGGTCCGACATGCGGCTGATCCTATTTCTGGCGGCGGCCTTGGTGCTTAGCGGCTGCGGCTTGGTGGCGCTGCCTTTCCGGGCGACTGGCGACGTCATCGAGGTGGTGCCGGTCATCGGCAAGCCCATTGGCGCCCCGGTTCATGCCGTCGGCGATGCGATAGACTAACCGCTGCGGCTTGGCGCCGGGGCCGCTGCTGTCCTACTTTGTCCCATAGAGCCGGTCCCCGGCGTCGCCCAGGCCGGGCCGGATGTAGCCGTGCTCATCCAGCTCCCGGTCGATGGCGGCGGTGAACACCGGCACGTCCGGGTGCTCATGCGCCAGCACGGCCAAGCCCTCGGGGGCGGCCAGCAAGCACACGAAGCGCAACTGCGCCGCCCCGGCCTGGCGCAGCCGTGTGAGCGCTGCCGCGGCGGAGTGCCCGGTGGCCAGCATCGGGTCCACCAGAACGACCACCCGGTCCGGCAGGTCGTCGGGCAGCTTGAGGTAGTATTCCACCGGCACCAGCGTCGCCGGATCCCGGTACAGGCCGATATGGCCGACGCGGGCGGAGGGGATCAGGTCCAGCATCCCGTCCAGGATGCCGGTGCCGGCGCGCAGGATCGGCACGAAGCAGATCTTTTTGCCCGAGAGGTGCGGGGCCTCCATCGCCTCCATCGGCGTCTCGATGGCGACGTTTTCCAGCGGCAGGTCCCGCGTGACCTCGTAGGCCATCAGCAGGCTGATCTCGCGCGCAATCTGGCGGAAGTCGGCCGTCGGGGTGGCCTTGCGGCGGAGCAGGGACAGCTTGTGCTGTACCAGCGGATGGGTGACGACGACGACGTTGGGATGGGCCATGGAGAGCCGCTCCGTCAAAGGACTGATCCGCTGCCCCCTCTCCCTTCGGGAGAGGGCCGGGGTGGGGGAGGCCGCGAAAACCGCTCCCTCGCGCGCCACCCGTAGATCGGCACAGCTCACCACTGTACTC
>CAXTFY010000207.1:0-9488 GCA_964243265.1 uncultured Acetobacteraceae bacterium | reverse complement strand
CGCCGTTCCGCGGCCAAGCGGGCGGCAGCGGCCTCCAGGGGCAGCCGCGCCTCGATGCAGCGCATCAGCGCCGCAATGTCCGCGGTGCCGACGAACTGCCCAATCCGTTCCGCCGGGCGGGCCAGGACGTAGGTTCCGGCGCCCTGCCGCGCCCGCAGCAGGCCATCGGCGCGCAGCCGCATCAGCGCCTCCCGCACCACGGGGCGGGACACGCCGAACCGGGCGGACAGCTCCTTCTCCGGCGGCAGGCGGCTCCCCTCGGGCAGGCGGCCGGACAGCACCTGGTCCAGGATTTGCCCATACAACTGGTCGCCCAGCCGCTGCCGGCGCCCCGGCACCAGCACGAGCGAGGCAGCGGGCGTCAGCGCAGCACCGCGAACGGGCGATGCTTCCGGCACGGCCCCGCCTACTTGCTTCCGGCCTTGGCGCCGACCTGCTCGTCCCAGCGGCGGAACGCCTGCACCATCGCCTCGGCCTCCAGCGGCGTCTCGTTGGGCGTGTCGGCGATCAGCTTGTCGTAGAACGGGCGGCCGAACTCGGCCAGCGTGTCCTGGCTCGCCTGCGGCGCCAGGGTGGGCGGCACGCCGCGCACCGCCGGGCCGGGGTAGAAGTAGCCGGCGTCGTAGGTGAACGCCTGCGCCTCCGGACCCAGCAAGTACGCCATCAGGTCCAGCAGCACCGCCTGCCGGTCCGCCGCCAGGCCCTTCGGCAGCGCCATGTAGTGCGCGTCGTTGACGAAGTGGAAGCCCTTGAGCGTGCCGACCATCGCCGCCTTCGGCACGGTGCCCAGGGCGCGCGGGTTGATGTCCCAGCCCGTGATGGTGACGGTCATGTCGCGGCTGCCCTCGCCGAACTCCTTCATCGTGGCGCCGGTGCCGCTGGGGTAGTACTCGATGTTCTCCCCCAGGGCCTGCAGGTAGGCCCATGTCTTGTCCCAGCCGCCTACGGGGTCGCGCGGGTTGCTGTCGCCCAGGATATACGGCAGCCCCATCAGGAAGGCGCGGCCAGGGCCGGAGTTGGCGGGCCGGGCGTAGATGAAGCGGCCGGGGTGGGCACGGGTCCAGGCCAGCAACTCCTCCGCCGTGGTGGGCGGCTGCGCCACGCGGTCCGGCAGGTACTCCAGCAGGGGGCCGGCCGGGCTGTAGGCGTTGATCACGGCCTGGCCCTGCGCCAGCCCCTGCATCGCCAGCGCGCCCGGCAACAGGGTGGCCTGCAAGTCCGGCAGCTTGGCCATGTGCGGCGCCAAGCCCTCCCACACGCCCTGCTGCACCCCGGCCGCCAAGGCGTCGGTGCCGGTCAGCACCATGTCGATGTCCACCCGCCCCGCCGCCTGCTGCGCCCGCAGCTTGCCCGGCAGCTCCGGCGCCGGGGCGGAGCTGTACACGATGCGGCCGACCAGCTTGGGGCTGCGCTTGCGGTAGGCCTCGAACGCCGGGCGGGTCAGGGCCAGGTTGCCCGCCACGTCCACGATGCTGAGCGTGAGCGGTGACGGCGGCGGCGCCACCTGCGCCCAACCCGGCCGGACCACCGCCAGTCCGGCTAATCCGGCCACCATTCCTCGTCGCGTCCCCAGTGCCGCCATGCGCCGCCCTCCCTGGCCGCAGCCGCGGTTGGTCCCGGGCCGCACGTTCTCCGCCACACTCCGATATGTCAGGTCACTTGACAAGTTCGGCCGTTCCTTCATCGCGACGCAACGCTGCCACGGCGTGCGTGACCGGTGCAGCGCGCGTCCCGGGTGTGCGAAACCACCTGGCGAACCCACCTCTCAGGCAATCGCAGCCTGCACCTGGCGCCGAAAGGACAGGACCATGAGCCAAGCCACCACCGCCCCCCCATTGCGTCCGGTCCCACCGCTGCCTCCCGGCCCATCGCATCCCTCGATGCAGGGGACCGTGTTCCCGGTCCTGCTTGCGGTTAGCTTCTGCCACCTGCTGAACGACATGATCCAGTCGCTGCTGCCGGCGATCTATCCGATCCTGAAGGGCACCTATGGCCTCAGCTTCGCGCAGATCGGCACTATCACGCTGGCGTTCCAACTGACGGCGTCGCTGCTGCAGCCGGTGGTCGGGCTGTACACCGACCGTCGTCCGGTGCCGTTCTCTCTGCCGGTCGGCATGGCATGCAGCCTGGTCGGCCTGCTGCTGCTGTCGGTGGCGGGCAGCTACGGCTGGCTGCTGATCGCGGCGTCGCTGGTCGGTCTGGGGTCGTCGGTGTTCCACCCGGAGTCGGCCCGGGTGGCGCGGATGGCGTCCGGCGGGCGGTTCGGGCTGGCGCAGTCGGTGTTCCAGGTTGGCGGCAACGCCGGGCAGGCGCTGGGGCCGCTGATGGCGGCGTTCATCGTCGTGCCGTTCGGCCAGCCCAGCATCGCCTGGTTCTCGGCGGCGGCGCTGCTGGGGATGGCGGTGCTGTCGGGGGTCAGCCGGTGGTATGCGGCCCGCAGCGGCACCAAGGCCGTGAGCACCACGGCCGGCTCCGGCCTGTCCCGGCGGCAGATCGGGCTTACGGTCGCGGTGCTGGTAGCGCTGCTGTTCTCCAAGTTCTTCTACGTCGCCAGCCTGAGCACCTACTATACGTTCTACTTGATCTACACCTTCGGCGTTTCGGTGCAGGCGTCGCAGTTGCTGCTGTTCCTGTTCCTCGGCGCGTTCGCATTGGGCGTGCTAGCCGGCGGACCCATCGGCGACCGGGTTGGGCGCAAGTGGGTGATCTGGGTGTCCATCCTGGGCGTGCTGCCGTTCACCATGGCGCTGCCCTACGCCAACCTGTTCTGGACGGCGGTGCTGACCGTCATCATCGGCCTGGTGCTGGCGTCGGCGTCGTCCACCATCATCGTCTATGCCCAGGAGCTGATCCCCGGGAAAGTCGGCCTGATCAACGGCCTGTTCTTCGGGCTGGCATTCGGATTGGGCGGATTGGGCGCGGCAGTCTTGGGGTGGCTGATCGATCAGACGAGCATCACCTTCGTCTATCGCCTGTGCGCCTACCTCCCGGCCCTCGGCCTGTTGACAGTATTCCTACCGGATATTGAGCGGCGGCGTACTTAACTGCCGGATTAGCCCAATTCTGGTGAAATGTGCGCCTTGCATGGGGAAACCTTCCGGGAAGCCGGCGTTTGTCGGGCTTCCTCCTGGAGAACACCCATGCCCGATATGAACGAGTACTACCTGACCGGCCTACGCAACCAGCACGCCGTCGAGGGCCAGGCGGTCTCGACCATCGAAGCCCAGTTGAGCCGCATGAGCGACTATCCCGAGCTGCACGCCAAAATGCAGCAGGAGATCGAAAGCTCGAAGACCCAGGCGACCCGGCTGGAGACCCTGCTGTCCAAGCACGGCACCAGCGCGTCAGGCGCCAAGGAGACGGTGACGACGGTGGTCGGCAAGGTGTCCGGCCTGGTCCATGTCACGGCCGCCGACGAGGTGGTGAAGAACGTCATGTCCGCCATCGGCTTCAAGGCCTATGAGATCGCCTCCTACAAGGCGCTGATCACTATGGCGGAGGCCGCCGGGGCGCAGGACGACGTCGCCGTGCTGAAGCAGTCGCAGACCGAGGAGATGGCGATGGGCGACTGGCTCGGCGAGCACCTGCCCGGTATCGTCACGCAGTTCCTGCACAGTTCCTAATAGGCTATACGCCGGATAGGCTATGCGCCGGTGCAGCCGCCCCCCTTAGCGGCAGCCCGGCGTATGTACTCGCCTGCCCGCTGTGGAGGAACTACTAGATGTCTGAAACGAATTGGCTCTGGCTCGGCGCGATCGGCATGATCGTCGGCTCGGTCGTGCTGTTCTTGGCTGGAGGCCGCCGCACCCAGGACGAGGAGGGCCACACGATGGTCCACGGCCTGGTGCCGCTGTTTGCCGCCATCTCCTACTTCGCCATGGCGATCCACCAGGGGGCGATCACCCTGCCCAGCGGGCGGGAGTTCCTGTTCGCCCGATACATCGACTGGTCGGTTACCACGCCGGCGCTGTTGCTGGGGCTGTCGATGACGGCGCTGCATGGCGCGCACCGTCGGGCCGGGCTGGTGGCGGGGCTGCTGGTGTCGGACGTGGTGATGATCATCACCGGGCTGTTCTTCGGCGCGTCGCAGGACCCGTTCGCCAAGTGGGTCTGGTACATCACAAGCTGCGTCGCCTTCCTGGCCGTCCTGTATGTCCTGTTCGGACCGATGCGGGAGGAGGCCATGGGCCGCGATCAGACGCGGGCCAACGTCTATAAGCTCAACGTCGGGATCCTAACGGTGTTGTGGCTGCTCTACCCGGTCTTCGTGATCCTTGGGCCGGATGGGCTGGGCTACTGGTCCGCGCTATTCACCACCGCGCTCATTGTCATCCTCGATCTGGTGGCGAAGGTTGCCTATGGCTTGCTCGCCATGATCGGCAGCAAGACGATCACCACCGAGGACATGACGCGCGGGGAGGTGACCGCAGCCGAGGTGACGACGCACTCCGTGCCGAGCGGCCCGTTCCGGGTAGGACGTGCAGCGTAGGGTTTGTGCAACGATCCCAGCATGGCCGGCTTGGCACGAGGGTGCGGGTAAGAGGATCAACCGAACGTGACAAGCCCGTTTTGCTGCGCTGCACCAATTCGCTTGCAGTTCATGGTTATCCGGCTATTCTAATCCTTGCGGCAGTGCTTCGGCCCTGCTGCAGGACGTTTCCTCCCTAAACTTGGCGGCTCCTCCGGGGGCCGCCTTTTTTTTGGCCCGATTGCCCTGATGTAATCGGCGGGTTTATTGCGTTGCTCGGGAGCTGCGCTGCCCAGAAGGAGAGAATGGATGCGAATGGCGAATACGGTGCTTGCGGCGGTGATCGTCGGCCTTGGATGGACGGTTGGGACGCCAGTGCAGGCCGGGGCCGGGCCGGTCATCCTGGCCCAGGCGACGCCAGACCTGCCGAAGCGGCGTCCGGAGGAGACTCAGGCCGACCCGTTGCGCGCCTTCGACATCGACAAGGACGGCACGCTCGACCTGGCGGAGGTCAAGAGCGCCGCCGCGGCCAGGTTCGATGAGATGAACCCCGATGCCGACGACAGCCTGGACGAGCGGGAGGCGGCGCCGGCACTGCAGGGCGCCCAGTTCCGGCAGGCGGACAGCAACGGCGACGGAAAGATCAGCAAGGCCGAATACCTGGCCTACGTCGAAGGGATGTTCCAGGCCGCAAACCCCGACAAGGATGGCACGCTCGACCGGGCGGAGCTCAGCAGCGAGGCCGGGCAGGCGCTGCTGCGGTTGTCGCGGTAGGCCAAGCATGCACCCTGTGAGAGGCGCCACAGCGGTCGTCGTTGCGGCCATGCTGGTGGCCATCGTCCCAGTTGCGGCGAGGGCCCAGGTTGGGCCGCTGGGACCGCCCGGCCTGCCGGCCAGCCGGTTCCCAGCGCCGGCCCGGCTGGTCGCGCCGATCGTCAGCGACCGCTGGGCCAGCGAGGACCAGCGGGAACGCGTCGGGGAGGCACAGCGGGTGATGGACTTCCTGCACATCCAGCCCGGCATGGTGGTGGCCGACATCGGCGCCGGCAACGGCTACTACGCGGTTCGGCTGTCGCGCCGGGTTGGCCCAACCGGCCGGGTCCTGGCGCAGGATGTCGTGCCGGCCTACTTGGCCGAGCTGCGGCAGCGGGTGGTGCAGGAGGGACTGGCGAACGTGACCATCGGCCTGGGCGACCCGCACGACCCCAGGCTACCGCCGCAATCGGTCGATCTGGCGCTGATGGTGCACATGTACCACGAAATCCAACAGCCGTTCGGCGAGATGGAGAACCTGCTGCCGGCGCTGCGGCCCGGCGCCCGCGTGGCCATCATCGATACCACCCGCGCCACGCAGTACCATGGTACGCCGCCGGCCCTGCTGGACTGCGAGTTGCAGGCGGTGGGCTACCGCCGGGTCGATACGCTGCCGATGGAGAACGGCACCGAGTACCTTGCGGTGTTCGAGCCGCCGGCCATTGCGCCGGCGCCGGAATCGATCCGGCCCTGCACGCCCTGAAGCCAGTCGAATTGCTGCAGGTGCAAAGAAACCTTCGGGTCAGCGTGAGCTTTTGACCCGGCGCGCGGCGATCACGCCGGCGCGGTGATACAGGAGCGGGCAATGCCGCAGTTCGATTCGACAATCAAGCACATCACCGACGGATTGAAGGGTTTCACCGTCGCTGCTGCGACCAAGAACATCGAGGGCTGGGAAGCGACGCTGGAGAAGGTGGAAACGCCAGCCGCCAAGACCATCGTCAAGGACCTGGAGTCGCTGAAGAAGCACCTGCATGCCGACAAGCTGAACGGCGAGGCGATCCGCAAGCTGGTGGCCAAGCTAGGCAAGGAGACGGTCGCCATCGCGGGGAAGACCGAGGGCAAGGGCGCCGAGAAGATCAAGGCCCTGGGCGAGGCGCTGAGCCACGCCGCGGAGCATACCGAAGAAGAGAAGGCGTAAGAAAAACCCGCCTCCTTTTCCCATTCCCTCCGGGAGAGGGTTGGAGTGAGGGGCGGGCATGCACGACGCAATGCAGCGATACGATGCTGTCCTGCTGGGGCAAAGGGGTCTTGGCGCCATAGCCAAGCCCCCCTCACCCCGGCCCTCTCCCAGAGGGAGAGGGGGAAGTTGGGCTTAGTAGTCCATGTCACCCATGCCGCCCATGCCGCCGCCGCCCTGCGGCAACGACTGGGCGCGTTTCTCCGGACGTTCAGCTACCATCGCCTCGGTGGTGATCAGCAGCCCGGCCACCGACGCCGCATTCTGCAGCGCCACGCGCACAACCTTGGTCGGGTCGATGATCCCGGCCGCAACCAGGTCCTTGTACTGGCCGGACTGGGCGTCGTAGCCGAACCCGTACTCAGGGTTTTCCAGCACCTTGCCGCCGATCACCGCGCCGTCCTCGCCGGCATTGGCCGCGATCTGGCGCAGGGGAGCCTGCACCGCCTTGCGGACAATCTCGATGCCGAACTTCTGGTCCTCGTTGTCGGCGTTGAGCTGCGCCAGGATCAGGCTGGCACGCGCCAGGGCGACGCCGCCGCCTGGGACGATACCTTCCTCAACCGCCGCACGGGTCGCGTGCAGGGCGTCGTCCACGCGGTCCTTGCGCTCCTTCACCTCAACCTCGGTGCTGCCGCCGACGCGGATCACCGCCACGCCGCCAGCCAGCTTGGCCAGCCGCTCCTGCAGCTTCTCCTTGTCGTAGTCGCTCGTGGTCTCCTCGACCTGGGCGCGGATCTGCTCGCAACGGCCCTTGATCAGGTCGGGGGCGCCGGCGCCCTCGATGACTGTCGTGTTCTCTTTCTCGATCAGGACGCGCTTAGCCTTGCCGAGCATCTCCAGCGTCACGCTTTCCAGCTTGATGCCGAGGTCCTCGCTGATGACCTGGCCGCCGGTGAGCACGGCGATGTCCTCAAGCATGGCCTTGCGGCGGTCGCCGAAGCCCGGCGCCTTCACGGCCGCGACCTTCAGCCCGCCGCGCAGCTTGTTCACCACGAGCGTCGCCAAGGCCTCGCCCTCGATGTCCTCGGCGATGATCAGCAGCGGACGCGCCGACTGCACCACGGCCTCGAGCAGCGGCAGCAGGACCTGCAGGCCCGACAGCTTCTTCTCGTGGATCAGGATGTAGGGGTTGTCGAGATCGACCGTCATCTTCTCGGCGTTGGTGATGAAGTACGGGCTGAGGTAGCCGCGGTCGAACTGCATGCCCTCGACGACCTCAAGCTCGGTCTCCATGCCCTTGGCTTCCTCGACGGTGATGACACCCTCGTTGCCGACCTTCTGCATGGCCTCGGCGATCATGCGGCCGATGTCGGCCTCGCCGTTGGCGGAGATCGTGCCGACCTGGGCAGTCTCGGCCTGGGTGGTGATCTTCTTGGTGCGCAGCGCCAGCTCGGCCACCAGGGCGGCGACCGCCTTGTCCACGCCGCGCTTCAGGTCCATCGGTGCCATGCCGGCGGCGACGGCCTTGCCGCCCTCGCGGACAATGGCCTGCGCCAGCACGATCGCCGACGTTGTGCCGTCGCCGGCGATGTCGTTGGTCTTCGAGGCCACTTCACGCACCATCTGCGCGCCCATGTTCTCGAACTTCTCCGCCAGCTCGATCTCCTTGGCGACGGTGACGCCGTCCTTGGTGATGCGCGGGGCGCCGTAGCTCTTGTCGATCACCACGTTGCGGCCCTTGGGTCCCAGCGTCACCTTCACGGCGTCGGCGAGGATGTCCACGCCGCGCAACATGCGGCTCCGTGCGTCGTCGCCGAAGCGTACGTCTTTGGCTGCCATGTTCTCAGATCCTTCTTATGCGGCTTTGGCGACGGGCTCGGCGCCTTCGATCACGCCCATGATGTCGCTCTCCTTCATGATCAGGAGCTCCTCGCCATCGAGCTTGACCTCGGTGCCGGACCACTTGCCGAACAGCACGCGGTCGCCGGCCTTCACGTCCAGGGCGACGATGGCCCCTTCTTCGTTGCGGGCGCCGGGGCCGGCCGAGATGATCTCGCCCTCCATCGGCTTCTCCTTGACGGTGTCGGGGATGATGATGCCGCCAGCGGACTTCTCCAGCGGCGTGATGCGGCGCACCACCACCCGGTCATGCAGGGGACGAAATTTCATGGTCATTGCTCCAAACAGGGCCTGAGGCGCGAGGGCCTGCCCTTGTGTCGACAGCTTAGCACTCCCTGTCCGAGAGTGCTAATTATGTTCGAGGGCGTACTTGCTTTTGTTAGTCAGTGTCCGTGCGCGTCCTCGTCTGTCAAGAACTCGGCGAACAGCGCGGCGGCCTCGGTGGGCTGCTCCAGCGTCGGCAGATGGCCGCAACCGGTGAGGGCATGGAAGTGCGCGTGCGGCAACTCGTCCGCCAGCGCCCGGCCGATTGCCATCGGCACCAGCGCGTCGTCCTGGCCCCACAGCACCAGCGCCGGCATATGCAGCGTGCCGAGCCGGGACGTCGCCTCGCTCCGCGCTGCGAGGGCCTGCGCCTGACTCGCCCCGGCGGCACCGCCGACACGGTGCGCCATTGCCTTGAACGCCATGGCTGCCGCGCTGGCATCCTTGTGCACGACCAGCCCGGCCAGCATGTCGATCACCCCGTCCGGGGTCGCCCGCAGCCCGCCAGCCAGGTCTGGCCCGCCCGGGACCGAGGCTGCCGGGTCGCAGCCCATAAGCCAAAGCGCGGTCACCCGCTCCGGCGCGGCAAGGGCAACCTCCAGCGCGAGGTTGCCGCCGTAGGAGGTGCCGACCAGGGCGAATCGGGCCGGCGCGCGGGACAGAATGTCGGTGACGCTGTCGGCCAGGTCGGGCTTGGGCGACATCAGGACATGCGGTTCGACGGTGTCGCCGAGGGCGGCGATGACGTCCGCATACAGTGCCTCGTCTCACAACAGGGCGGGGATGAGAACGGTCGGTGTGCTCATAGGGTTATGTCCATGGTTCGCGTTAAAGCTTGCTGCTCTGCTCCCTCTCCCTCCGGGCGAGGGAGGAGCGGCTATTTCCCCTGCCACACCGGGGGGCGCTTGGTCAGGAAGGCGT
>CAXTFY010000206.1:0-9528 GCA_964243265.1 uncultured Acetobacteraceae bacterium | reverse complement strand
GCAAATGGCCGGTTAGGCCCGCCTGAGCAGCGATCACCACGAAGTCCCCGAGCACGGTCGAGCCTGAAATGCCGGCCTGCGACACCACGATGCAGCAGCGGCCAAGCCGGACATTGTGCCCAATCTGCACCAGGTTGTCGAGGCGCGAGCCGGCGCCGATCACCGTATCCGGCGCCGCGCCACGGTCGATGGTGCTGTTGGCGCCGACCTCCACGTCGTCGTGCAGCACCACCCGGCCAAGCTGCGGCACGGTGATGAAGCCGGCCGCGGTCGTCGCAAACCCGAAACCCTCCTGACCGATGCGAGCGCCGGGGTAGATGTATACGCGGTCGCCCAACAGAGCATGGCTGACGCTCGCCAGCGGCCCGATCCGGCAATCCGCGCCCATGACGACGCCCTCGCCGATCACCGCGCCGGCGCCGATCCGGCAACGCGGCCCGATTTGCGCGCCCTCGTCGATCACCGCCAAGGGACCAACCTCGGCGGAGGCATCCACGGTTGCGCCCGGCGACACCACCGCCGCGGGATGCACCCCGGGCCGGACCGGCGGCGGCGGGTGGAACAGCGCCGCCGCCCGCGCCCATCCGGCATAGGGTTCGGTGGTCACGATGGCCGCAGTCCCCGGGGGCACCCGCGGCGCCAGGTCTGGATGCACGATGACTGCGCCCGCCCGGGTCGCCCGCAGCAGGTCCGCGTACTTGCGGTTGTCGATGAAGCTGATTTCGCCCGGCCCGGCCGATTGCAACGGTGCGATACCGTGCAACCGGAGCATCGCATCCGCCCCATCCGGCTGCACCTGGCCCAGCGCGGCCGCCGCGACCGCAGCCAGCGGATGCGGCCCCGTACGGCCGAAAAAGCGCGGATCGCCCGCCCCGGCTGGTGCGTCTGCCATCGCCTACCGTCGCGGCGGCGTGGACCCGGGCGGGGCGGTGACGGCGACGGCGGACGGCGCTGCATCGGCCGGGGCCGCCGATCCGGCGGCCGGCGGCATCGCGGCGACGGCGGACACGCCCTCCGGTGGCAAGACCACGGATGGCAGGATCTTGTTCATCTGCGCGATCACCGGCTCGGTGATGTCGAACTCGTTGACGTTCAGCGCCACCTGCGCCCGGTGCAGCACCAAGTTCATGCCGCGGCTTTCGGCGACTTGGCGGATCACGGCGATCAGCATGCGCTCGATCTGCGCCAGCCCGACCTGCGCCGCCTCCTGCATGTAGCGGTTGCGTTCACGGAACTGCCGCTGCGCATTGGTGATCCGCTCTTGCAGCTCGCGCTCCTTGGCTCGGATCTGGTCCGGCGTCATGCTGGCGCGCTGGTTGGCCAGGGACTGCTGCAGGTCGCGCCAGGCGGCCTGCTCCTTTTGCGCATCCTGGTTCAGCCGCTCCCGCCGCTCGCCGATGGTCTTTTCCACCTGCTGCGCGGCGGTCGCACCGTGCATGATGTCGGGGATGCCCAACACGCCGATGACGGCGGCCGGCGGGGTCGCGCCGCGCGGGATCGGCGGCAGGTCGGGGACGGGCGGCAACTGCACCGGCGGCACCGTCGGCGCGGCATCCTGCCCGGCGCCTGCGGTGGACAACCCGGTGTTCGGATCACCCATCGGCGGCGGTGCGACCTGCACGGCCGGCGGCGGGGAGGAACGCGGCTGTGGCCGGACACCCGGGCGGGTCGCCTGCACCGGCTGCGCCGGCGTCTGGCCCGGCGGCTGACCCTGCGCTTGGCCCGGCGGCTGGCCTGGCTTTGGCTGGCCGGCGCCGCCCGGAACGAACCAGCCCGGCGACTGCTGGGCCGACGCGGACAGTGGGGACAGGAGGGCAGCCGCCGCCAGGGCGGGGATCAAGATGCGCATGGGCTAGAACCTCGTACCAAAGCCAAACCGGAAAAACTGCGTCTGGTCGCCGCTGCGTTTGACGACAGGCTCCGCCAGATCGATGTTAATCAGCCCAAATGGCGTCTTCCACGACACGCCGACGCCGGCGCCGACCCGTGGGGTCGGATTGTCGTAGAACGTTGACGTCGTTCCTGCAGGGCTCCCCGCGGGAATGCCAAGGCGCGTCACCTGGGTCAGGGCGCCGACGTCCACGAACGTGCGGCCGGACAGGCCGAGGTCGGCGGAGATGGGCAGCGGGAAGCGCAACTCGGTGGATTGAGTATAGATGAACCGCCCGCCGATGCTGTCGTTCGTGCCGACGGTTGCCGCCGCCCCAGCAACCCCCGGAGTCGTCGTCTGCGCATGCGGACCGGCGCCGCCGGACTGGAAGCCACGCAGGTTGTCGCCGCCCAGGAAGAAGCGGTCGATGATCTTCTCCTGCGCCCCACCGTAGGGTGCCAGGTAGCCGGCGCCGGCGGTGAGCGCAACGCCCCAGTCGGCATCACCGGTATAACGCTCCAACGGGATGAAGTACGAGCCGTCGAGCTTGGTCCTGACATATCGTTCCGTGCCGCCCAGTCCCGCCACGTCAACGCCCAGGCGGATCAGGAAACCGTCACGCGGGTCGGTGCGGCTATCGCGGTAGTCCAGCGCCAGGGTCGAGCCAAGCTGCGACAGCAGGGAGGTGCCGGTCTGGTTGAGCACGTAGATGCTGGCGCCGCTTTGGACGTTGTACACCGTCCGGTCCACCAGGGAGTAGGTGAATGCCTGCCGCAGGTGCTCGTTGAATTCGTAGCCCAGCCGCAAGTCGCCGCCGATCCGGCGCTCGCTGTAGGCGGCGATGGTCTGGTTGTTGTTGTTCACCAGGAAGACGTCGAACCCGGCCACCAGGTTGCGGTCCAGGAAGTAGGGGTCGGTCACCGACAGGTCGATCTGGCTGCGCCGCTGCGCCAGCACGCCGTTCAGGCCGGCGTCGATGCCGGTGCCGACCAGGTTGCGTTCCCGCAGCCCGGCGTTCACCAACGCGCCGGAGTCCGTCGAGTAGCCGCCGCCCAGGGTCAGCTCGCCGGTCGCCTTCTCGTCCACTTGCGCCGTCACGATGGTGCGGTCCGGCGCACTGCCGGGGTGGGGCGAGACGGTCACGCTGTTGAAGTAGCCAAGGTCCTGCAGCCGCTGACGGGACCGGCGTAGCGTGGCGGCGTTGAACGCATCGCCCTCCGCAAGCCGGAACTCGCGGCGGATCACCTTGTCCTCGGTGCGGGTGTTGCCCTGGATCTCCAGGCGCTCGACATAGACGCGCGGGCTCTCGGTGATGTCGAACACCAGGTCCACGATCTTCTTCGCCTTGTCGCGGGCGATGCGCGGCCTCACCTCCACAAAGGCGAAGCCGCGGTTCTGCGCCTCGTCCTGCAGCGCCGTCGTCGTCCGCTCCACCAGGTCGCCGTCGTAGGTGTCGCCAGTCTTGAGCAGCAGCAACGGCTTTAGGTCGTCGCCGTTCAGCTTCGGCAGCTTGCTGTCGATCCCGACCTCGCCGACCTTGTACCTGTCGCCCTCGCTGATGGTGAACGTCACGAAGAAGGCGCGCCGGTCCGGCGACAGCTCGGCCACGGCGTCGTGCACCTCGAAGTCGGCAAAGCCGTTCTTCAGGTAGAAGCGCCGCAGCAGCTCCTTGTCGAAGTTGATGCGCTCGGGGTCGTACTGGTCGCTGCTGGACAGGATGCGGTAGAACGCCTGCTCGCGGCTGTTGATGATCTCGCGCAGCCGGTTCTCGCTGAAGGCATGGTTGCCGATGAAGGCGATGCGGCTGACCAGCGTGGTCTCGCCCTCGTTGATCTCGAACACCACGTCCACGCGGTTTTGGTCCAGGTGGATGATCTTCGGTTCGACGGTCGCGGCATACCGGCCGCTTTTGGCGTAGCGGTCCAGGATGCGCTGCCGGTCGGCCTGCGCCAACTGCGGCGTGAACACCGCGCGGGCGCGAAGCTGCAGCTCCGACCGCAACTGGTCGTCGCCCAGCTTGCGGTTGCCCTCGAAGGCGATGCGATTGACGATGGGGTTCTCGACCACCTTCACCACCAGGCCGTTGCCCTCGCGGCGGATGGTCACATCCTGGAACAGGCCGGTGGAGTACAGCGTCTTGAGGCTGCGGTCGATGCGGTCGGGATCGAAGCCATCACCGGCCTGCACCAGCATGTAGGAGCGGATCGTGCCCTCCTCGATGCGCTGGTTGCCCTCGACCTTGATGCCGGTGATGGTCCCGCCGGGTGTGGCCGGACGCGGCGTGCGGTCCGGACCGGTGCGTTGCTGCCCCGTGCGAACCGTCCCTGGCGAGCCCTGCTGCGCCTGCGCGTCGGACCTTGCGATCAGTGGAACGATGCAGGCGGTGGCGAGCAACGCAAGGCGTTTAGGGACCAACAGGCAAACCCTCCCGGAGCATCGGATGAGGCGTGCTTGTAAGCGCCGCAGCGTCCGCCGCCAAGGCCAATGCGTACGGCCGCAGACACAGGCCCCGGATGCCCTACCCGATCAGGCTCGACACCCAGCGCACCAGCCCGAGGTGCGGCAGATCGTTCCAGGTCACCACGAGGAACAGGCAGGCCAACAAGGCCAGCCCGGCCCGCGTGCTGTAGTCCTGCGCCTTGGGGGGAACCGGCCGGCCGCGCACTGCCTCCGCCGCGAGGAACAGCAGGTGCCCGCCGTCCAGCACGGGAATCGGGATCAGGTTCATCAGGCCCAGATTGACCGACAACACGGCGATCAACCCGACCAGGCTGGCGATGCCGAGCTGCGCCGCCTGCCCCGAGATCTGCGCGATCCGCAGCGGCCCACCCAACTCGCTCAAGCCATGTGCGCCGGTGAACAGGCCCGCCACGCCGGCCGCGGTCTGCGCCGTCACCTCCCAGGTCTGCGCCAGGCCGGCGCTGATGGTCTGCCACGGGCTGACGCGGACGTACTCGGTCACGCCGCTGCGGATGCCCAGGACGCCGATCCGGCGCCCGCCGGCCTCCCGGCCATCGGGCGTCACCGCCAAGGTCTGCTCCTGCCCCGCGCGCAGGATGCGGACGCTCAGCAGGCGGTCCGGGCTGGCCGACACGATGCGCTGGATGTCGTCGAACCGGGTCACGGCAGCGCCGTCGATGGCCTCCACCCGGTCCCCGGCCAGCAACCCCGCCCGTGCCGCGGCGCCGTCGGCGATCACCTCGCTGACAACCGGCATCGACACTGGCTGGCCGGCAAAGCCGATCAGGGCGATGAACAGCACCCCGGCCAGCAGGAAGTTCGCCACTGGCCCGGCCGCGATGATGATGGCGCGCGACAGCACGGACTTGCCCTGATAGGTGCGGCCCGGCAGCAAGGCCGCACGCGCCTCAGGCGAGATGTCCTCCGGACGCTCCTGCCCGTGCAGCTTGACGTAGCCGCCCAGCGGCAGCCAAGCCAGCTTCCAGACGGTGCCGGACTTGTCTGTCCAGCGCGCGATGGACTGGCCGAACCCGAGCGAGAATGCTTCGACGTGCACGCCGCGCCAGCGTGCGGCGAGGTAGTGCCCCATCTCGTGCACGAAGATCAGCACGCCGAGCACGACGAGGAAGGCGACAAGCTGGCGAAGGTGGTCCATTGGGGCTCCTAAACTTTTGCAGTCCGGAAGCTGATGCAGCCCGGAGGGACGAGGGGTGGTCTAGGCGGCTCGGGCGCCCACGACGGCCTGGGCAGCCCGGCGGGCAGCGGCGTCCAAGTCCAGCACCGCGTCCAGGCTATCGGCGGGCTGGTGGCCGATGCGGTCCAGCACGGTCTCAACCAGGGCGGCAATGTCGGTGAAGGCAAGCCGCCGGGCCAGGAAAGCCTCAACCGCCACCTCGTTGGCGGCAGACAAGATTGTGGGAGCGCCGCCCCCCGCGCGCAAGGCGTCGCGCGCCAGCCGCAATGCCGGGAAACGCACCGGGTCCGGCTCGGCGAACTCCAGCCGGCCCAGCGCCGCCAGGTCCAGCCGGGGCGAGCTGGTGGGGATGCGGCCGGGCCAGGCGAGCGCGTGGGCAATCGGAATCCGCATGTCCGGCGACCCGAGCTGGGCGAGCACGCTGCCGTCCCGGTAATGCACAAGGCCATGGATGACGGACTGCGGATGGATCAGCACGCCGATGTCGGCCTCATCGATCGCGAACAGCCGGGCAGCCTCGATCACCTCCAGGCCCTTGTTCATCATCGTCGCGCTGTCGATGCTGATCTTGGCGCCCATGGACCAGACGGGGTGGCGCAGCGCGGCCTCTGGCGTCGCGCCGGCCATCTCCTCGGGCGTGGACAGGCGGAACGGGCCGCCGGACGCGGTCAGCACGATGCGCTCCACGCCGTCCCGGTTGCCCTCCGCCATCGCCTGGAAGATGGCGTTGTGCTCGGAGTCCACCGGCAGCAGCGTCGCCCCGGCGTCGCGGACGGCCTGCAGCATGACCTCCCCGGCGCAGACCAGCGCCTCCTTGTTGGCCAGCGCCACCGCGCCGCCGCGGCGTATGGCGGCCAGGGTGGAGGGCAGGCCAGCCGCCCCGGTGATCGCCGCCATGGTCCAGTCCACCGGGATGGCGGCGGCCTGCGTGACGGCATCGCTGCCGCCGGCGGCCTGGATGCCGGTCCCGGCCAGCGCCGCCTCTAGGGCACGCTGCTGCGAGGCGTCGGCGATCACGGCCAGCTTCGCACGCAGGCGAATGGCCTGCTCGGCCAGCAGCGCGGCATTGCGGCCGCCGACCAGCGCATGGACCGCGTAGCGGCCGGGGTTGGCGGCGAGCAGGTCGACCGTGCTGGTGCCGACGCTCCCGGTGCTGCCCAGGACCGTGACCGTCCGGACGCCGGCCGAGCCTAATGCCATAACGTCGTTCCCCGCCCTATTGCCAACGCCAGCCCAGCCGCCACAGGCGCCGCCGTGAGCAAGCCGTCCAGCCGGTCCATCAGCCCGCCATGCCCGGGGATCAGCCGCCCCGAGTCCTTGACGCCAAATCCACGCTTGATCGCGCTTTCGAGCAAGTCGCCGCCCTGCGACGCCGCGCCGATCAGCGCCGCAAGCATCGCCGCACGCAGGGCTGCCCCAGGCGCGATCACCTGCCCCGCCGCGAGGCCAGCCAGCATCGCCGCCGCCAATCCGCCCGCGGCGCCCGACCAAGTCTTGCCCGGCGAGATCGTGGGCGCCAGCTTCGGTCCGCCCAGCAGGCGGCCAGCCACGTAGGCGCCGATGTCGCTGGCCCATACGGCCAGGACCAGGAAGATCACGTTGCCCCGGCCCGCAACCGGGTCGGCCCGCAGCCAGACCAGCGCGATGCCGCCGATGCCGGCGTAGGGCACCCCAGCTATCAGCCGCCAACGGTTCGGCATCAGCACAAGCCCGGTGCCGGCCAGTAACGCAGCCACGCCCAGTTGCGGCCGGTCGGCCACCGCAAGGACGATGCCCGCCAACACCGCCGCCAGCACGCCGAAGCCGGGCCACGCGCCGGGCGCAACGCCGCATAGCTCCACCCACTCCAGCGCCAGGCCCGCACCCGCGATGGCGACCAGGGCATCCCACGGCGGCCCGCCATACCAGACGCAGGCCAGGGCCACGGGCGCCAGCACGATCGCCGACAGCACGCGCGCCCGCAGGTCACCCCACTGCTGCGCCCGCCGGGGTGGGCCGGCTGCCAGCGCCGCCGGGTCCTGATCAGGCAGGGCGCGCCCCGAACCGGCGTTCGCGGCGGGCATACTCGGCAAGGGCGGCGTCCAGCTCGGCCGCATTGAAGTCGGGCCACAGCACGTCGAGGAACACCAGCTCCGCATAGGCCGACTGCCACAGCAGGAAGTTGGACAGCCGGTGCTCGCCGGAGGTGCGGATGACCAGGTCGGGGTCGGGCATCCCGGCGGTGAACAGCAGGCGGCTGAACGTGGCCTCGTCCAGCGCCGCCGGGTCAAGGTGGCCGGCAACCGCCGCCTCGGCTGCGGCCCGCGCCGCCGCGACGATCTCGTCGCGTGCGCCGTAGGACAGCGCGACGTTCAGGTTCAGCCGAGTGTTGGCCGTGGTGTTGCGCTCGGCGTGGGCCAGGTCGGCCTGGGTGTCGGCATCGAAGCGCCCGCGGTCGCCGAGCACGCGGACGCGCACGCCCTGCCGGCCCAACTCGGCCAGCTCCTGCCGGATGTAATGCCGCAATAGGCCGGTCAGCTCCAGCACCTCATCCGGGGAGCGGCGCCAGTTCTCGCTGCTAAAGGCATACAGCGTCAGCCACGACACGCCCGCCTCCACCGCGGCCTCGATGGTGCGGCGGACTGCCTGCGCGCCCGCACGGTGCCCGGCCACCCGCGGCAGGCCGCGCGCCTTGGCCCAGCGGCCGTTGCCGTCCATGATAATGGCGACATGCGCCGGGGCCGCGACGGTCCCCGACGCCGCTGCCGCTATGCCCATGCTTGCCGCACCCATTGCATCACACCTGCCGGATTTCCTTGTCCTTGTCGGTCAGCGAGTCGTCGATGCGCCGGATGTAGCCATCCGTCAGCTTCTGCACTTGGTCCGACCAGTCTTTCATTTCATCCTCGCCGATCTCGCCCTTTTTCTCGGATGCCTTGATCTGGTCCATGCCGTCGCGCCGCACGCCGCGGATCGCCACGCGCGACCCCTCGGCATAGCGGCCGGCGGCCTTGGCCAGCTCGCCGCGGCGCTCGGCGGTCAGTTGCGGGATCGGCACGCGCACCACCTGGCCGTCCGACCCCGGGTTCAGGCCCAGACCGCTGTCGCGGATCGCCCGCTCCACCGCGCCGACCAGGGTGCGGTCCCATACCTGGACGGTGATCATCCGCGGCTCGGGGACGCCGATGGTGCCGACCTGGGTAATCGGGACCTCGGTGCCGTAGGCCTCGACCTTCACCGGCTCCAGCAGGCCCGGGCTGGCGCGTCCGGTCCGCAGGCCGCCGAAGTCGCGGCGCAGGGTTTCCAGCGCACCATCCATGCGGCGGGTCAGGTCGGCTTTCAGGGCGGTCAGGTCGGCGGGCAAGGCGGCCTCCGTGCGGGGCTAATGCGGTTCGATGATTCGGGTGAAGTGGCCCTCGCCGCGCATCACCTTGGCGAAGGCGCCGGGGGCGTGGATGTTGAACACGATGATTGGCAGCCCGTTTTCCCGCGCCAGGCTGATGCCGGCGGCGTCCATCACGCCCAGGTCGCGCGACAGCACCTCCAGGTACGTCAGTTCGTCATAGCGGGAGGCCGTAGGGTCCTTGCGGGGGTCGGCGGAGTACACGCCATCGACCTGGGTGCCCTTGAGCAGCAGGTCGCAGTTCATCTCGGCCGCGCGCAACGCAGCCGCGGTGTCGGTGGTGAAGAACGGGTTGCCGGTGCCGGCGGCGAAGATCACCACCCTGCCTTTCTCCATGTGCCGCTCGGCCCGGCGCCGCACATAGGGTTCGCACACGCTGCTCATCGGGATCGCCGACTGCACGCGGGTGGGCACGTTGCGCTTCTCCAGCGCGTTCTGCATGCCCAGCGCGTTCATCACCGTCGCCAGCATGCCCATGTAGTCGGCCTGCGCCCGGTCCATGCCGCCCGCCGCCGCCGAAACGCCGCGAAAGATGTTGCCGCCGCCGATCACCAGGCAAACCTGCACGCCGCATGGATGGTGCGCTGGAAACCCTGCGCCGCGACTTCGGCGGCCTGCGGA
>CAXTFY010000205.1:0-9543 GCA_964243265.1 uncultured Acetobacteraceae bacterium | reverse complement strand
CCGGCCTGTCACGCCGGAGGTCGCGGGTTCGAGCCCCGTCTCTCGCGCCAGCAGCGGCATACCCCATAACATCTTGGATACGGTGCGGCTTTCCCTGGAAGGTAGGCCGCCTTCGCCGTATATCCCTGTTGCAGCGCACACAGCGCGGCCTTCACCGTCAGGGATCAAGATGCTGCTGCTCTCCGAGTACTTCCCTATACTCGTGTTCATCGCCATCGGCGGGTTCATCGCCCTCGCCATGGTCGGTGGCTCGTTGCTCGCAGCCAAGCAGCGGCCGTATGCGGAGAAGCTGTCTGCCTACGAGTGCGGGTTCGAGCCGTTCGACGACGCCCGGCGCAAGTTCGACGTGCGGTTCTACCTCGTCGCGATCCTGTTCATCATCTTCGACCTGGAAGTTGCCTTCCTGTTTCCCTGGGCGGTCAGCCTCGGCGACATTGGCATGTTTGGCTTCCTCTCGATGCTCGGTTTCCTTGCAGTCTTGACGGTCGGCTTCATCTACGAGTGGTGCAAAGGCGCACTGGAATGGGAGTAGTCACGCCATGAGCGCGACCACGATTAGTACTGACATCGCCTGGAACCGTGACGCCTTGCAGCCGGGCGCGGCGCAGGACGCCGTGATCAAGGGCATCACGGGTGAGGTCGCCGACAAAGGGTTCGTTGTCGCCAACCTGGACAAGGTGGTGAACTGGGCACGTACCGGCAGCCTATGGCCGATGACGTTCGGCCTGGCTTGTTGCGCGGTGGAGATGATCCACGCCTACATGCCGCGCTATGACCTGGACCGCTTTGGCGTGATCCCCCGGGCTAGCCCGCGCCAGTCGGACGTAATGATCGTCGCCGGCACGTTGACCAACAAGATGGCACCCGCTCTGCGCAAGGTTTACGATCAGATGCCGGAGCCGCGCTGGGTAATCAGCATGGGGTCCTGCGCCAACGGCGGCGGCTACTACCATTACAGCTACTCGGTGGTGCGCGGCTGCGACAGGATCGTGCCGGTGGACGTGTATGTACCGGGCTGCCCACCGACAGCGGAGGCGTTGGTGTACGGGATCATGCAGTTGCAGAAGAAGATTCGTCGCACCGGGACCATCCTGCGTGGCTAAGACCTACGAGAACCTGCCGGACGGCACCGAGGCTTCCGCACAGGCTCCGGCCATTGCAGTGGCGCCGACCGACCTGACTGCCCTGGTGCACGATGCCGGCACCCTGTCCGGCGTGTCGCGCGCGGGGCTGGAGGGTGGCGAGTTGGTGCTCCACGCCGAGCGGGACGCCGTCGCCAGCCTGCTGACGACGCTGCGCGACGACCCGCGTTTTTCGTGCGAGCAGTTGATGGACCTCTGCGGCGTGGACTGGCCGGAGCGGCCGGAGCGGTTCGACGTGGTCTATAACCTGCTTTCGGTCTCGCTGAACCATCGCGTTCGCGTCGTGATCAGCACGGACGAGCGCAACCCCGTGCCCAGCATCCACCGTATCTGGCCAGTAGCCACCTGGTTCGAGCGCGAGGCTTGGGACCTGTTCGGCATCGTGTTCAGCGATCAGCCCGACCTGCGCCGCATCCTGACCGACTATGGCTTCAGCGGCCATCCGCTGCGCAAGGACTTCCCGTTGGTCGGCTACGTCGAGGTCCGCTACGACGACGAGCGCAAGCAGGTCGTGAACGAGCCTGTCAGCCTGACGCAGGACTTCCGCAATTTCGACTTCGTCTCCCCGTGGGAGGGCATGGTGACGCTGCCCGGGGACGAGAAGGCGCATACCGATCGCATTGCCGCCCAGGGTGATAAGCCCAAGGGCGCGCCGCAGGAGACCAAGTGATGCCAGACGATGTCCGCATCGGCGACTTCATGGGCACGCACAGCACGACGCCCGAGGAGATGAAGCCGGATACCACTAAGATCCTTGAGGTAGACAACCACACCATCAACTTCGGCCCGCAGCATCCGGCGGCGCACGGCGTGCTGCGCCTGATCCTGGAGATGGACGGCGAGGTCGTCGAGCGCGCCGACCCGCACATCGGTCTACTGCACCGCGGTACCGAGAAGCTGATTGAGCACAAGACTTACCTGCAGGCGCTGCCGTACTTCGACCGCCTGGATTACGTCAGCCCGATGTGCATGGAGCATACCTGGGCCTTGGCGCAGGAGAAGCTGCTGTGCATCCAGGCTCCGGCGCGGGGCCGATGGATACGCACGATGTTCGCCGAGATCACCCGTGTGCTGAATCACCTGCTGAACGTGACGACCTACGCCTTGGACGTGGGTGCGATCACGCCGAGCCTGTGGGGCTTCGAGGAGCGGGAGAAGCTGCTGCAGTTCTATGAGGGAGTGTCTGGCGCCCGCTATCACGCCAACTACTTCCGTGCCGGTGGCGTGGCACGCGACCTGCCGGGCCACCTGGCGGACGAGATCGGCGAGTGGGCGCAGACGTTCCCGAAGTTCATCGACGAGCTGGAGCAGTTGCTGACCACCAACCGCATCTGGAAGCAACGGACCGTCGATATCGGCATCATGACCAGCGAGGACGCACTGGCCTGGGGCTTCACTGGCCCCTGCCTGCGCGCCAGTGGCGTGCCGTGGGACCTGCGCAAGTCGCAGCCCTACGACATGTACGACCAGGTCGAGTTCGACATCCCGGTGGCCCGTAACGGTGACTGCTATGACCGTTACCTGGTCCGTATGGCGGAGATGCGGCAGAGCGTTTACATCATCCAGCAGTGCCTGGAGAAGATGCAGCCCGGCGATGTGAAAATCCAGGACCGTAAGTTCTCCGCCCCGCGCCGGCAGGAGATGAAGCGGTCGATGGAAGCACTGATCCATCATTTCAAGCTCTATACCGAGGGCTACCACATTCCCGCGGGATCGACCTACACGGCGACCGAAAGCCCCAAGGGCGAATTCGGCGTGTACTTGGTGGCCGACGGCAGCAACCGGCCTTACCGCTGCAAGATACGCCCAACTGGCTTCGCGAACCTGCAAGCGATCGAGCACATGAGCAAGCGCCACATGCTGGCCGATGCGGTGGCCATCATTGGCTCCGTGGATGTCGTGTTTGGCGAGATTGACAGGTAGAGCATGTCTCAGAGCTTGGGCGGACCCCGCGGGTCACAGGTCGGCAACGGCACGTCGGAGGATTATGGCGACGGCAGCACGGGGCTCGGTGCCCCGCAGCCTAAGCACTTCGCCTTCGACGACGAGAGCAACAAGGCTATCGAATTGGTGCTGACCAAGTACCCGCCCAGCCGGAAGGCGAGCGGGGTGCTGCCGCTGCTGTATATCGTGCAATCGCAGATGAAGCGGCAGACTGGCAGCGCTTGGGTCCCCACGGTGGCGATGGACGTGGTGGCGGCGCGACTGGAGCTGCCACCGATCCGGGTTTACGAGGTCGCCACGTTTTACTTGATGTTCAACACCAACCCGATCGGGCGGTATCACCTCCAGGTGTGCGGCACGACGCCGTGTTGGCTACGCGGGTCGGACGAGATTACCCGGGCTTGCCGAGACGAGACGGGGATCAAGGCCTGGCGCGAGACGAGCGCCGACGGAATGTTCACCATGAGCGAGGTGGAATGCCTCGGAGCTTGCGTGAACGCACCTATATTGTGCGTGGACGACGACTTCCATGAGGACCTGGATTACGACCGGACGGTGGCGCTGCTGCGGGCGCTGCGCCGGGGGGAGAAGGTACCGGTGGGATCGTCGATTGGCCGGCTGACCTCGGCGCCCGAGGGTGGCCCGACCACCCTTTTGGACGTGGAGTAGCACGATGCTTGCCGACAAGGACCGCATCTTTACCAATCTGTATGGCCAGCATGACTGGACCCTCGAAGGCGCGCGGGGGCGGGGTGATTGGGTTGACACGGCTGCGATCATCGCCCGCGGGCGCGATGCGATCATCGACGAGATGAAGGCGTCCGGCTTGCGCGGCCGTGGTGGCGCCGGGTTCCCGACCGGCATGAAGTGGTCGTTCATGCCAAAGCAGGCGGCACCGGATGGGCGGCCAAGCTACCTCGTCATCAACGCCGACGAGAGCGAGCCGGGCACCTGCAAAGACCGCGACATCATGCGGCACGATCCGCACAAGCTGATCGAGGGCGCGCTGATCGCTTCCTTCGCGATGGGCGCGTCGGCCTGCTATATCTATATTCGTGGCGAGTACTACAACGAATCCCTCAACTTGCAGGCTGCTGTTGACCAGGCGTATGCGGCCAACCTGCTGGGCAAGAACGCGGCCGGGTCGGGCTACGATTTCGATCTGTATGTGCATCGCGGCGCCGGCGCCTACATCTGCGGCGAAGAGACCGCCTTGTTGGAGAGCCTCGAGGGCAAGAAAGGCATGCCGCGGCTGAAGCCGCCATTCCCGGCCGCCGTCGGCTTGTATGGCTGCCCGACCACGGTCAACAACGTTGAGACCATCGCCGTCGTACCGACCATCCTGCGCCGTGGCGGCGCGTGGTTCTCGGCACTGGGACGGCCGAAGAACAGTGGCACCAAGATTTTCTGCATCAGCGGGCATGTGAACAAGCCCTGCAATGTGGAGGAGGAACTTGGCATTCCCCTGCGCGAACTGATCGATACCTATGCGGGCGGCGTGCGCGGCGGGTGGGACAACCTGCTGGCCGTCATCCCGGGCGGCTCCAGCGTGCCGCTGTTGCCGAAATCGATCTGCGACACCGTGCTGATGGATTTCGACAGCCTACGCGATGTGAAGTCCGGCCTGGGTACGGCGGGCGTGATCGTCATGGATAAGAGCACCGACGTGATCCGCGCCATCGACCGCCTTGCGCAGTTCTACAAGCATGAGAGTTGCGGCCAGTGCACCCCGTGCCGTGAGGGCACGGGCTGGATGATGCGCGTGATGCACCGAATGGTGCAGGGCCGGGCCGAATTGGACGAAATCGATACCCTGGAGCAGGTGACGAAGCAGGTCGAGGGGCACACGATTTGCGCGTTGGGCGATGCGGCGGCGTGGCCGATCCAAGGATTGATCCGGCATTTCCGACCTGTGATGGAACAGCGCATTACCGAGTACAAGGCTGCGCGGTCGCCAAAGCCGCTGTTGATGGCGGCGGAGTAGGTTCAAATGGCAAAGGTTACGGTTGACGGGATTGACGTCGAAGTCCCGAACGGTTCCTCCGTGCTGCAGGCATGTGAGGCGGCGGGCAAGGAAATACCTCGGTTCTGCTACCACGAACGCCTGTCGGTCGCCGGTAACTGCCGCATGTGCCTGGTTGAGATTGAGAAGGCTCCGAAGCCTGTCGCAAGCTGCGCCTACCCGGTCGCGGACGGCATGGTGGTCAAGACCGACACCGCTGTCGTGCGCCAGGCCCGGCGCGGCGTGATGGAGTTCCTGCTGATCAACCATCCGCTGGACTGCCCGATCTGCGACCAGGGCGGCCAGTGCGACCTGCAGGACCAGGCGTATTCCTACGGCATGGACCACTCCCGCTACGCCGAGAACAAGCGGGCGGTGAAGGACAAGTACCTGGGTCCGCTGGTGAAGACGTTCATGACCCGGTGCATCCACTGCACCCGCTGCATCCGCTTTAGCAGCGAGGTCGCCGGCGTGCCGGAGATGGGTGCGGTGTCGCGCGGCGAGAACATGGAGATCGGCACCTACATCGAGAAGGCGCTGACCACCGAGTTGTCCGGCAACCTCATCGACATCTGCCCGGTCGGCGCATTGCTGAGCAAGCCCTACAGCTTCGTCGCCCGTCCGTGGGAGTTGCGCAAGACCGTCAGCGTGGACGTGCATGACGCGCTGGGATCGAACATCAGCGTCGATGCACGGGGGTCCGAGGTGCTGCGCATCCTGCCTCGCACCAATGAGGACGTGAACGAGGAATGGCTGGCCGATAAGTCCCGCTTTGCCCACGATGGCCTGAAGCGGCGTCGGCTGGACAAGCCCTGGGTGCGGGTGAATGGCAAGCTTCGCCAGGCGACCTGGCTGGAGGCGTTCGGCGCCATTGCCGCCAAGTTGCGGGGCCTGCCCGGCGAACGCATCGGCGCCATCGTGGGCGACCTGTGCGACGCGGAGAGCATGGTGGCGCTGAAGGACCTCATGGGCCTGCTCGGTTCGGAGAACCTGGATTGCCGGCAGGACGGTGCGGCGCTGCCGGCCGGACGTCGGGACTTCTACACGTTCAATACGACCGTCGCTGGGATCGAGGACGCCGATGCGATCCTCTTGATTGGTAGCAATCCACGGCGCGAGTCCCCGGTGCTCAATGCCCGCATCCGCAAGCGCATGAACATGGGGCCGCTGCCGGTGGGCTATATCGGCCAGCCGGCGGACCTGACCTATCATGCCGAGCATCTCGGTGATGGTCCGGCGGGGCTGTCCAACCTGGGCGCCTTCGCGGACATATTGCGGGGTGCCAAGCGTCCGATGATCATCGTCGGCCAGGGTGCCCTGCGCCGTCCGGATGGCGCGGCGGTGTTGGCGGCGGCTTGGGCCTTGGCGGCGGAGGTCGGCGCGCTGACGCCGGAGTGGCATGGGTTCAACGTGTTGCACACCGCGGCGGCGCGGGTTGGCGCGCTGGACCTGGGCTTCGTGCCGGGTCCTGGCGGCAAGGATATGGCGGCGATGCTGGGCGGCGGCGTCGATCTGCTCTGGCTGCTTGCGGCTGACGAGTTCGACATGGGCCGCATCGGTGAGCGTACTTTTGTGGTATATCAGGGCCACCACGGCGACCGCGGCGCGGCGCGGGCCGACGTGATCCTGCCGGGTGCGGCCTATACGGAGAAGGGTGGCACCTACGTCAACACCGAGGGCCGGATGCAGCGCGGATTCCTGGCGACGCAGCCGCCGGGCGAGGCGCGGGAGGATTGGGCGATCCTGCGTGCGTTCAGCGCCACGCTGGGCAAGCCGCTGCCGTATGACGACCTGCGCGGCGTGCGCGACCGCTTGGTGCAAGTGAACCCGGTGTTTGCGCGCGAGCAGGAATTGCAGCGCCATGGCTGTGCTGACCAGGCCGGTCCGCCCGCCGGTGGTTCGGTCAGCGATGCTCCATTCGTGCCGGCCGTCCCAGACTATTACCAAACGGACGCGATCAGCCGCGCCAGCGTAACGATGGCAGAGTGCTCGCGGACCTACACCGCCCCCTTGCTGCAGGCTGCGGAGTAGCGCCTTGACCGATTTCCTCGCCACCCCTGTTGGTGTGACCGTGCTGACTGTCGCCGAGACCCTGGCCATGCTGGTGCCGGTGCTGGTCAGCGTCGCCTATTTGACGCTGGCTGAGCGCAAGGTGCTGGCGGCGATGCAGATGCGGAAGGGGCCGAATGTCGTCGGACCCTTCGGCCTGATGCAGCCCTTCGCCGATGCGCTGAAGATGCTGATGAAGGAGACGATCATCCCTACGGGGGCGAACCGCATCCTGTTCATTGTAGCGCCGTTGCTGACGATGACCCTGGCGATGATTGCCTGGGCGGTGATCCCGGTGAACGATGGCTGGGCGGTCGCCAACATCAATGTCGGCATCCTGTACTTGTTCGCCATCAGCAGCCTCGGCGTATACGGCATCGTCATCGCCGGCTGGGCCAGCAACTCGAAGTACGCCTTCCTCGGCGCGCTGCGCTCGGCGGCGCAGATGGTCAGCTACGAGGTCAGCATGGGCTTCGTCATGGTGACGGTGCTGCTGTGCGCCGGCAGCCTGAACCTGACCGACATCGTGCGGGCGCAGCAGCATGTGTGGTTCGTCATCCCGCTGTTTCCGATGTTTATCGTGTTCTTCATCTCGATCCTGGCCGAGTGTAACCGTGCTCCGTTCGACTTGGCCGAGGGTGAGAGCGAGATCGTCGGCGGCTTCCACGTCGAGTATGGCGCGATGACATTCGGGCTGTTCTTCCTCGGCGAATACGCGAACATGATCCTCATGTCGGCCATGACGGCGATCCTGTTCCTGGGCGGCTGGCTCAGCCCGATCCCATTCGCGCCGTTCACCTGGGTGCCAGGCCCGATCTGGTTCATTGCCAAGATCTTGGTGATCTTGTTCATGTTCATCTGGGTCCGGGCGACTTTTCCACGCTTCCGCTACGACCAGTTGATGCGGCTGGGCTGGAAGGTTTTCCTGCCGTTGTCGCTGGGCTGGCTGGTGCTGACCGCCGGCGTGCTGGTTGGCATGGGCTGGCTGCCGGGGTCGCATCCCGTCTGACCCTGGCTTTACAGACACTTGCTCCAAAGCCTGGTACGGCTCACAACGCCGGCGGGCAGAGAGGATTACCACCATGGCTTTCCTGGACCGCACTGCCCGCAGCCTGTTGCTTAGCGAGCTTATCTCGGGCATGTGGCTGACGCTGAAGTATTTCTTCCGACAAAAGGCGACGATCAACTACCCTTATGAGCACGGCGCTATCAGCCCGCGCTTCAAGGGTGAGCACGCCCTGCGCCGATACCCCAACGGCGAGGAACGCTGCATCGCCTGCAAGCTGTGCGAGGCTGTGTGCCCGGCGCTGGCCATCACCATTGAAGCCGAGCCGCGCGATGACGGCAGCCGCCGCACAACGCGCTACGACATCGACATGACGAAGTGCATCTACTGCGGCCTATGCGAGGAAAGCTGTCCGGTGGACGCCATCGTCGAGGGGCCAAACTTCGAGTTCGCCGTCGAGACGCGCGAGGAGCTGCTGTATAACAAGGAAAAGTTGCTCTCGAACGGTGACCGCTGGGAAAGCGAGCTGTCCAAGCGGCTTGAGCTTGACGCCCCTTACCGTTAGAGCCGGCGCATGATTGTCTCCGCTGCGTTCTACCTGTTCGCCGCCATCCTGCTCGGCTCCGCCGCGATGGTGGTGACGGCGCGCAACCCCGTGCATTCTGTGCTGTTCCTGATCCTGGCATTCTTCAACGCCGCGGCGTTGTTCCTGATCGCCGGGGCCGAGTTCCTGGCGATGATCCTGGTCATCGTCTATGTCGGCGCGGTCGCGGTGCTGTTCCTGTTCGTCGTGATGATGCTGGACGTGAATTTCGCTCAGCTTCGCGAGGGATACCAGCGTTACCTGCCCATCGGCGCCGCCGTCGGCGTGGTGCTGCTGGCGGAGTTGCTGCTCGTGGCAGGCGGTTGGGAGTTCGCGCCGCAGGCGAGTGCGCTGCGGCTAAGCAGCACGCCGGGCAACTTGGGCAACACGCAGGCGCTGGGCCGGCTGATCTATACGGATTACATCTTCTTGTTCCAGGTGGCCGGGCTGATCCTGATGGTGGCGATGATTGGTGCCATCGTGCTGACCCACCGCGAACGTCAGACCAGCAATCGTCAGGACATCTCCCGGCAGAACGCCCGCACCGTCGCCGATACGCTGGAGATCATGCCGGTCCGCTTCGGCGCCGGCACCAACGTCACCGGCATCATCCGGCCCAAGCCCGAGCCGGCGCTGATCCATGCCGACGAGACGCATGAGCATGGCGTCGATAAGCCCGGTCCGGGAGAGCATGGATGATCGGCGTCGGACACTACTTGGTCGTCAGTGCGATCCTGTTGGTGCTGGGCATCTTCGGCATTTTCCTGAACCGCAAGAACATCATCGTCATCATGATGTCCATCGAGTTGATGCTGCT
>CAXTFY010000204.1:0-9549 GCA_964243265.1 uncultured Acetobacteraceae bacterium | reverse complement strand
GCACTTGGCCCCGCCAGGTTCGATCCTGCTGCACCAAAATGGCGGAAGAGCCCGGTATCACCGGCTGGCTCGCGTCGGATTGCCCGGCTGGGACCCGTCGGAATACGCACTCTCGATACGCGCAGGGTTCGCGGCGTCGCTTTCCCGATCCGGTCCTCCGCTGTCTCGATCCGCGTTCGCATAGCGCCGGTGATCGCCAGCAACTTGGTACCAGCCTCCTTCTCTCGCTTACGTCCTCAAGGCAAAGTGCCTGGCATTGATCAGCACAACAGCCCGGCTTCGCGGAAGCTGGTCGTGCGTCCGTTGCCAACAATGATGTGGTCGCGCAAGCCAATCTCCAGGGCCGACGCAGCCAAGCGTATCTGCCGGGTCATTGCAATGTCCTCCCGCGAAGGCGTTGGATCGCCACTGGGATGATTGTGGACCAGGATCAGCGCTTTTGCGTCGAGCTCCAGCGCCCTGCGCACGACTTCCCTGGGATAGACAGGCGCGTGGTTCACCGTTCCCCGGGCCTGCACCTCATCGGCCAACAGCATGTCGTGACTGTCCAGGAACAGCACCCGGAACTGCTCAACCCGCTCATGGGCCAGCACAGTGGCCAGGTACTCGGTAAGCCGCACGCGATTATCGAGTACAGGCTGCGACGCTATTGCTGCTCGGCCGAGCCTTATCGCCGCCTCATGGATCAAGCGGATTGCAGCAACGCTATGCGGACCCAATCCCTGCACCTGCGAAAGCTCCGATGCAGGTGACGCCAGTACCGCCGCGTAGCTTCCGAACCGTCTTACAGCCCGCATGGCGGTCGCCCGGTCCTCGCCGGGGAGGACGAAGCCGAGCAGCCTGACCAGACGATCGACATCGGACGACGCCGGCGACGGTGTGGCCGGGGATGGCTGGACTGCCATCGGCGCCGACGCCACGCTTTTTGCCAGTGCAGCCAGCGCCTCCAAGCCGACCGCGAACCTGTCAATCGGCATCTCCGCAAAGCCGGGCTGGGCTTGAGGCCCGAGCTGCGCGTGAGGCTCTGGCGGCGCACCGTGGCGGGGAACCTGCGTGAGCGCGTGTCTTGCCCCCGCCAGCAAGCGCTCCCGCAACGCCGACCAAACCTCCCCTTCAGGTTCCAGCGTGCGTCCTGCCGCGAACAGGCGCAGCACTATTGGCGCTGGTGCGTCCCGGACCCGCACGCGCAGCCGCTGGACTCCGGCCTCCCGGGCCAACCGGTCGGTCACGGCCTGCATCGCGGCCTCTGGGACAACCCCCATGGGCAGGCTGGCCTCGTCCAGATCGAGCACCGCATCGAAGCTGCAGCTCAGGCGACCCCGTTCGGCCCGGGTTCGCCAGCGTCGAAGCAGCCCGAGCACGCTAACGGCTTCCAGCCAAGCTGCACCAGCGCCGGTCCCTCCCGATTACCACGAGATCATGCAGCGTGATCGAGAGCGCTTCAGCACGCTCCTGCATAATTCTGAACATGGCCCAGTCGGCGTCCGTGACCTCGGGAGAGCCCGCGCTGCCCCGCACCAGAATGACCGCCGTGGCATGCCACCCCAGCGCTTCCCGCAGTACCTGCCCGGCGACTGACGGCGCATCCGCCGCGTCGCACGCACGATCCGCAAGAACCTGGTTCCGGGTTCCAAGCAGCAGCACCGACCAGCCCTGCCTCCAGGGTCGGTCGCCATTGGCAAGGTAGCCGGCCAGTGCAAGGTGATCGCGCAGCATCACCGGGTCTCGATGCTCGGCCTTGGTCAACTGCTCCGCAGCATCGGCGATCATCCCGAACGCCTCGGCGGCCCGCGGCGGAACACCGGCTTCATACAGCGGCTTGGCTCCCGCCATAAGGGTTTTGGCCAACCCACCGAACCGCATGATCAGCCCTTTGGCCAACGGCTTGGTATCACGACGCGAAATCCCGAGAAAAAGCAGCATCTCGAGGATCTCGTAGTCGGCCAGCGCAGCCGGGTCCTTGAGCAGGCGTCCTCGCATGCGCCCTCGATGCCCATGAGGGCCGGTTCCCTGGATTGTATCTGCTTGTCGTCCCTGCATCGTCGCCCTGCATCAAGCTACGCAAACCTAAGCAAGTTGCGGCAGCGGCGCTAGCAAAAACCGGGTCTGAACCCGGACTATAGCAAGGGCGTATTCAGACTATTCCCAATACTAAAGCAGGCGACGTGCATTTGGCGTGACATCTGCCTTTACAGGCACAACGTTTGCACGGCATCACCAAGCCGAACTTTTCGTCGCGTCAATTTTGCAATTACGTGCATCCCTTTCATTGGGCGGCGAGCATCGGCTAGGACGCGCAGACCTCCAATGACAGCGATCGTTGTCGGTACAAGCTGGGATCGGCCCGCCTTGGTGGATGGTTTGCGGACTTGGGGCTAAGCAAACCTTTGCAGGTTTGCACAGGGATGAAAACCTAAGCAGGCTTGCGCGGCTTGGCACGGCCGCAAGCCATCTGTGAGACAAGCCGCGCAAGCCTGCTTAGGTCGCGGCCAGGGCAGCCTCCATGTCGGCTTCGTAGGCCATGGGCGAGCGGTAGCCCAGGCTGGAATGCAGGCGGACGGGGTTGTACCAGCCTTCGACATAGCTGAAGCAGGCCATGCGCGCCTCGGCCTGCGACGCAAACCGGCGGCGGCTGAGCAGCTCGGCTTGCAGGGTGGAGAAGACGCTTTCGGCCATGGCGTTGTCGCAGGCGTCGCCGACCGATCCCATAGACGGCCGCACGCCCGCCTCGGTGCAGCGTGTCCCAGCATGTACTGCCGAAAGGTGACACGGGTGTGGAAGTCCACTTCTACGGTCCCGACAGCCCATGGCGGCGCAGCACGAACAAGAACACCAACGGGCTGCTGCGCCAATACTTCCCCTACGGCACGGAGCTGAGCCTGCACAGCGAGGACGACCTCGCGGCGGTGGCCGCGACCCTATACGAGAGGCCGCGCAAGACCCTTAGCTGGAGAACACCGGCCGAAGCCTTTGACGCGCTGCTGCGGTCGGATCACACAGGTATTGCGGCGACCGGTCGAACCCGCCGGTTCACCGACTGATGACCGCCCCCTCGGCCCGTGCGGTCGGGGTCGGCTTGCCTGCCCGGCAGGGCTGGCTGTCGCTGCCTGCAATCGGCCCCGGGCTGCAATCACCGCCGCATGCCGCCACCCCGCCGTCCCTGCAACCCGGCGTCGCGGCCCGCGTTCGGCGAGCGAAACACCAGGGGGATCTGGCATGAAAGCGTTCGGTCTGGCCATCGCAGCATCCGTCGCGGCCGGCGCCGCAGCCGCGCAAACGTCGGGGTCGCCGCATTCCGGCACCTACTACATCGCACCCGGCAGCCCCGCAACCATCGGGCGGGACGGCTCTGTGACCGGAGTTGTGCCGGGCCAAGCCGTCCCGGCGCCGCACGGTTCGATGGCGACGTTTGGCGGCATGTTCGGCACCGGGGTGCCGCGCAGCGACGCCAACACCAGCACGCCGGCGCCCCCGGCCCTCACAACCTCCAACGCGAACCTGAAGACCTCGGCGGCTCCAGTGCCCGGCGCCAACAGCTTCACACGGAGCGAGGCACGGCGGCGGATCACAGCCGGCGGCTTCACGGCGGTCACGGGATTGCAGAAGGACCACGACGGCATCTGGCGCGGTAAGGCGATGCGCGACGGCGCCCCGGTCAGCGTGTTCTGCGACTACCAGGGCAACGTCGGAGCCTCGTAGCCGCCATGCCAGGGGTCCTGGACCCAGCGGCGATCCTCCCCATGTCGTTGGCATGGATGGAATGCGCGCCCCGGCCACGATGCCCACCCCGCCCCGCCCCCCGGTCACCAACCGGCAACGGACGCAGCTAGAGGCTTTCCTCGTCCTGCGCCGCAACGTATTGGAGTTGTGGGGCGAGGCTGCTTACGAGCGGTCAGTCCTGCCCGGCAGCTTCCTGGGCCGCCAGCAGGTCATGCTGAACGATCCCGAGGGTATCCGCCACGTCCTGGTGGACAATCATGAGAACTACGGCCGTAACATCGGTGCCCGCCGGGTGCTGCAACCCGTGCTGGGCGAGGGGCTGTTCCTGGCCGAGGGCAAGGCGTGGCGGCACCAGCGCCGGGCCATCGCCCCGGCCATGGCGCCGCGGGTGATGCCGTTGCTGGCCCGCCATGTCGTTCGTGCGTCCGAGGCGGAGGAGGCCAACCTCGCCCAGGGCGCCGGCCGCCCCGTCGAGTTGTTGCAGCGCCTGCAGCACTTGGCGCTGAGCATTGCGGGACAGTCGATGTTCTCGCTGGAGATGGCGAGCTTCGGGACCGAGATGCGGGCGATGCTGCTGAGCTATGCCGTGCGGTTTGCGCGGCCGGGCTTCCTGGACTTGTTGCTGCCGATCAGCATGCAATCCCCGCTGGACCGCGGCCGTGCGAGCTTCCGGAAGGAGTGGCTGCGCTACATCGACCGCCTGATCGATGCGCGCGAGGCGCAGACCCGGGCCGAGGCGGAGCCGCGCGACCTGTTCGACCTGCTCGCTGCCGCCCGTGACCCCGAGACCGGCGAGGGCTTCAACCGCGCGCAGTTGCGGGACGAGGTCGCAACGATGATCCTGGCGGGCCATGAGACAACGGCCGTCACCCTGTTTTGGGCCTGCTACTTGGCGGCGCTATATCCGGCGCACGCCGAGCGCATGGCGGAGGAGGCCGCCCTCGCCGACCTGTCCCCCGGCGGCGCGGCGGCGGCAATGCGGTCCTTACCCTATACGCGCGCCTTCATCGACGAGACGCTGCGGCTGTATCCTCCGGCGTTCCTGATCGTGCGCGAGGCGCTGGAGGCGGATGTGATCGCCGGCCGGCCGATCGCCGCAGGCACGGTCGTGAGCGTGTCGCCCTGGGTGCTGGGGCGTCACCGCGGCATGTGGGAGGACCCGGACCGCTTCGACCCCAGCCGGTTCCTGCCGGGCGCGCCGTCGCCGCCGCGCTATGCCTACATGCCGTTCGGCGCCGGCCCGCGTATCTGCGTCGGCGCCCAGTTCGCGCTTACCGAGGCCGTGATCGTGCTGGCCCGGCTGATGCGGAGCTTCCGGCTGGAGTTCTTTGGCCGTGGGACGGTGCTGCCGCGGGGGTTCGTCACCACGCAGCCGGACCGGCCGGTGCGGTTCATCCTGCGGCGGCGATAGCCCAACCCAGGTTGGGGGGGCGTGAAGGCCAGGCGGACGCGTGGGCTGTCAGTTGGGCCAGGAATTTGTTTTCGTAAGCCAATCGGGATGGGGCCTCAGCAGGCTGCCACGTTCAGCGGGTCCGTCCTGCCGGTCTCGCCGCTGCATGGCTCCCCTTCGACGCCATCCGGTAAGGCAGCTTTGAACGCAGCATTCAGGGCAGGATAGCGGTGATGGCCGGCTGGCACGGTCGCAGTCCCAGCCACTTACGCTCCGGGTTGACGCAGGTTCTGACTGATTGCCGGTGCTTTCCAAACGCCGGCATTCTCGCGTCGGAATTGGATCGGGGTTTCAAAGTTTTGTGCCTGCGGTCCGGCGGTGCGCCACCTAGATCGCCTTCTATCCATGGTCACCGCCATATCGAAACGTCAGGGCCACCAATCTTTCAAGCGCTGTTTTTTCGTCCAGTCTCGCGGTTGCAAGCCCGATAAGGCAAGGCTTACGCCCAGTTGAACCATAATGAAAGATATGCTACTATCATTATGAAATGACTGGAATCGGACGCTTGGTATGGAACACTATCTTCTCCATCTTTCTTATACGGCAAGTGGATGGCACGACATTGTTCAAAAGGGTGCAAGCTTCGATCAGCGCATGGAACCAGTCCGCAAGTTGATCGCCCATCTCGGCGGGTCGTTTGCTTCGTTCCACTTCTACGACACGCCGTATTTCCAGAACGGGCCGCTGAAACACGTCGTTCACGACAAATTCGCCATGTTCGGCAATCACGACGCCATGGCGGTGCTCGCGATGCCTGACAAGGGCGCCGCCCAGGCATTCACTATCGCGCTTTCTGCGCAGGCCGGAATTCAGAGCATTGATCTAGTCTCGATGATGCCCTTCGAGGAAGCCATCACGACATCGGTGAACACAGGCAGGGCGGCCATCGCTGCAACGCAGTACGCCGGGCCGGGACCGGCTTTGCCCTAGGCTCCCTCGGCCAGCTATGTGACCCGAGCTGTATGACCCAGACTACGTGACAACGTGCAGGCAGGATGGACCCAGTTGACCCATACGCCGCCTGGTGGCTCTGATCCCTGCCGACGTTGCGGCACCATCAACCGTGCTGTAGCGCGTTTCTGCGACATATGCGGCATGGTGCTGGCGTCGCCGCTCGCAGACAGCCGTCAACCGCTTCTTGTTCGTGAGGTGAAGCATCTCACGATCCTGTTCGGTGACCTCGTCGGCTCGACCGAGATGGTGTCCGGCCGCTTGCCCGATGAGGCGCAAGCGATCCTGGCGCCGGCCCTGGAGATCATGGTCGAGGCTGTGCAGGCCTTCAACGGCACCCTGAACCATGTGCTTGGCGATGGCGTGATGGCCCTGTTCGGCGCGCCGCTCAGCCAAGAAGACCACGCGTTGCGTGCCTGCTGTGCGGCGTTCCGCATGCATGAGGCGGCAGCATCCTCGCATTCAGCCATTCGCCTGCGCATTGGCCTGGCATCCGGGCCAACGCTGCTGGGCGGGCCGGGGAACGAGGCCGCTGGGACCTATCCCGCTTTCGGCGCCACGATACACCTGGCGTCGCGCCTGCAGACCCTTGCGCGTCCGGGAACGACGCTCTGCGATGCGAGCACGCTCGCACTGGCCGGCCCGACCGTGCAGTCCATCCCGCTCGGGCCGCACGCGCTCCGAGGCTTCGACGTGCCGCGCGACCTTTTCGCATTGACCGGCATAAACCAGGGAGGGTTGCGCTTCAGCGGATCGGTCGCACGCGGCCTGAGTCCGCATGTCGGGCGCGACCGCGAGTTGGCGGCCTTGTCCGCCTATGCGCAAAGCGCCCGATCCGGTGTGCCCGTTGCCGTTGCGATCGTCGGCGACGCCGGGGCCGGCAAGTCCAGGCTGGCTTGGGAATTCGCCCGCTCGCAGCAGCCGGACGAGTGGCAGGTGATCCAGGCTGAGGCAGTTTCCTATGGTCGGGACGTGCCGTACCAGCTCATCGCGGCGTTGCTGAGGTCGGCTTTCGAGGTTGACCTCCGCGTTGACCCCGACCTCGCAGCCGAACGGGTTCGAGGCCGCCTGAGCCACCTTGGTGACGCCGCCGCATACGCACCGGCGCTGTTGTCGTTGATGGCGCTGCCGCTTGGCGAGGATGCGGCGGCGTGGGACATGCTGGACTCGCTGGTTCGACGCGAAGCGCTTGACGGCAGCGTAGGCGCCGCGCTCAACGCGCTCGCCCGCCATCGCCCGATCACCGTGCTGATCGAGGATTTGCAATGGGCTGACGCGGAGAGCCTGCGTTTGCTCGACTTCATCCCCGCAGCCGACTGCCGGTTGCTTCTGCTGACGACGCACCGCCCGGATTACACGCCCGCTTGGGGGCGGCGCCGTTTGAACGTGGTCGCACTCGGGCCGCTTTCGTCAGACGACATGGACCGGCTGGCCCAGATTGCATTTCCCGGCACTGCGGATGAGGAGCTTCGCCGTCTCCTGATCAGGCGGGCGGCAGGCAACCCGTTTTTCCTGGAGGAACTTTTCCGGGACGCGCAGAGCACCAGGTTGCGGCAGGATGGGGGACACGATGACGGGCAACCGGCCATGCCGCCAACGATACAGGCCGTCATCGCGGCACGCATCGACCGGCTCGCCGCCGAGGGCAAACGGGCCCTGGTCACCGCCGCGGTACTCGGCAACCGGTTTTCGCTCAGGATACTGCGCGATATGCTCAGCCGGTATTCGGAGAGGGACTTCCGAAGCAGCCTCACTGCCTTGCAGGGCGCTGGGATGTTCGGGCAGGCCCGCCAGTCCAGCGACGACATCGGTTTCTCGCACGCCCTTATCCAGGAAGTGGCCTATAACGGGCTGCCGCGGGAGCAGCGCCGTCGTTTGCACCAACAGGTCGTGCAAACCATCAGGCGGACCGACACGCACCGGTTGGCCGAGCAGGCGGAAACGCTGGTTTACCATGCTGCACGCGGCGAGATGTGGGAGGAACTCATCGACGCGGCGCGCGTCGCAGGGCGCCGTGCGGCGAGCCGGTCAGCCTATGCCGAGGCGTCGCGGTTCTTTAATCAGGCAGTCGAGGCGTGCGGACGCCTGCCGCATTCGTCGGAGGCGCTTGCCAGCGAAATAGACCTGCGTTTCGAACTTCGCAACTCGCTGTTTCCGACCGCCGGGATCGCGCAAAGCCTAGACAACTCGATGCGGGCCGAAAGCCTTGCGCGCCAACTCGGCAACCGGCATCGGCTGGGGTGGGCGACTGCGTTCCTTGCCAAGGACCTACAACTGGTCGGCAGGCCCAACGGGGCGCTTGAAATGGCGGCCGCGGCGATCCGTCTTTCTGACGGTGATCAGGACCTCGATACGGCTGCGCGTTACTTCAGCGCACAAGCAGCCTACTCAGCCGGCGACTATGCCATGGCGGTGGCCACGTTGCGCGCCCTGATTTCGACCTTGGAGGCACGCGACCCGATGACTTGGACGGGAACGCCGGGGCCGTCGATCATCTTCTACCATGGCTGGTTGACATGGGCACTGTCACGGCTGGGCGAGACCGCCGAGGCCGAGGCCGCCGCCACCAGGATGCGGCGGCTTGCCGATGAGGCGGACTTGCCGCTTTGCAGGACGATCGCGCACCTCAGCGAGGGTTTCGCGCTTGCCTTTGCCGGGCGGCTGCGGGAGGCGGAAGCGACCCTGCGCTTCAGCCTCCTGCTATGCCGCAAGTGGGAATTTTTCGCCTGGGCGACCAACATCTCGTCGTGCCTTGGGCACGTCCTGTCGCGTCTGGGCCAGTTCGACGAGGCGATCGACCTCATCGAGCAGGCTGCAGACCGTACGCGGCGCAGCGGCATCCTCGTGAGCCATGCCAATGAACTCGCCTGGCTAGCCGAGGCGCACCAGCTTGCCGGTCGCGCCGACGAGGCTGCGCGGCAAGCCGAGAAGGCCATCGAGGTCGCCCGCATGCATGGCGAGCGCGGCAACGAGGCCCTTGCAAACGTCGTGCTGGGCGAAGCGCTGGCCGATCTTGGCTCGGCATCCGCCAGCCAGGCGCACTACGAGGCGGCGCTTCGCCTAGCGGCCGCCACCGGCATGGCGCCGCTGCTGCAACGGTGCAGGTCCAACCTCGCAGCGCTCGGTTGCCTGGCGTCTGGTTGAGCACCCTGCGATACCGGAGGCAGGAGGACGCGATGGACGATCCACGGGACATTGTGAACTGGCGCCGCCTCGATGGGCGAGTGACCACGTCTGGGCAGCCGACGAGGCTGCAACTCGCTGCCATCGCCAAACTCGGCGTCGGTCACGTCATCAACCTCGGATTGCATACCCACGAAAACGCGCTCCCTGACGAGCGCGGCGACGTGACCCGGCTCGGCATGGCCTACATCCACATCCCGGTCGATTTCATGTCCCCGACCGATGCCGACTTCTGCGCGTTCCAG
>CAXTFY010000203.1:0-9598 GCA_964243265.1 uncultured Acetobacteraceae bacterium | reverse complement strand
CCAGGCTCTGCACCATCTCCTCCAGCACGCGGACGTGGCGGCCGTGCAGGGTAATGAGCACATGTTCGCCAAACAGCCCCGCATCCGTCTCAATCCGGGTTGCGACCAGGCCGATCTTGTAGATCGGCCCCAGGCCGCCGACCGCCGGGCTGGGCAGGGTCAGCTCGCCGGGCGTGGTGTGAAGGGCGGTGATCCTCATGCTGCCTCCTTTGCCTCGCCCACCGGGGCGCGGCGGTAACGTTCCAGGATTGCCTCATCCGGGTCGCAGCCCAGGCCGGGACCGGTAGGGACGGCCGCCATGCCACCGGGCGCGTCCAGCCAATCGGCGAAGGGGCTTGCCTCCAGCGTCAGCCACAGCCGCTCCAGCGGCGGCCCCGAAAGCGTCGCAGCAAGGTGCAGGGAGGCGAGATAGCCCGGTCCGAAATACGCGCAGTGCGGCACGACGCGCACGTTGCCCGCATCTGCCAGCGCGATGACCTGGCGTGCGGCGGTGATGCCGATCTTGGCGACGCTGGGCTGCGCCACGTCCACCGACCCGGCGGCGAACAGGTCGGCGAAGCCATGCACCGTCGCGCAGTTCTCCCCGGCGGCGACCGGCGTGCCGGCAGCCCGTACCCGGGCGAGCCCCGCGGCGTCCTCCGGCGGCCAGACCGGCTCTTCCAGCCAGTGCAGGGCGGCCGGGCGCAGCAGGCGCTCGTGCTCCAGCGCCTCCGACACCGACCAGGGGCAGTTCACGTCGTCCATCAGCACCGCATCAGGCCCGAGCGCATCGCGGGCGGCCAGTACGGCGGCGGGGTCGATCTCGTGCAGCTTCACCGCGCCATAGCCCTCCGCCTGGGCGGCGGCGGCGTTGCGGGCGGTGCGCGCCGGGTCGCCGTAGCGCAGCAGGCTGGCGTAAACCGGCACCTGGCGCCGGCGGGCGCCGCCCAGCAGGTCGTGCAGTGGCAGGCCGGCGCGCTTGCCGAGGATGTCCCACAACGCGATGTCCACCCCGGCCATCGCATAGCTCAGCGGCCCGTTGCGGCCGAACAGGTGCATCGCCTGCGCCAGCCCGTGGGCGATGCCGCCGATGTCGCTGGCGTCGCGGCCGAGCAGCCACGGGGCGACCAGCGTGTCCAGCGCCGCCTTCGTGGCGGGGATGCAGCCATGACCGAACGCCTCCCCCCAGCCGACCAGGCCGCCGCGCGTCTCGATCCGCACCAGCAGCATGTCGAGCGTGGTCCAGCCCTGCCCGCCGACCGCATGGCGGGGGCCGTCATAGGCATAGGGGATGGCGGCGTGGTGGGTAGTGACGCGGGCGATCCTCATGGTGCCCCGGCGATGCCCATGTAGGCTTGCTCTAGCCGCGCGTGCAGGCCGGGTTCTGCGGCTGCGGCCTCCAGCACGATCCGGCCGCGGGCGAGCGCGCAGACCCGGTCGGCCAGGGCCACGGCCTTGTCGATCAACTGCTCGACCAGCAGCACGGCGGTGCCGCCCTGGCGGAGCTGGGCCAGCACCGACAGCACGCGGTCCACCAGCACGGGGGACAGCCCGGCGGATGGCTCGTCCAGCATCATCAGCCGGGGGCGCTGCACCAGGCCCTGCGCCACGGCGAGCATCTGCTGCTGCCCGCCCGACAGCGCACCGCCGCGCTCCGTCCGCTTGGCGGCGATCTCCGGGAAGTAGGCCAGCGCCTCGTCCACCCGGCGCGCCCGCTCGGCCTTGGGCACGTCGTAGCCGGCCAGCAGCAGGTTGTCGGCGACGCTCAGGCCGGTGAACACCCGGTGGCCCTCGATCACGTGCACCAGCCCGGCGCGCACCGCGGCCCGCGGGTCGCTGGGCAGGTCGCCCCCGGCAAACCGCCGCGCCCCCGTGCTGGGCAGCAGGCCGGAGATGGCGCGCAGCAGGGTGGACTTGCCGGCTCCGTTGGGGCCGAGCAGCGCCACGATCTCGCCGGGCGCGACCGTCAGGCTCACACCATGCAGCACCGCCACCTTGCCATAGCCGGCATGCAGGTCGTCCACGTCCAGCAAGGGCACGTCCAGAAGGGGCACGTCCAGGAGGGGATCAGCCGCCAAGATAGGCCTCCACGACCTGGCGATGCGCCCGGATCTCGGCCGGCGTGCCGGCGGCCAGGGTGCGGCCAAGGTTCAGCACCGTAACCCGGTCGCAGACGGCGAAGATCAGGTCGGCATGGTGCTCGACGAGCAGCACGCCGGTCCCCGCGGCGGCGATGGCGCGGACCAGCCGGCCCAGACGCTCTATCTCGTCCGGCGACAGCCCGGCGGCAGGCTCGTCCAGCAGCAGGAAGCGCGGGTTGGCCATCACTGCCCGGGCAATCTCGACGAAGCGCAGCTCGCTGTGCTGCAGCCGGTCGGCGCGGATGCTGGCCAGCCGCTCAAGCCCGACGGCCTGCAGGGCGGCCAGGGCACGGGTTCGCAGGGCAGCTTCCTCCTGCCGGGCACGCGGCAGGGTCAGCATGGCTGAGACGAAGCCGGCGCGGGCGCCGCCGGTGCCACCGAGCATGACATTGTCCAGCACGCTGGCCTCGCCGGCCACGCGAGGCGTCTGGAAGGTGCGGGCGATCCCGGCCAAGGCGCGCCGTGCAGAGGCGCCGGGCACCAGCGCCTGCCCGTCCACCGTCACGCTGCCCTCCTGTGGGGTCACGAAGCCGCTGATCGCGTTCAGCGTCGTCGTCTTGCCGCTGCCGTTGGGACCGATCAGCCCGTGCACCTCGCCGCCGTGCAGCAGCAGGTTCAGCCCGTCGATGGCGCGCACCGCACCGAAGCGCAGCGCCAGGCCGGACAGCCGCAACTCGCCGCCGCGCGGATGCAGCAGGTCCGGCAGCAACGCAATGCGGGGGATGATGTGCCGGTCGAGGTGCAGCGGGCGGCGGTTGGCACGGTCCAGCAGGTCGGCGATGCCGCCGGGCGCCAGCAGCACGATCAGCAGCAGCAGGGCGGCATAGAGGAAGGTGGACCAGGCGACCAGCGGGGCCGCGAATTCCGGCAGCACCGTCAGCAGCCCCGTCGCCAGCAGCGGCCCCAGCACGGCGCCGCGCCCGCCGATCAGGATGGCGGTGAAGAACAGCACCGAGAGGTCGAAGGTGAAGGCATCCGGCGTGATGTAGCTTTGCAAGGTGGCGAACAGCGCCCCGGCCACGCCGCCGGCCGCTCCGCTGAAGATGAACACCCTCAGCAGCAGCGGCGTCTTGGCCACGCCGCACGCCTCGGCCGCGACCTCCGCGTCGCGCAGCGCAACCAGCGAGCGGCCGAACCGGCTGAAGCCGATATTGGCCGCCAGCACGGTCACCACCCCCGCGATCACCACGCATAGGGCATAGAACCCGTTGGTGTCGTCGAACGGCGCGGGAAAGCTGGGGCCGGGCAGTCCCACGCCGCCGCCGGTGACGTTGGTCCAGGCCAGGGCCACCTGGGTCACGATGGTGGCGAAACCGAGCGTGCTCATGGCGAAGTAGAAGGTCCGCAGCCGCAGCGCCGGCAGTCCCACCACCACGCCGCCCGCGGCCCCCACCACCCCGGCCGCCAGCAGGGCCAGCGGGGCCGGGACGCCCAGCTTCTCCGCCAGCGCGCTCGCCGTGTAGGCGCCGAGCGTCAGCAGGGCCACGTAGCCGATCGCCAACTGGCCGGCGAAGCCCACGACCAGGTTCAGCCCGGCGACCAGCACCCAATACACGGCGGCCCGGGTTGCGATGGTCGTCCAGTAGTCGCCACCGGCGAACGGGATCGCCGCCAGCACCGCCAGCACCAGAACGTAGGGCACCGCCGCGGCCAGTCGCGGCGCCCGCACCTGCCCGGGCAAGGCGGCGACCTCAGACACGCCGGGCCGCCGGGTTGGCGAACAGGCCCTGCGGCGCCAGCAGCAGCACCGCGATGAACACGGCGAACACCGCGACGGAGGCGAACACGCCGCCCACGGTGAAGTTCGCCGCCTGCTGGAACACTCCCAGCAGCAGCCCGCCCGCCACCGCGCCGCGGTTGTTGCCCAGCCCACCCAGCGCCACCGGGACGAAGCCGTAGAAGTTCAGCATCGCCCCGTTGGCGAAGTAGGCCAGCAGCAACTGCCCGCCGCTGAACCCCGCCAGCCCGGCAATCGCACCCGCCAGCGCATAGGACAGCATCCGCATCCGCCGCTCCGGCAGGCCGAGCGCGCGGGCGGCGAACCCGTCCTCCGCGATCGCCAGGAAAGCGCGGCCGACCAGGGTGCGGCGGTACATCCACTCCAGCCCGCCGATCGTCAGGACGCAGGCGAGCGGGGGCAGCCAGAACCGCTCTTCCACCCCGGCCACGGCGAAGCCGGCGAGGCGCGGGAAGGGCCGTGGCTCGGTGCCCCACCAGATGGCGGTCGCCTGCTGGATCATCAGCGCCACGGCCAGGGTCGATAGCACGTAGAGATGCTTGTCCAGGCTGGCCAGCACCGGGCGCACCGCCACCATCTCCGTCACCACGCCGACCAGCGCGCAGCAGGCGAGCGCCGCCAGCAGCCCCAGCGGCCACGGCACGCCCAGCCGCGCCACGAACAGCGCGCCGAACACGCCGCCCAGCATGCCGAGCTGCCCGGCCGTGAAGCTCATGACTCGGGAGGCGGAGAACATCACGTTGTAGGTCACGCCGATCAGCGCATACACGCTGCCCAGCGACAAGCCGGTGACGAGGATGGAGGCGAGCAACCGCCTAGCCCGGCGCGAGGTTGAAGGCGCCGTCCTTCTGCGAGTTGGCCAGGCTCATCACCACCCCGTCCTGCGGGTAGCCGTTATGGTCGGTGGCGGTGAAAGTGTAGTCGCCGAACACGCCGGGATAGCCGCGGGTCTTGTTCCAATCGGCGATGATGGCGGCGCTGGTGCTCTCGCCGCTCGCCTCGACCGCGGAGGCGATCAGGTGCACGGCATCGTTGCCGCAGGCCACCCACCACAGCAGCGTGTCAGCCAGGTTCACCTGGCCGGACAGGCGCGAGACGAACTCCTGACTGCGCTCCGGCAGCTTGCCCGCGGCATCGAAGGAGCAGGACCGGTAGCCGGCCATGTACACCTTGTCCCAGTTGCCCGGCGTGTCGAGCAGCCCGCGCACCTCGCCCGAACCCAGGGAGGGATGCCCCAGGATCGGCACGTCCCAGCCCATGCTGGCCCGCTGGTTCATCAGCCGCGCGAGCATCCCCACGGCCACCGTCCACACCACCACGGCCTTCGCCCCCGCATCGCGGGCGCGCAGCATGTCGGGCGAGACGTCCGGCTGGGTGGAGTCGATCTGCGCCTGGTAGGCGACGCGGGCGCCGTCCTTGGCGAAGGCGGCCACGGATGCGGCGGCGGCCGTGGTGCCGTAGCCCGTCGTGTCGCCGAACACCGCCACATCCCGCAGATGCAGCACCTTGAGGGTATAGTCGCGCACCGCATCGTCCCATTGGCCGTTCGACGGGGCGATGCGGAAGGCGTTGGGGTACTTCGCCGGGTCGATCAGGCTGTCGATGACGCAGGGATGGATGTTGGGCATCTTGGCCCGCGCCATGATGGGCGTGACGGCCAGCGACTCGCCGGAGTTGGTGGGACCCCAGACTGCGTTGACCTTGGCGCGGCTGATCAGGTCCTGCACCGCGTTGACGGCCTTGGTCGGGTCGCCCTGAGTGTCGCGGGTGACGATCTCGATCATGCGTCCCTTGACGCCGCCGGCCGCGTTGATCGCCTTGGCGGCGAATTGCACGCCGCGGTCGAACCCGACGGCGGGCGCGCTGGCCGGCCCGGTGAAGGAGCCGAGCCAGCCGATGCGGATGAGCTCCAGGCTGCCTTGCGCGGCAGCGGAGCGCGCGAACGTCAGCGCGGCGGCGCCTGCCATCAGGCTTCGGCGTTGTATCCGGATCATGTCTGGCCCATCCCTGGTCACGGCACTTGGCGGCCGTCGCGTTGGGGCGGAGTGTGGGCGGGATGGCGAAGGGGCGTCAACGGTCCCGGTTGCCGGCCCGTGCCAACCGGAACGGCTGGGATGGCTTGGTTCCTCGACGAGCCGAAGCGGGACAGGGCATCGTCCGAGCAGCCCATCGCCTTGATGAATGCCCGGCGCAGGAGCCGGCTGAACCCGTCATCGCCGTAGCTGGCAAGTCCGTTGCGGATGCCCACGGCCATGGACCGGCTCCCCTTTATTATCGATGAACCAGCCCACTTCACGGCATGACCACACGTCATCAAGTTAGCAACATTCAATATTATTGACAACCTGCGAATTTTCACGCTTGCTTCGCGCCAACAATAATCGGGGGGTTGCGACCAATGTTTCGGTCCGTTCTGAATGCGGCGTGCTTCACGGCGCTCCTTGCGGTCAGCACGACCGCCTCCGCCGCGGGCATCACCATGTGGAGCAACTGGCCCGACGAGCCGGCCAAGAAGCAGTGGGTGACCGACCGCGTCGCGGCGTTCGAGAAGGCAGAGCCGCAATGCCCGGTGAAGCTGAGCTTCATCCCCAAGGCCGATGAATACACCCAGGCCAAGTCCGCCGTGCGCACCGGTCAGGCGCCCGACATCTTCTACATGGAGCCCGACTCACCTGAATTCCTGACCGGCGGCTACCTGGCGCCGCTGGACGACGTGATCGACACCGCCAACCTGAACGACTGGGCAAAGCAGGCCTGGACTTACAAGGGCCACGTCTATGCCGTACCGGCCGAAGCCTACACGGTGGAAGTATTCTACAACCGGGACTTGCTGAAAAAGCTTGGCATGGAACTGCCGGAGAACGCGCAGTTCACCCAGGACCAGTTCGCCGAGATGGTGAACAAGGCGGTCGCCGCCGGCGTCACCCCGATCGCCGCCGGCACGGCTGACCGGCCGTTTCCGGGCGCATTCCTCAGCTACGAGCTGCTGCTGCACAAGCTCGGCGCCGAGGACTATGGCAAGCTGCTGGACGGCACGTTGCCCTACAGGGACCCCAGGGTGACCGCGGCGCTCACCTGGTTCAAGACCATCGTGGACGCCGGCGCCTTTCCCAAGAGCATCTCGACCCTGAAGCTCGGCGAGTCGCATTACTACTTCTACGCGACGCCGGGCGCGGTGACCTTCCCGGACGCTAGTTGGTACACGGGCCGTGCGTTCGCGGCGCCGGACAAGGGCGGCCAGCCGGCCGGGTTCCCGCTCGGCATCATGCAGGCGCCTGCGATGACCGATGGCGCCTGCCCCACCTGCAAGACGCTCTCCGTCGGCGGTTCCTTCGTGATGTACAGCCGCAGCCCGAACAAGCCGTGCGCCGGCGCCTTGCTCAAGTCGATGGCGACGGTGGAGAACGGCACCAAGTGGGTGGAGCAGGTGTCGCTGCAAAGCGGCATCCGCTCGGATGCCGGCGGGATCAACAGCAGCCACGCCGCCTACTTCAAGGAGTTGAACGAGCGTGACGAGCACGCCCAGTTCTTCCTCGGCACGCCGCTGCTGCACATGCGGGGCAAGTGCGCCGAGACCTTCGCCCAGGTGATGAACACAGCCCTGCCGGCTGGGCTGATTTCGGTGGCCGATGCGGCCACGCAAATGGACGAAGCATGCCACAAGTAGGCAGCGTCGCCGCAGCGCCCGCCAGCGCGCCCGTCACCCGCCGGCGGACCCGGTCCCGCGGCACCGACACGCGCACGGCATCCTGGCCGGTGCTGCTGGTGTTTCTCGGCCCGGCGCTGTTGATCTATGTCGGCATGACCGCCTACCCGGCGCTGCGCACGATCTACAACAGCTTCTTCACCATCGACGACCCGGCTGCGCCCGAGTTCGTCGGCCTCGCCAACTACGCGGCGCTATGGAGCGACAGCACGTTCTGGCGCGCCGTGCTCAACACGCTGATTTGGTCTGTGGCAGCCCCCGTGCTGGATGTGGCAATCGGCCTGTTGCTGGCGCTCTGCCTGTACGCCAAGGTGCCATTTGCGCGCTTCCTGCGGATCGCGTGGTTCACCCCCGTGCTGCTGTCCTACGTGGTGGTCGCGATCCTGTGGTTGTGGATCTACAATTACGATTGGGGCGCCGTGAACCTGCTGCTGCGGGCTGTGGGCCTCGGTGGCCTGGCCAGCGCTTGGCTGGGCAACCCGCATTTGGCCCTGGCTGCGCTGATCTTCACCGACGTTTGGAAGTGGGCGGGCTTCAACATGGTGGTGTGCCTGGCGGCGATCCACTCGCTGCCGGCCGAGGTGCTGGAAGCCGCCGAGCTGGACAATTGCGGCTGGGGCGGCAAGCTGCGCCACGTCATCGTCCCGCTGCTGCGGCCGACGCTGCTGAACCTCTATATCCTGGCGTTCATCGGCAAGATGAAGGTGTTCGACCTGGTTTGGATCATGACGCAGGGCGGCCCGCTCTGGTCCACCGAAACCGTGTCCACCTACGTCTACAAGCGCGCATTCAACTGGAACACGTTCGACCTGGGCTATCCCTCGACCATCGCGACCGTGTGGTTCTTTGCGGTGCTGGTCCTGGTGCTCGGGTTGAACTACGCCCTGCGCTCCCGCGACAAGCTGGAGTTCTAGGCGGGTGACCGGCGCACGGCTGCAACGCTTCCTGTCGAGCGGCGGGATCATGGCGATTCTCGTCGCCTACACGGTGTACGCGACGGCGCCGTTCCTGTGGGTCGGCACCATGTCCGTGCGCACCACGACGGAGATCAGCGCCGACCATTATGCCTGGCCAAGCCCGTTCCACTGGGAGCAGTTCCGCGAGGCGTGGGTCGATTCCAGCTTCAGCACCTATTTCACCAACAGCGTGCTGGTGACGGTGGTGAGCGTGGCCGTGCTGACCATCGCCGGGGCGGCGGCGGCGCATTGCCTGGCGCGCTACCGGTTCCGCGGCAACCGCCTGATCTACGGCATCCTGTTTTCCTCGATCATCTTTCCGCCGCAGGTGGTGCTGATCTCGATCTACCAGGTGTTGGTGGAATTCGGCCTGTATAACAGCCGGCTCGGGCTGATCATGGTCTATGTGTCGTTGCAGTTGCCGCTGACGGTGTACTTGCTGGAGGGCTTCTTCTCCCGCATCCCGCAGGACCTGTTCGACGCCGCCAAGGTGGACGGCTATGGCGACCTGGAGATCTTCCTGCGGCTGGTGCTGCCGATCGGCATGCCCGCGATCGCGACCACGATCATCCTGAACTTCATCCTGCTGTGGAACGAGTTCCTGTTCGCGGTGGTGCTCATCACCGACGACGAGCTGCGCACGCTGCCCGTGGGCATCCAGCGTTTCATGGGCGACCACTTCCAGGATATCGGGCTGATCGCGACTGGCGTGATGATCTCCGTCATCCCCGTGATCCTGGTTTACGCGTTTTTCTCCGAAAAGCTGATCCAGGGCATGACCGCAGGCGCAGTGAAGTGAACGGGGCGCCTTGATGGCAGACGTGCAACTGACCGGCATAACCAAAAGCTATGGCCGCGGCGCGCATCCGGCAGTCGATGGCGTGGATATCCATGTCGCGGATGGCGAGTTCATGGTGCTGCTGGGTCCATCCGGCTGCGGCAAGTCCACGACGTTGCGCATGGTGGCCGGGCTGGAGTCGATCAGCGCCGGGCAGTTGCGGATTGGCGGCCGCGTGATGAACGATGTGCCGGCCAAGGACCGCGACATCGCCATGGTGTTCCAGTCCTACGCGCTGTA
>CAXTFY010000202.1:0-9622 GCA_964243265.1 uncultured Acetobacteraceae bacterium | reverse complement strand
CCCGGCGGACGGTTGCCGCTACATTCCCACATCCGTCCAGCCGCCATCGGCCACGATCTCCGCCCCGGTCATAAACGACGAGTCGCCGCACGCCAGGAACAGCGCGATCCGCGCGATCTCATCCGCCTGCCCGACGCGGCCAAGCGGGATCTTCGACAGCAGCATGGCCACCATCCCCTGCATCACGTCCGGCGGCAGCCCGCTCTTGCCGAAGATCGGGGTCTCCACCGGACCCGGGCAGACCGCGTTGACCCGGATGCCCCGCCCCGCCATCTCTGCGGCCAGCACCCGCACCATCGAGCGCGCCGCCGCCTTGGTCGCCGCATAGGCCACCGAACCCGCCAGGCCCATCCGGTTGGCGTTGGAGGTCGTGACGATCACGCTGGCGCCGGGCTGCAGCAGCGGCTCGGCCTTCTGCACCGTGAACAGCACGCCCTTGACGTTGATGGCGAACATTTCGTCGAACAGAGCCTCGGTCGTCTGCGGCAGCGGCGCGAACTTGGCGATCCCCGCATTGAGGAACAGCACGTCGATGCCGCCGAACGCACGCCCGACCTCGGCGATCATCGCCTCGGCCGCCGCGACGGACCCGGCGTCGGACTGGATGGCCAGCACATCCGGTCCCTCCTGATCCAGGGTGCGGCGCGCCTCCTGCAGGCGGTCCGCGTTCTGCCCGGTGATGGCGACCCGGGCGCCCTCCTGCAGGAACAGTTTCGCCGTCGCCAGGCCGATGCCCGTCGTCCCGCCGGTGATGACCGCGCGCTTGCCCTGAAGCCGACCCATGCGATGTCCTCCGCTCATGCGGGCGTTGCCTGGCGCCTGCTTCATTACGGACATGTGCTGGCGGCGCAGCCGAAACAAGCAGCGCGGCGCCAGCCTGTGCGCCGCCCTCTGGCCCCGCTAGGCTCCCGCCAGCACCCGCAACGCATCCGCCACGCCCACGCTGCCGTCGTACAGCGCCCGCCCAACGATGACACCCTCGATCCCCGGCGCCCCGGCATCCCGCCCCGCTGCATCCCGCAACGCCTGCAAGTCCGCCAGCGATCCCACGCCGCCGCTCGCCACCACCGGCGTCCGCAGCCGCGCCGCCAGCGCCAGCGTCGCCGCGAGGTTCAGCCCGGACCCCATGCCGTCCCGCGCGATGTCGGTGTAGATCACCGCCGCCACCCCCGCGTCCTCGAACCGCAGCGCAAGGTCCGTCGCAGTGACCGCCGTCGTTGTCGCCCACCCATCCGTCGCCACCCAGCCGTCCCGCGCGTCGATCCCCACTGCCACCTGCCCGGGGAACGCCCGGCACGCCTCGGCCACCAGCTCCGGCGACCGCACCGCCGCGCTGCCCAGGATCACCCGCCGCACCCCCGCCTGCAGCCACCGCTCGATCCCGGCCATGTCCCGGATGCCGCCGCCCAACTGCACCGGCACCCGCGCCGCCTCCAGGATCGCCGCCACCGCCCCGGTGTTCACCGAGCGCCCGGCAAACGCCCCATTCAGATCGACTATATGCAGCCAGGCGCACCCGGCGTCCTGCCACGCCCGCGCCTGCCCCCCGGGATCGTCAGAAAAAACCGTCGCCTGCTCCATCTCCCCCCGCCGCAGCCGCACGCAAGCCCCATCCTTGAGGTCGATGGCGGGATAAAGCGTCAGGGACCGCATCATCGCGCGAGCAGATGAGAGCTTGCTGCTCCCTCTCCCTCCGGGCTTGGGCCGTGAAACGGACCAAGGCCGGGGTGAGGGAAGCCGCCAGGGCTGCGCATCCCACGGAAAGCATCAGACCCGCCCTGAACTCGGCAAGGCCCGGTGCGTGCGGCTTCCCCCACTCCAACCCTCTCCCAGAGGGAGAGGGAGCAGCAGCAATGCCTCAAGCCTTCGGCTCCCGCTGCAGCAGCTTGGTGAAGAACACCCCCCGCACCGTGCGTCCGGCCACGCGGGCATAGGCCGGGTGCTCCCCCCACCGGTGATATCCCAGCCCCTCGTACAGCCGGATCGCCGCCTCCTGCGTCTCCCGCACGTCCAGGTTCAGCACCTGGTATCCCAGCGCCCGCGCCCCATCCTCGATCCGCCGGGTCAACAGCCGCGCCAGCCCGTGCCCCCGCGCATACGGCGCCACGAACGCATGGCACAGCGTCGCCGAGAATGCCTGCGCCTCGTTGTTCCGCGCCGGCCGCACCAACTGCGCGCTGCCGACGATCACCCCGTCCAGCCGGGCGACGAACAGCTCCCGCTCCGGCACCAGCAGGGTTCCCGTAAAGTAGCTTTGCAGCGCCAGCCGCCCCGGCGACTTCACCCACCCGAACCCGCCACCCTCGATGATCGCGGCATCAGCGGCCTCGCACAGCGCCTGCATGTCGTCGTCGCCCAGCTCCGCCGCACGCTCCACCTGCAAGCCGTGCCGCCCCAAACCGGAAACCAGGTCAGGCACCCTGCCGCTCCCCCGCCCCAGGCTCCGGCATCCAGCGCAGGAAGTTGGCCAGCAGCCGCAGCCCCACCTCCTGGCTTTTTTCCACGTGGAACTGCGTGCCGGCCCGGTTGCCGCGCGCCACCAGGGCCGTCACCGGGCCGCCATAATCGGTGGTCGCCAGCAGGTCCGCCCCGTCTCCGCCCCGCAACGCGTAGCTATGGACGAAATACGTGTGGTCCCCCGGCTGCAGCCCGTCCAGCAGCGGATGCGTCCCCGGCGTGAAGGCAAGCGCATTCCACCCCATCTGCGGCAACCGCAGCCCCGGCGGGTCCATCGCCGCGACCTCGCCTTCGATCCAGCCGAACCCGGCCGTCTCCACGTGCTCCAGCCCGCGCCGCGCCATCAACTGCATCCCGACGCAGATGCCCAGGAACGGCCGCCCCGCCCCGGCGCTGGCCTCGATGGCCTGTCGCAGCCCCGGCACCGCCGCCAGCCCCGCGGCGCAATCGGCGAATGCTCCCTGCCCCGGCAGCACCACCCGGTCCGCGGCGGCCACCGCTCCCGCATCCCCGGTGATCTCGACCTGCGCCGCAATTCCCGCCCGCTCCGCCGCGACCGTCAGCGCCCGGGCGGCAGAGGCCAGGTTGCCGCTGCCATAGTCTACCACCGCAACGCGCATCGGCCCCGACCTCGTACCCGGCTTGGCCGACGCAGCGCGCATCACCGCAACTGCCAGTTCTGCGCCGCGGCCAAGTCCCCGCGTGCGTCCAGCAACCGGCCCAGCGCCGCCTCCTCATCCTGCGCCGCCACGACATGGTCCATCACATAGCCGCGCCGGGCCAGTGACCAGCGCAGCACATCCCGCCCCAGCAGCCCCGACAGCACCCCCAATCCCAGCGCCGCCACCGCCTGCAATCCCGCCGGCAACGCCACCACCAGCACCGCGACCAGGGCCAAGTAGATCGCCCCCGCAATCCAGGCCTGATGCGCCAGCAGCCACAGCGGGCCGAACAGCGCGGCACCCCAGCTCCATCCTTCCCTCACCAGCACGGGGGCTTGGGCCTTCTTCACGTGGGCCGTCCAGATTTTCATAGCGCCCCCTTGGTGGACGGGATGGCGCCCGCCGCCCGCGGGTCCGGCTCCACTGCCTGCCGCAACGCCCGCGCGACGGCCTTGAAGCAGGCCTCCGCCACATGGTGCGCGTTGCGCCCGGCCTGCTGCCGCACATGCAGCGTCAGCAGCCCGTTCATGGCGAAGGCACGGAAGAACTCCTCAAACAGCTCGGTGTCCATCGGCCCGATCTTGTCCGGCCCGAACCGCACCGACCACGCCAGGAATGGCCGCCCCGACAGGTCCAGCGCCGCGTCCACCAGCGCCTCGTCCATCGGCAGGCTGGCGTGGCCATAGCGGCGGATGCCCCGCTTGTTCCCCACCGCCTGCGCCAGCGCCTGGCCGAGCACGATGCCCACATCCTCGGTCGTGTGGTGAAAATCGATGTGCAGGTCGCCCTCCGCCCGCACGTCCAGATCGACCATGGCGTGCCGGGCCAGCGCCGTCAGCATATGGTCGAGGAAGCCGATCCCCGTCGCCACGCGCGCCTCCCCGGCGCCGTCCAGGTCCAGCGTGACTGTGATGCGGGTCTCCAGCGTGTTGCGGGTGATCGAGGCGGTGCGTGCCATGCGCGGCGTGTTAGCCCAAACCAGGCACGGGGGGAACCACCACGGTCGGGCACGGCGACGCTGCCTGCTCCCTCTCCCTCCGGGCTTGGGCCGCAACGCGGACCAAGGCCGGGGTGAGGGAGGCCGCGAGAGCCTAGCTCGCCCATCCGAGACCGGAACCTGCGGGCCGACAGGCAGGACTTGGCCCTTGCCGCCCCCTCATGCCGGCCCGGACCGAGAGGGGCCAGGCAGCAATCCCCCACCCAAGACCCTTCGACCCCGCCAGGCGGCGCAGGCCCCAGCGCCTGTTGCACCAACCCCGGCCAGCCTCCAACCTTGCCGCCCCACCCGGAAACCTCCTGCCATGCTCAACCTGGACCAGCTTCCACAAGCCGGCGCAGCCCTGCAGGTAGCCCTCGTTGACCTCCTGCTGAGCGCGGACAACGCCGTCGTCATCGCTCTGGCCTGCCGTGGGCTGCAGCCGTCCGACCGGCGCCGGGCCTACATCATCGGAACCGCCGCGGCCGTCGCGATGCGGCTGCTGTTCGCGTCCGGCATCGTGTTCATCCTGGAACTTTCCTTCCTCAAGCTGCTCGGCGGCGCCGCGCTCGAGGTCATCGCCATCCGGCTCGTGGCGGACGACCTGCCCGCCCTGCCCGACCCAGCCGATGCCGCCAGGCACGCGGCCAGCAGCACGACGCTGTGGGCCGCCATCGCGGCGATCCTGGTCGGCGACTTCGTCATGAGCGGCGACAACGTAGTCGCCGTCGCCACCCTGGCGAACGGCAGCCTGCTCCTGCTCGTGGCGGGCCTGTGCCTCAGCATTCCCCTGCTGATGTTCGGCAGCACGCTGCTGCAGCGGCTGATCGGCGACAGCGTGGCGCTGGTGATCCTGGCCGGCATGTCGCTCGGCTGGGTGGCGGGGGCCATCGCGGTGTCTGACCCGGCCCTCGCGCCGTGGGTGGCGCAGCAGGCGCCCGCCCTGCCGGTCACGCTGCCGGCCGGCGCTGCCGTGCTGGTGGGATGGCAGGCCCTGATCCTCCGGCGGCGGCCCGCACCCGAGCCCTCAAAACGGTAGCAGACACGCCGGCCCCGGCAGGATAGCGTACGGAAACAATGCCTCGCCACAGCGGCCAGATCCGCGCCGGCAGAGGACACAGGGAGGGAACAAGGGGGGACATGGCCGAAGACCTGTTGCTGGCTGGCTCCATGCCGAAGCTGCAGCCTGTGGCCGTGGCCGCCTGGCTCGCCCGCGCCCGCCGCCCGGCGGCGGTCCAACCCCCTGGCAGTCCGGCAGCAGCGCCCTCCCCGCAGCAACCACGCCCCATGCCGGCCTCTCCCGCCCAACGGCCAGGCTGGCGCCTCCCCGCCCTGCCCCGCGGCCTCCCCGCAGCACCCCGCATCGGCGCCGCCAGCCTCGGGGCCGTCCTGGCCGTCGCCGCCGCGGTCTGGCTCACCACCGGCATCTACAAGGTGGAACCCGACGAACTCGGCATTGTCACCCGCTTCGGCCGCTACGTCGCCACCCGCTCCCCCGGCCTCAACTACCACCTGCCCTATCCCATCGAGCAGGTCATGCTTCCCAAGGTGACCCAGGTGAACCAGGTCGCCATCGGCGCCCTGACCGGCGTCGCCGCGCAGATGCTGACCGGCGACGAGAACATCGTCGAGGCCAACGCCGCCGTGTTCTGGCGCGTGAAGGAGCCGCTCAAGTTCCTGTTCAACGTGGTCGATGCCGAGGCGACGGTGCGCGTCGCCGCCGACGGCGCGGTGCGCACGGTGATCGGCCGCAACCCGATCCAGGCCGCCCTGTCCGACCGCCGCCAGGCCATTGCCGACGAGGCGCAGGCCCTGCTGCAGCAAAAGCTCGACTCCTACGACGCCGGCATCCAGGTCACCCAGGTGCAGCTGCAGCGCGTGGACCCCCCGCTCGCGGTGATCGACGCCTTCAACGACGTCCAACGCGCCCGCGCCGACCAGGAACGCGCCCGCAACGAGGCCGAAGCCTACCGCAACGACATCCTTCCCCGCGCCCGCGGCGAGGCCGAGCACGTCCGCCAGGAGGCGCAAGCCTACCGCGAACAGGCGTCCAACCTCGCCCAGGGCGACGCCGGCCAGTTCGCCGCCATCGAGGGCAGCTACCGCGAGGCCCAGGCCATCACTGCCCGCCGCCTCTACCTCGAGACGATGGAAGAGGTGCTGCGCGCCGCCAACAAGGTGATCGTGGACACCCAGCCCGGCGCCTCCAACGCCATCGTGCCCTACTTGCCGCTGCCGCCGCCCGCCCGCGCCGCCCCCGCTCGCGACACCATCGCCGCGGCGCCCGCGCCATGATCCGCCTGCTCGCCGCCCTGGCCCTGGTTGCCGCCGCCATCTGGCTCGCATCGGCCTCCCTCTACACCGTCGCGCAGACGCAGCAGGCCCTGGTGGTGCGCCTCGGCCAGCCGGTCGCCGTGGTGCGCGCCCCCGGCCTGCAGGTTCGCGCGCCCTTCATCGACACCGTGCAGTTTTACGACAACCGCCTGCTCCTCCTGGAACCCGGCGTCGAGCAGATCATCCTCGGCGACCAGAAGCGCATCGAGGTCGAAACCTACGCCCGCTTCCGCATCGCCGACCCGCTGCGCTACTTCCAGGCGGTCGGCACCGACATCCAGGCCCGCTCGCAACTGTCGCAGATCATCAGCTCCTCGCTGCGGCGCGAGCTGGGCCAGGTCGGCCTCCCGGCGCTGCTGTCGGCCGAGCGCGACCGCATCACCGGGCGCCTGCGTACCGTCGTCGCCCACGATGCGGCGCCGCTGGGCATCGACGTGGTGGACGTGAGCATCCGCCGCGCCGACCTTCCCGTGCAGACCAGCCAGGCGATCTATGACCGCATGATGTCCGAGCGCAACCGCCAGGCGAAGGAGCTGCGCGCCCAGGGCTTCGAGTGGGCGCAGGAGATCCGCGCCAAGGCCGAGCGCGACCGCACCGTCCTGCTGTCCGAGGCGCAGCGCGACGCCCGCGTGATCCGCGGCCAGGGCGAGGCCGACGCCAACCGCATCCTCGCCGCGGCATTCAGCCGCAACCCCGAGTTCTACGACCTGTACCGCACCCTGCAGGCCTATCGCACCGCCTTGGCGCCTGGCGCCCCGACGGTGATGCTGTCCCCCTCCAGCGCCTTCATGCGCTACTTCCAGGGCAGCCCGCCCGTTCCCGCACCGCCATGAAGCATACCCCTGTCGTCTCCCTCTCCCTCCGGGAGAGGGCCGGGGTGAGGGAAGCGGCAAGCGCCCAGCCCGCCCGCCCGGGAACGAACCCCGCCTCTAACCCGGCCGGATTTGGTCCTCGCGGCTTCCCTCACCCCGGCCCTCTCCCGGAGGGAGAGGGAGCAGTATGCCACACGCGACCCGCCCAGCCATGAAGCTGCACCGCCTGCTGATCCCAGCCGTCGCCGCCCTGCTGCTGGCCGCCACGCCAGCCCTGGCGGTGGACGTGTCCAACCTGGCCGGCATTGAGGACGACCCCTGCTTCCAGCAAACCCACCAGCGCGTGCTGGACAGCCAGATCGGCGCCATCGAGAGCGGGATCGTCGCCGCCTGCACCGACGCGCACGGCAACCCGACCGACGCCATGGCGCTGCTGACCGAGCGCGCGAAGGCGCCCCCCTGGCTGCCCCCTGCATCCGGCGGCCTGAACGCCGGGTCCGTCCTGGTGGCGGCGCTGATCGAGCTGGCCATCCTCACGTCGCTGCTCGGGGTGGACGCCGGCTATGCCGCCCGCGCCCTGGGCCTCGCAGTCCCCACTCTTGCCACGCCGGGCATCCTCGCCGTCCGCATGCTCGCCGCCCTGCTGCTGACGACGCTCATGACGCTGCCTGGCCTCATGGTGCTCGGGGCCGCGGGACTGCTGGCCGTCGCGGTCCGGTCCTGCCGCTGGCTTGGCCCGCAACCCCCCGCCGCACCAGTCGAAACCGCCGGCCGCCTAGCCAACGGCATCGGGCTGCTGGGAACCGATCTGCTCGCCAACCTCCCCGTCACCCTTGCCATCGCCGCGGCCTCACGCGGCAGCCTGCTCCTGGCAGCCGGCGGCGTGCTGGCCGCCGCCGCCGCCGCGCGCCTGCTGCACCCGGCGCTGGCGCGGCTGCTGCAGCGGCGGCCGGTCCTGTCCCGCGCCGCCGGGGCATCGATCGCAGCCATCGCAGGGCACGCCGCCCTGTCCGACTCAGGCATCGCCCCGCTCGGAGCGGTGCCGCTGCCCCTGCTCCTGGCAGTCCCGGCCTGCCTTGCTGCCCTGGCGATGATCGCCGCCCGCCGCCCGATCTCCGCCCGCCGCCCCGTCCTCCGCACCCCCAACGGCGGATGACCGAAGGCGGATGACCGGCAGCGGGGACGCACGCCCATGACGACGCCCTCCACCGTCAGGCCGCCCCTGCGCGTGGCCGCCGTGTCCGTCTGGGGTCCGGGACTGCTCGTCATGCTGGCCGACGCCGACGCCGGCAATGTCGTCACCGCGGCGCAGGGCGGCGCGATCTGGGGCTACCGCCTGCTCCCCTTGGTGCTGCTGCTGATCCCCGCCCTGTTCATGGTGCAGGAGCTCGCTGTGCGCCTCGGCCTCGCCACCGGCCTGGGCTTCGGCGAGCTGGTCCGCCAGCGCTTCGGCCCGGCCTGGGCCTGGCTCTGCGGCGCCGTGCTGGCCATCGCCGTGTTCGGCTCGCTCATCACCGAGTTCACGGGGATCGCCGGCATCGGCGAACTCTACGGCGTGCCCCGCGCCGCGTCGCTGGGGCTTGCGGTCGGCTGCCTGCTGGCCGTCGTGCTGACCGGCGCGTATCACCGGGTCGAGCGCATCGCCATCGCCATCGGGATGTTCGAGCTGGCCTTCCTGTTCGTCGCCTGGCGGGCGCATCCGGGCGCTGCGGCCGTGCTGGCGGACCTGTCCGACCTGCCGCTGGGCGACGCGCGGTTCCTGTTCCTCGCCGCGGCGCTGGTCGGAGCGACGTTCAACCCGTGGATGATCTTCTACCAGCAATCCGCCATCGCCGGGAAAGGCCTGCACCCCTCGAACCGCGCTGCCGCGCGCTGGGACACCGCGGTGGGCGCCGCCCTGACGCAGGCCGTCACCGCGGCCGTCCTGGTCGCCGCGGCGGCCACCCTGGGCGGCAGCGGCGCGGCGCTGGACAGCGTGGGCCGCATCAGCGACGCGCTGACGCCGTTCCTGGGCCTGCAGGCCGGGCGGCTGCTGTTCAGCGCCGGGGTGCTGGGCGCGGCGACGGTGGCGGCCATCGTCTGCTCGCTCGCGCTGGCCTGGGGCATCGCCGAGGTCGCCGGCCAGCGCCGCGCGCCTGGGGACGCCATCCCGCGCCACCGCTGGTTCCCAGCGGTCTATGCGGCTGGCGTGGTTGGATGCGCTGGGCTGACCTGGGGAGCGCCGGACTTGGTCTGGCTCAACATCGCCGCCCAGGTGGCCAATGCGGTGCTGCTGCCGGTGCTGGTCGGCACCCTTGTCGTGCTGGCTGCGACGGCGCTGCCCCTGGGGGACCGGCTGCACGGGTGGTACCTGCTGCTGGTCGCCTTGGTTTGCACGGCCC
>CAXTFY010000201.1:0-9625 GCA_964243265.1 uncultured Acetobacteraceae bacterium | reverse complement strand
AAGCTTAGAGCCTGTTTGGTGTCTCCGCTTGCACCAAACAGGCTCCAGGACCGCCGCATGGGAGGTCTCCCCCCCGATGCCGTCAGGATGCCGTGTTGCACGGGCCGGTCGCGGCCGGCGTAGCTGGCGATGGACGGCTGTTCGGTGAAATGGGTCGAGCCGCGCATCCCGCCGAGATAGGCGAGGCTGGAACTGGATTGGTCGCGGCCGAGCACGGCGAAGGACAGGTTGTTCACGTCCGTCGTGACGCCGAAGCCGAACGCGAGCATCAAGAACGCCGGCCCCAACAGGCCGAAGCAGAGGCGGATGGGGTCGCGGACCAGCTCAAGGCTTTCCCGGATGGTATAGGCCAGCAGGCACCGGGGGCTGAACGCAGGGCGGCGCACCGGCTGCGTGATGCGGCGGACCGGCATGGCTTGGGCCGGTGCTGCGTTGGTCCTTGCGGCCCGGGTGCCGGTCGCTCCCACGAGATGGCCGATGAACGCGTCCCCGGGCATTGCGGCATGGCGCGAGGCGGCCAGCGCCGCGGGGGTGCAGGCGGCCAGCACGCGGCCGGAGTCCATCAGGAGGATGCGGCCGCAGCGCGCAGCCTCGTTCATGAAGTGCGTCGATACGAAGATCGTCACGCCCTGCTTGCGCGAAAGGTCGATCAGCAGCGACCAGAACCGGTCGCGCTCCAGCGGGTCCACGCCGGAGGTCGGCCCGTCGAGGATCAGGATCTCGGGGTCGCGCACGATGGCCACGGCCAGCGACAGGCGCTGGCGGATGCCGAGCGGCAGGTCGAGCGTGCGCTGGTCGATGAGCCGGCCAGCCCGAAGCGGCCGACCAGGCCGGCGATGCGGGTGCGGGCCAGCCCGGCCGGCAGGTGGAACAGATGGGCGTGCAGGTCGAGGTTCTGCCGCCCCGCCAGCTCGGCATGGAGCGAGAACGATTGGGACATGCAGCCGACCCGTGCCGGTATCCGCATGTCGCCGATACCGACGGGCTTGCCGAACAGCAGCACGCTGCCGCTGGTGGCGGGCCGCAGCCCCGTCAGCGCCTGCATGGTGGTCGTCTTGCCGCAGCCGTTGGAGCCGAGGAAGCCGAAGATCTCGCCACGCTCGATGTTGAAGCTGACGCCATGGACGGCGGTGAAGCCGCCGAACCGGACCGTGAGGCCGCGGGCGACGATCACCGGCACGGCGTCGGACGCGCGCCGGGACGCTGAGCGGACCCGTCCTCGATGCCGATGGAGCAGGGTCCACCGGGCCAGCGACGCCATGCGCGAGCGGCCGCCTCCGAAGCCACCAGCGGTATCGTAGGCGCGGATGAACCCCGGTCCGGCCGTTGTTCACACGCAAGGCCAGCGTGCGGCACGGTGTCGCAGTCACAGGCGGCTGCGGGATGGGCTACTCCGCGTTGCGGCGGTGCCACGATGAGGGCTAGGCTCCAAGCAAGCCGCTGGAATGCGGCTACCGGGAGAGAGACATGAGCCATTCCCTGCATGGCAGGCGCGACGTGCTGGCCGCCACGGCGGCTGCCGCCGCCAGCCTATCGATCGGCGCAACGGCGCGGCCTGCCGCTGCCCAGGGCGCCGTCCGCTACTCCGTCGGGACCGAGGCGGCGAAGTCCCGCGCGCCGGCGAACGCCACCGACTGCCATTTCCACATCTACGACAACCGTTTCCCGCCGGCGCCGGGCGGCCTGCCGGCGCCGGACGCCCTGCCGGCGGACTATCGCGCGCTGCAGGCGCGGACCGGCACGACGCGGGGGGTTGTCATCCAGCCCTCGCTGTATGGCGTGGACAACCGCCCGACACTCGAGGGCATGGCGGCGCTGGGTCCGAACTTCCGCGGGGTCGCGGTCGTGAACACCTCCGTCACCGATGCCGAGCTGCAGCGGCTGCACGGCCTTGGCATCCGCGGGGTCCGGTTCAACCTGGCGCAGGCCGGCGCCACCACGCTTGCGATGCTGGAGCCGCTGTCGCAGCGCGTGGACGCGATGGGGTGGCACTGCCAGGTCAACATGCCCGGCGACAAGATCGTGGCAGCCGCCGACACCTTCCTGCGTGTCCGCGGCAAGCTGGTGTTCGACCATCTGGCCCATTGCCCCCAGCCGGAGGGGGTGCAGAGCGACACCTTCAAGCTGATCCGCCAGCTTCTCGACAAGGGGAACACCTGGGTCAAGCTGTCCGGCGCCTATGCCGACAGCAAGGTGGGTCCGCCGGGTTACGCCGATACCAGCGCCGTGGCCCGGGCGTTTGCCGCCGCGGCGCCAAGCCGCATGGTCTGGGGGAGCGATTGGCCGCACCCGACCGAGAAGCTGGACAACAAGCCAGACGATGCGGTGCTGTTCGACCTGCTTACGGACTGGGTGCCGGACGAGGCCGTGCGCAGGCGGGTGCTGGTGGACAATCCTGCAGAACTCTACGACTTTCCGAAGGCCTGACGCGGCCTGGCGGCGCGGCCTATGGGGCGCTGGGGTGTTCCGGGTTGATGGCTGAGGCAAGGCCGAGGGTTTGCGGCTGAGCAGGTCACGCCGCGGACGTGGTGCCGGCGACCCCCCGCCCGGTGCGGACGGCGGCATCGCGTGCGGCACGGTGCTGGTCGGCGGTCAGGCGGTGGCAACGGAGCCGGACGTCGTTGTGGATGCGGCTGCGGCACCCAGGTGCCGTCAAGGGCGTCCGGCGCAGCAACGCCGCCCTGCGGCCGGCCGCGCTGTGCCGGGTTCCTGCATGTGCTAGGCTCGGATGGTGGGGCACTGCGGGCTTCGCGCCTCGACCCCTGACACTGCAATGCGAGTTCCATGGACCAGCCCGATGTGCCTTTGCAGTCCAACCGCGGCGTTGCCGGGCAACAGCGGCCCGCGATCTCGATCAGGGGCCTGACGAAGACGTACGCCTCCGGATACCAGGCGCTTGGCGGCATCGACCTCGACATCCATGCGGGGGAGATCTTCGCGCTGCTGGGGCCGAACGGCGCCGGCAAGACCACCCTGATCAGCATCGTCTGCGGCATTGTGAACGCGACTGCCGGGACCGTCCTGGCCAATGGCCACGACAACGTCACCAGCTACCGTGCCGCCCGCAGCGCCATCGGGCTGGTGCCGCAGGAGTTGAGCACGGACGCGTTCGAGACGGTCTTCGCGACCGTCAGCTTCAGCCGTGGGCTGTTCGGCCAGCCGGCCAACCGGGCCTACATTGAGAAGGTGCTGCGGGACCTTTCGCTTTGGGACAGGCGGGACAGCAAGATCATCACGCTGTCGGGCGGGATGAAGCGCCGGGTGATGATCGCCAAGGCGCTCGCCCATGAGCCGCGCATCCTGTTCCTGGACGAGCCGAGCGCCGGGGTCGATGTCGAGCTGCGGCGGGAGATGTGGGGGATGGTCCGCGGGCTGCGCGCCAGCGGCGTGACGATCGTGCTGACCACGCACTACATCGAGGAGGCCGAGGAGATGGCCGACCGGGTGGGCGTGATCAGCAACGGGCGCCTTATCTTGGTCGAGGAGAAGGCGGCGCTGATGCGCAAGCTGGGTAAGACGCAGTTGCTGCTCCAGTTGCACGATCCGCTTGCCGCCATCCCCGATGGCCTGGCGCCGTGGGCGCTCGACCTGGCGAAGGCGGGGACCGAGCTGGTCTACAGCTACGACGCACAGGCCGAGAACAGCGGGATCACCGCCCTGCTGCGGCAGCTCGACACGCTGGGCCTGGAGGTGAAGACCTTGCAGACCCGGCAAAGCTCGCTGGAGGACATCTTCGTGGACCTGGTGCACGCGCGGCCATGAATTACTATGCTGTCCGGGCCATCTACCTGTTCGAGATGGGCCGCACCTGGCGCACCCTGCTGCAAAGCGTCGTGTCGCCGGTGATCTCGACGTCGCTTTACTTCGTGGTGTTCGGCGCCGCGATCGGGTCGCGTATGGCGCAGGTCGATGGCGTCGGCTATGGCGCGTTCATCGTCCCCGGCCTGGTCATGCTGTCGCTGCTGACGCAGAGCATCTCCAACGCCTCGTTCGGCATCTACTTCCCGAAGTTCGTCGGCACGATCTACGAGTTGCTGTCGGCGCCGGTCTCGGCATTGGAGATCGTGCTGGGCTATGTCGGCGCCGCGGCAAGCAAGTCGGTCGCCCTTGGCCTGATCATTCTCGTCACCGCGCGGCTGTTCGTGCCGTTCGGCATCGTCCATCCCGTCTGGATGCTCGGATTCCTGCTGCTGACCTCGGTCACGTTCAGCCTGTTCGGCTTCATCATCGGCATCTGGGCCGACAGCTTCGAGAAGCTGAACCTGGTGCCGCTGCTGATCGTGACGCCGCTGACCTTTCTTGGGGGCAGCTTCTACTCGGTCGGCATGCTGCCGCCGTTCTGGCAGACCGTCACCCTGTTCAACCCGGTGGTCTACCTGGTCAGCGGCTTCCGCTGGAGCTTCTTCGGCGTGTCGGACATCAGCCCGGGCATCAGCCTTGCCATGACGTTCGTGTTCATGGCGGCGTGCCTGCTTGGCATAGGGTGGATCTTCAAGACCGGCTACCGGCTGAAACGGTGACGCGGCAGGCTTGGATCGGACTGGACCGCTCCCGGCCCGAACGGTTGCGGTTTCCTTCGCGTTTGCCCTGCTTTCTTCAAGGGTTGCTGGTTGGCGCCGGTGGAGGGTCCGGTCGGCTGCGCGCCCCGTCCTGCCTGTTGCGCGGCGTATGCCGTTGGCCGTCATGGGTGTGCGCTTGCGTGTCGGGACCACCCTGGTTGGCGTGCCCAGGGCACGGCAGATGGAACGGCATGGCCTGGACTGTCCTGACCACAGCCCCCTTCGTCACGTCCGCCGGCATTGTCCTCGGATTCTGCATCGCATAGGGTCGGCAAGGCAGGCCGGGAGATGCCGTGAGGACCGTGGCTACGCTGATTTTCAGGGGTTCGCTCGATCCCGCGCGGTTTGTCGATTTCGCCGAGCACCGGGCCAGACGCCTCGACCTGCATGCCCGGCTGGACGATGCAAGCGCGCGGGCCGTGACCATGACCGTGGCCGGGGACGCCGACCTGATTGATGCCTTTGAAATGGCTTGCAGCCTGGGTCCGGCGGGTTGCCTGGTCCGCGACTTCGCGCGCGTGCCGGGCCGTTGGGCGGAGCGGGGCGAATGACGGGCGAACCCGGCTGGTATCCGCTCGCCTTGGCGCAGGATGTCGAGGCCAGCACGGCGGCCGGCACCCGCCTGTTCGGGCGGGAGCTGGTGGTGTGGCGCGATGACGCCGGGCAGGCCCATGTCTGGGAGGACCGCTGCCCGCATCGCGGCATGCGGTTGAGCTTCGGCTTCGTGCGTGGCGCACGGCTGGCCTGCCTTTACCACGGCTGGCAGTTCGATGGCGCCGGGCACTGCCGCCATATCCCCGCCCACCCGCGGCTCACGGTGCCCGCGACCATCACGGTCGAGCGTTGCACCGCGGCCGAGCGGCTCGGCGTGATCTGGGTGTGTTGGGGCGACGATGCGGCAGGCACCCCGCCGCCGGGCGGCTGCCCCGGGACGGTGCCGGTGCGCAGCCTGGCCGTGAACGCGGCTGCGGGGCAGGTGACTGCGGCGGTGATGGCGGCTCCGTCGCCGTTCGATGACGACGGCGCGGTCAGCGTCGAAGGCGCCGAGCCGCTGCTGACCCTAACGGCAGGTGGCGGACGCCTGTACGCCGCCGTCCAACCGACCGGCGAGGCTGAAACGATGCTGCACCTTGTCGCCGGACCCAGCCGGGCCGCCGACCGGCATCGCATGTCGCTCTGGGCGGAGGCGTTGCGGCGCCGGGTGGAGGCAGGCGCGTTCGATGCGGCGCCTGCGTGACCGGCCTTGTGCTGTACAACTACGAACTGGATGAGAACTGCTACAAGGTGCGCCTGCTGCTCGCGGCGTTGGGCCTCGGCTGTCGCAAGGTGGCCGTCGACATGGTGCCGGGCGCCGAACAGACCCGGCCGCCGCTGCTGCTGCTCAACCCGCTCGGCACCCTGCCCATCCTCGAGGACGGCCCCACCGTGTTGCGTGACGCCGAGGCGATCCTGGTCTATCTCGCACAACGCTACGATGCCGCTCGACGCTGGCTGCCGGCCGATCCGGTCGCCTTGGGACAGGTGGTGATGTGGCTTACCTTTGCGGCCCGCGACCTCCACGCGGCCGTTGCGGCCCGGCGGCACGCCCTGTTCGATTGGCCTGCCGACGGACCCGCGACCGGGGCCGCCGCGCGCCGCGCCTTCCGGGTGATGGAGGATCATTTGACGGGGCGCCGCTTGGACGGCGCCGACTGGGTGGTGGGCGCCGGGCCAACGCTGGCCGATATCTCGCTGTTCCCCTCGTTCGCGCTGAGCCGCGACTTCGGCGTCGAGCACGAGGCTTATCCGGCGCTGCGGCGCTGGGCCCGGCGGGTGCGAACCGTTCCCGGCTTCAGCACGATGCCTGGCATCCCGGATTACTGTTGAGGATCTGCAAGTGAGGCCATCAGCGGTCAAAATCGGGCTGCAACGGGCGGGCGTCGGCGTGGCCTGCCGCCTGCCGGACCCGCTGTTTGGGGAACCCTACCCGGTGTTGGATGCTGACCTGGGCTTCCGCACCGTTCGCGTCATCAACGAGGGCGCGGCCATCTGCGGCGGGGTGTCACTGTCCGGCCAGCGGGCCGCGCCTGGGGCCACGCCGCCGTATCCCGTCGCGGCCAAGGTCGGGGCGGTGGTGCAGCCTGGGCGCAAGCATGGCGGCGGCCGCGACGACAAGTACGTCCGTGTGCGCCATGGGGAGGCGACCGAGGGCGTCGTGACCATGGGCCCGGGCGAGCGCGACTGATGCCCGCCCAAGCCCGGGACTTGCCGGCGGCGTTCGACTACATCGTGGTCGGCGGCGGTGCGGCGGGTTGCGTGCTGGCCCGCCGCCTGGCCGCGGATGGCGCCGCAACCGTGCTGCTGATCGAGGCGGGGCCGAACGATGAGGGTGTCCCCGCCATCGATGCGGCGGGCGCCTGGACGGGTTTGCTCGGTGGTCCCCATGATTGGGGGTATTCCTATGCGCCCGGGCCGCAGCTCGATGGCCGCGTGATCCCGATTCCGCGGGGCCGCGTGCTGGGCGGCTCCAGCAGCATCAACGCCATGCTGTGGTATCGCGGCCATCCGTCCGATTACACGGCGTGGGAGGCGGCGGGCGCCGAGGGCTGGGGCTGGGACGCCATGCTGCCGTATTTCCGCCGTTCGGAGGACTGGCAAGGGGGCGCCTCACCCTGGCGCGGCGCCGGCGGCCCGATGCGCATCGAGCGGCCGGGGGACCCCCACCCGGTCGCCACGGCCATGCTGGCGGGCGCGGCCGACCTCGGCCTGCCCGTCACCGACGACGGCAACGGCCCGGAGCCGGAGGGCGCCGCGTTCGGCCAGTTCAACTGCCACGGCGACCGCCGCTGGAGCGCCGCACGCGGTTACCTGCGCCCCGCTGCCGCTTGGCCGAACCTGACCGTGCTCACCGGGTCGTTCGTGCTCGACCTGATGTTCGAGGGGACCCGGTGCGTCGGCGTCCGGCACCTGATGGACGGCGTGCCGGCGGCGAGGCAGGCGAACGTGGAGGTGATCGTGGCGCTTGGCGCACTCGGCACGCCGCACCTGCTGACGCGGTCCGGCCTTGCGGACCCCCTGGACTTGCGCCGGCTCGGCATCCCGGTGCGGGCCGCGCTGCCCGGCGTCGGCGGCAACCTGCAGGACCATCCCCTGCTCATGGGGATCAATTTCCGCGCCCGCCGGCCGCTGGGTCCGGTGCGCGGCAATGGCGGCGGGGCGATGCTGAACTGGCGCAGCCGGGCGGGGTTGGCCGGCCCCGACCTGCACGCCTTCGTGGTGCAGGGTCCGCATGCCTTGCCAGGCGTGGCTGAGGCCTATGATGTGGCAGGCGACGTTTTCGCCATCTCGCCGGGCCTGATGCGCTCGAAAAGCGTCGGTTTCCTCCGGGTGGACGAGCCAGGGCCAAAGGGCCGCCTGACGATTCAGCCCAACTTCCTGGCCGAGCCGGACGACCTCGCAGCACTGGTGACGGGTGTCGATACGATCATGGACCTGGCAGAGACCGCCGCCTATCGCGACCTTGCCATAGGCCCGGCCGCGCCCGGCCGCCGGCTGACCGCCCGCGAGAAGGCCGATTTCGTGCGTCTCAGCTGTTCCACCTTTTTCCACCCGTGCGGAACCTGCGCCATGGGGGGAGGCGACGCCGCCGTGGTGGACCGGCACCTGCGCGTGCGCGGCGTCCAGGCCCTGCGGATCGCCGATGCGTCGGTGTTCCCCACTATACCATCCTGCAATACCCAGGCGCCTGTCATCGCCCTGGCGGAGCGCGCGGCCGACATCATCCGGGGGCGGGAGAACCCACAGTGAGTGACACAATTCACGCCCTCGCCCGCCGTGCTGCGGGGATGGCCGGGCGCGGGCACGGCTCGACGCCAGCGGTTGACGGCTGAGCCGGCGCCATGGCCAAGACGACCGATCCCGTGGCGCTGAACCAGTGGTATGCCGTCGAGACGCTGACGGACCTCGCCGCGTCGCCCCGGCGCACGCGGCTGCTCGGCCAGGACATCGCCTGCCGACGCGACCGCCGCGGCCAGACGTCTGCCCATGAGGTCGCCGCGGATGGGGCACCCGGCCCGGCGCTGCCGACGCTGGAGCGCTATGGATGCCTGTGGACCACGCTCGGTTCGCCGGCCAAGCCGCTGTTCGAGATCGGGGAGGCCGCCGAACCCGACCGGCGGAGGGTGCTGTGCGGCTGGACCCGGATGCGCGCCTCCGGCCCGCGCGTGGTCGAGAACTTCCTCGACATGGCGCATTTCCCGTTCGTCCACACCGGCATCCTGGGCGCCGAGCCGCATACCGCGGTGCCGCGCTACCATTCGGAGATCCGCCGCGATGTCGATGAGGTATGGGCCAGCAACTGCCAGTTCTTCCAGCCTCGCGTCACCGCAGCCGAGTCCGCCGGGGCCTTCGCCCAACTGAGCTACCGCGTGCCGACGCCGTTCGCGGTGATGCTCTACCGGGTCTGCCCGAGCGCGCCGGGGCGCTTGGACGTCATCGCGCTGTTCATCCAGCCGGTGGAGGAGGATGTCTGCCGCGCGCAGCCGGTCATGTACCTTGTTGATACGGCATCGGCGCTGACCGAGCTTCTGCGGTTCGAGCAGGTCATCTTCCTGCAGGACCGCATCATCGTCGAGAACCAGCGCCCGGTCCTGCTGCCGCTCGACCCGCGTTCCGAGATCCCGACCCAGGCCGACAGCTCGTCGATCGCCTACCGCCGTTGGCTGAAGGAGAAGGGCTTGCGCTACGGTACGGTCACGCCGGGCTGACGCGGAGGCGCCCCGACCGTCGGGAGGATGGAGCGGACCACGCAGTCCGATGGCCGTCCGGGCCGGGCTGGTCGTCCAGCAGGCCGGGCGTGCCCTGCCGCCACGTGCGTCCCGATCCGCCGGGGGCCGGCCGCGTGCCGCTGGGCGGCGGTCAGCACAGCATCGATCTCACCGTGGTGGTCAGGGTGTCCAGGGCGAAAGGCTTCGTGAGCACCTGCATGCCGGGTTCCAGCGTTCCGCTGCCCCAGGCCGCGTTCTCGGCGAAGCCGGTGATGAACAGCACCTTCAGCCGGGGGCGCTGGACCCGTGCCGCGTCGGCGA
>CAXTFY010000200.1:0-9632 GCA_964243265.1 uncultured Acetobacteraceae bacterium | reverse complement strand
CGCTGGAGCCGGAGTGGGAGGGCCAGGTGACCATCGAGATCAGCAACACCACGCCGCTGCCCGCCCGGGTGTACGCGCAGGAGGGCATCTGCCAGTTCCTGTTCCTGCAGGGCAGCGCGCCGCCGGACGTGAGCTACGCCGACAAGGCGGGCAAGTACATGGGGCAGCGCGGTGTCGCCCTGCCCAGGATGTAGGGGAACACAGCATGGACCGTATCCGCATCCGCGGCGGCAAGCCGCTGCACGGCGACATCCCCATCGGCGGCGCGAAGAACGCCGCGCTGCCGCTGATGACGGCGGGGATGCTGACCGACGACCGGCTGGTGTTGGGCAACGTGCCGCGCCTGGCAGACATCGCCACCATGGCGGCCCTGGTGTCGCAGCATGGCGTGGCATGCGAGCCGGACTCGGGTGACAACGGGGGCCGGACGCTCTCCATCGGCGGGCCCATTACCAACACCGAGGCGCCGTACGACATCGTGCGGAAGATGCGGGCCTCCATCCTGGTGCTCGGGCCGCTGCTGGCCCGCGTGCGGGAGGCCCGGGTCTCCCTGCCCGGCGGCTGCGCCATCGGCACCCGGCCCGTTGACCTGCACCTGAAGGGCCTGGAGCAGATGGGCGCGGTGGTCGATCTGGACGGCGGCTACATCAACGCGCGCGCGCCCAGCGGCCTGCGTGGGGCAGTCATTATCTTGCCGTTTGCCTCGGTCGGGGCCACCGAGAACCTGCTGATGGCCGCCAGCCTCGCCGACGGCCGCACCGAGATCGCCAATGCGGCGCGCGAGCCGGAGATCACCGACCTGGCGGCGTGCCTGACGGCGATGGGGGCGCGGATCAGCGGCGCCGGGTCGGACAAGCTGGTGATCGAGGGCGTGCCCCGGCTGCACGGCGCGCACCACCCCATCGTCGCCGACCGGATCGAGACCGGCACCTACGCCTGCGCCGCCGCGATCACCGGGGGCGAGGTCCGGTTGCTGGGGGCACGGCTGACCCACCTGGGCGCCGTCAGCCGCACCCTGCAGGAGGCCGGGGTGGAGGTTTCCGAGGACGGCGACGCCCTGGTGGTTCGGCGCCTGAACGGGTTGCACGGGGTGGACGCGATGACGGAGCCGTATCCGGGCTTCCCGACCGACATGCAGGCGCAGTTCATGGCGCTGATGTCGGTGGCGGAGGGGGCGTCGATGGTGACGGAGACGATCTTCGAGAACCGCTTCATGCACGTGCCGGAGCTGAACCGGATGGGCGCGCGGATCAACGTGCACGGGGCGTCGGCGATCATACGCGGGGTGCCGGGGGGGCTGTCGGGGGCGCCGGTGATGGCGACGGACCTGCGGGCGTCGGTGTCGCTGGTGCTGGCCGGGCTGGCGGCGCGGGGGGAGACGATGGTGAACCGGGTGTACCACCTGGACCGCGGTTATGAGGCGCTGGAGCAGAAGCTGGCGGCGTGCGGGGCGGATGTGGAGCGGGTGGGGGGGTAAGGTGATTTATCGGAAGGGCTGGCTCAGACAGCATTTTACCCTGTTTTGGGGCGAATGCAGTCATCTCGATGCCTGACATGGATCGCTCGCAATCCAAGGACAAGATTGGCTGGTGCAATCCGTCATCTATCAGCAGTTCGGCACCATCATTAGAACGCGTCCAATCTGGCGGAACCAGGATGCTGCTGCGAAAGACCTTCTTGAGAAGCATCGGTTGCCGTCTGTTGTTCTGCATTGCGCTGCTCGGCTTTACCGGCTGCGCCGTCTCAAGAATTTCTGTCACATACGGAGTGGAGACGGGAAAGACCCTGTCGGCTGATGATTATGCTCGACTACAGAGGATTGCTGACGCTCTTCCGGGAGAGTCTGTCGTATTTAGGACAAGAGACGGGTTTCCCCCACTTCAAATTGTACCTTTGGTGCGATACGCATATAGCTTCCGCGAGGGTACAGATCTCAGCAAGTTGAACGAGATTACAATCGGTCCGTTTGTCGGGGCGCTAGGGGAAGCATCAGAGACAGCTACTGCCCTGCCGGCCAAATTGGCACAGCGCCTTACGGATGTCGGCTTCAAACCACGGATTGGACAACCAGGCGTTCCCGACGCCTATGTCCTATCGGGAACCGTCACAAGGGCCGATACTCTTGGACACGCAATCGACGCCCCAACTTTCACGCAGGTCGAGGCGACGGTTAGCCGCAGTCGATAAGGTGTTGGGAGTTATGCAAGCCAACACGACCGTTGCCGCCACCACTTCATTAAGTCCCATTGTCCAAGCTCTCTCTCTCGCGTTCCAGGACAGTCGGGCCCAGGCCATCAGCGCACGCATCAGTGAGGCCCTGCAGCGTGCGAAGTCAGGGCAAGAAAGGGCTGCGCTTGGCGGCAGCGGGATGTCGATCCCAGCGCCAGCGGGTGCCCAATATCGCCAGGCGCCAGCATCCTGACCAAGCCTTCGCGCTGCGTGCTCTGAGTCAATGGGCAGGAACAGGCGGTACGACAGCTACCACTGTCAGTTCGTTGTCGGTCTGAGAAGGCATCGCAGCCACCGAGAGCCGTCCTGTGGAGGCAGGTCTGGCAAGGCAGCCTGCGCCTCGCACAAAGCGGAGTCGGACCCCGCCATGCGGCAGCCGGGGTTCCGGCCCCGCCCCAGCAATGCTAGACGCCGCGCGATGCAGCGCACGCAAGCCCGATGACAGCCCCGTTCCCCGCCTCCGCTCTCGTGCCGGACGTGCAGGGGCCGCTGATCCTTGCCCTGCCCAAGGGCCGCATCCTGCGCGAATGCGGCCCCTTGCTCGCCCGCGCCGGCGTGCGCCCCGCGCCGGACCTGCTCGACGAGGACAGCCGCCGCCTGCGCTTCCCCACCGATGACCCGGGCCTGGACGTGGTGCGCGTCCGCCCGTTCGACGTCGCCACCTTCGTCGCCTTCGGCGGCGCCCACATCGGCATCTGCGGCGCGGACGTGCTGATGGAGTTCGACTACCCCGAGATCTATGCGCCGCTCGACCTGGGCATCGGCGCCTGCCGCGTCAGCGTGGCCGAGCCGGCGGCGACGGCGGGGTCGGATGACCCCGCCACCTGGTCCCGCGTGCGGGTGGCGACCAAGTACCCCAACATCGCCCGCCGCCACTACGCCGCCCGCGGCGTGCAGGCGGAGATCGTGCACCTGAACGGCGCGATGGAGCTGGCGCCGGGCCTCGGCCTGTCCCGCCTGATCGTCGATCTCGTGCAGACCGGCAGCACGCTCAAGGCGAACGGCCTGCGCGAAACCGAGGTGATCGCCCACGTTACCAGCCGCCTGATCGTGAACCGTACCGCGCTGAAGACGCAGCCTGAGGCCGTGGGCGCCTGGATCGCCCGCTTCCGCGACGCGCTGCCATGAAGCGGCTTTCGACTGCGGACGCCGGATTTGCGGCGGAGTTCCGCGCCCTGCTGGGGGAGGCGCGGGAGACGACAGAGCGGGTGGATGGCGTGGTCGCCGCCATCATCGCCGCCGTGCGGGACCGCGGCGATGCGGCGCTGTGCGACTACACCCTGCAGTTCGACCATCTCGCGCTGACCGCTGCCACCCTGCGCGTGACGGCTGAGGAGATCGCAGCCGCCACGGCCGGCATCCCGGAGGAGCTTGCCGCGGCGCTGAACCTCGCGGCACAGCGGATCGAGGCGTTCCACCGCGCCCAGATGCCGGCGGACCTGGTGCAGCGGGATGCGGCGGGGCTGACGCTGGGGATGCGCTGGACGCCGCTGGACGCCGTGGGGCTGTATGTGCCGGGCGGCAAGGCGGCCTATCCGTCCTCGGTCCTGATGAACGCCATGCCGGCGCGCGTGGCTGGCGTGGGCCGAATCGCCATGTGCGTGCCGTGCCCCGGCGGCGTGCTGAACCCCCTGGTGCTGGCGGCGGCGCAGCGGGCGGGGGTAACGGAGGTGTACCGCGTCGGCGGCGCGCAGGCCGTCGCCGCCATGGCGTTCGGCACCGCCACCATCCCCGCCGTGGACCGCATCGTCGGCCCCGGCAACGCCTATGTCGCCGAGGCCAAGCGCCAGGTGTTCGGCCGCGTGGGGATCGACAGCATCGCCGGGCCATCCGAGGTGGTCATCCTGGCGGACGGCGCCAACGACCCGCGCCATGTCGCCGTGGACCTGCTGGCTCAGGCCGAGCACGACGAGGCTGCGCAGAGCATCTTGATCACCACCGATGCCGCCTTCGCCGACGCCGTTGCCCGGGCCGTCGAGGCCGAGCTGCCCAGCCTGCCGCGCCACGCCATAGCCGGGGCAAGCTGGCGGGACCACGGCGCGGTCATCCTGGCGCGCGACTGGGACGAAGCCGCCCACCTGACCAACGAGCTGGCGCCCGAGCACCTGCAGGTCATGGTGCCCGACCCCCGTGCGCTGTTCGCGCAGATTCGCCATGCCGGGGCGGCCTTCCTGGGGGCTAGTTGCCCGGAGGCGGTGGGCGACTACGTGGCCGGCCCCAACCACGTCCTGCCGACCGGGCGCACGTCCCGGTTCGCGTCGGGCCTGTCGGTGTTCGATTTCATCAAGCGCACCACATGGGTGGAGGCGGACAAGGCGGCGCTTGGCCGCGTCGGCCCGGCCGCGGTGGCGCTGGCCGAGGCCGAGGGCTTGCAGGCCCATGCGCGCAGCATTGCCCTGCGGCTTGGCCAGGGCAGCAATTGAGCAGCGCCAGTTGATCCCTGCTATGTACGCCATCACATCCGGGCCAGGACGGTCACGCCCGAAATGAACGCAATACCCCACTCCCAACAAGGACCCTGATGTCAAAAGAAGACATGATCGAATTCAGCGGCACCGTCATGGAGTTGCTTCCCAACGCCATGTTCCGCGTGAAGCTGGACAACGAGCACTCCATCCTGGCGCACACGTCCGGCAAGATGCGCAAGAACCGCATCCGCGTGCTGGCCGGCGACCGGGTGAACGTCGAGATGACGCCCTACGACCTCAGCAAGGGCCGGATCACGTTCCGCTTCAAGTAGAGCCGCTTCAAGCAGCGTCGGCCGCCGAGATCTTCCACCGATGGCGAACGCCCCGTCATTGCGAGCCGCGCTTGCCGCGTGGCAATCCAGGAGTAGGCAGGCACAGTCGCTACGGCCTGGGATTGCCGCGCCGAAGCCGGCTCGCAATGACGGGCGTAAGATGGGACAGGCGTAGGTTGGGATGAGCAAGCTAGAGCTTTCGATGGCTTGCTTGACGGCACCGCTTTGGCAGCCCTGATCCTGGCGTCCGCCAGCCCGCGGCGCCTGGCGTTGCTGGCTCAGATCGGCATCGCGCCGGATCAGGTCTTGCCGGCCGACATCGACGAGTCCCCGCACCGCGACGAGCTGCCCCGCCTGTATGCCGAGCGCATGGCCGCCGAGAAGGCCCGCCGCGTCGCCCAGCCCGGCGCGTTCACCCTGGCGGCCGATACCGTCGTCGCCCTGGGCCGCCGCATCATGCCCAAGGCCGAGGACGCCGAGGACGTGCGCGCCTGCATGGCCCTGCTGTCCGGCCGTCGGCACCATGTCCTGACGGCCCTGGTGCTGGTGGCGCCCGACGGGTCCACGGCGGCCCGCCTGTCCGATAGCGCCGTGGCCTTCGCGCGCCTGCTGCCATCGCAACTGGACGCCTACGCCGCCTGCGGTGAGGGCGTGGGCAAGGCGGGCGGCTATGCCATCCAGGGCCGGGCCGCCGCCTTCGCCCGCTTCCTGTCCGGCAGCTACAGCGGCGTGGTGGGGCTGCCACTGTTCGAGGCCGCGCAACTGCTGCGCGGGCGCGGCTACCCCGTTCCGTGAGCACCCGCATCCTGGCGGCGTGCAGCCCCGGTGAGGTCCGCGTGGCGGCTGTGCGGGATGGCGCGATGCTGGACTATGCCATCTGGCGCCCCGGCCGTCCTGATGGGGTCGGCGACCTGTGGCGCGGCCGGGTGACGGCCCGGGTGCCAGCCATGGCCGGCGTCTTCGTGGCGCTTGGCAGCGGCATGCCGGAAGGCTTCCTGCCGGACAGCGACGGCGGGGCGGGCCTGTCCGATGGCATGGCGGCCGGCGTCCGCGTGGTCCGTGCGGCGCAGGGCGGCAAGGGGGTTCGCCTCGCTGCGCACGGTGCCGTCCCGCCGGGGCCGCCCACCCTGCTGGCCCGCGGATCCGGCGCCGTCGAACGCCTGGCCGCCCTGCACCCTGGCGCGCCCGTCGTGGCCGACGATCCCGCCCTGGTGGCGCAGCTCCGCCCGGCCCTGGGCGACCGCATCAGCGTCGGCCCGGTGCTGGACGATGCGATGCTGACCGCCATCGCGGCACTGGCCGAGCCGGACGTCGCCCTGCCCGGCGGCGCGCGGGCCAGCGTCCATCCCACCCCGGCGCTGGTCGCCATCGACGTGGACGCCGGCTCCGCCACCGCCGACCGGCGGGCCAAGCCGGCGGCGCAGATGGCGGCGAACCTGGCCGTGCTGCCCGAGCTGGCGCGGCAGGTCCGCCTGCGCAACCTGTCCGGCGCCATCGTGGTCGATGTCGCGGGCATGAGCCTGCGGCGGCGTCCCCTGTTGGCGCCGGCCTTTGCAGCAGCGCTGGCCGGGGACCCGCTGCATCCGCGGTTCCTGGGCTTTTCCGCCCTCGGCCTGGCGGAGATCATGCGCCCCCGCGTGCATCCGCCGCTGCATGAGCTGCTGGCTGGCCCCCATGCCGCCGGGCTGGTGGCGTTGCGGGAGGTGGCGCAGGCCGCAGCGGCGGAGCCAGCGGCCGTCTTCGCCCTGCGCTGCCCACCCGATGTGGCCGTGGCGCTGCAAGCGGACCCGGTGGCGCTGCCGGACCTTGCACGCCGCACCGGCCGCCCCCTGATGATGCACCCTGACCCGGCCCTGCCGCCGGGCGCCTGCCGCATCGAGAGGACTGCGCGTGCCTGACCCGCTCCCCCCGCCACCCCGTGGCAAGCCCTGCCCGATCTGCCACCGCCCCGTTCCCAACGGAACGGCGGAGGCGGCGCGATTCCGCCCGTTCTGTTCGGCGCGTTGCGCGGACGTGGACCTGGGCCGCTGGTTCGGCGGCGCCTATGCCATTCCTGGCCCGCCGCCGGAGCTGGACGACGATCCGCCGGGCAGCGGGGAGTAGAACACACTTTCTCCCTCTCACTTCGGGAGAGGGCCGAGGTGAGGGGGCCTTGCCTGCCGACGCCGCCTTGCCGCGGGCGTCTCGCCGGAGCTGTGCTGCCCAGGCCAGGGGTCTGCGCCGCGAGACCCCCTCACCCCGGCCCTTTCCCGGAGGGAGAGGGGGAAGACGCCGTCCTCGGGTTACGGTAAGGCAGCCTTGGCGCTGACGGCGCATAACCGGCCGATCGCGGCGACATAGGCATCTTCGGTTCGGGTCTCGTGCTTGAGCCCGGCTGCCGCGGTCGCCAGGAACGATCCAAAGCCCAGACTACCGCCAAAGGCGCTCAGGTCCAGCCCAGCCTGCTCGCCAACCCGGCGTGAGAGAAGCGCGGCAAAGCCGTGGTCGAGCCGCTCGACATGCCGCCGCGTCAGGTCGGCGTTCAGCGCCAGCAGCTCGGAGCCATGCGGCGCGTGCAGCAGCCGCCACAGCGGCAAATCCTTGGCGAGGATCGTGCGCTCCAGGTTGGCGGAAAGCCCGGTGCCCTCCGACCACGCGGCCTCGGCGGCGAGCAGCGCCTGATCGACCAGCGATTCCGCCAGGCCCTCGAATAGCGCGCGCTTGTCTCGGAACCGCAGATACAGCGTCGCGCGTGCGACCTTCGCCTCGGCCGCAACGTCGGCCATGCTCGTACGCTGAAAACCGTAGCGCGCGAACAGCACCTGCGCCGCATGCAGCACGCGGTCGGTCACGTCCTTAGACAAGCTAGACATCTGTCGTCCAATATGACTACGCTAAGCCGCTGGCAAGGAGAAGGCCATGGCTGATCGTGGGCTTGTACTGGTGACCGGCGGCTCGGGTTACATCGCCGGCTTCTGCATCGCCCGGCTCCTTGCCGACGGCTGGCGCGTGCGGACGACGGTGCGGAGCCTGGCGCGTGAGGCCGAGGTGCGGGACGCCGTCGCCAAGCTGGCCGATGCCGGCGACCGCTTGGCCGTTGTCGCCGCCGACCTCAACGCCAACGCTGGCTGGCGTGAGGCGGCCCGCGGCTGCGACTACGTTCTCCATGTTGCCTCGCCGCTGCCATCGAGCAAGCCCAAGGACGATGGCGCGCTGATCCGGCCGGCCCGCGACGGGGCGCTGCGTGTGCTCGCGGCGGCGCGCGACGAGGGCGTGCGGCGCGTGGTGATGACCGCCTCGACCGCCGCCGTCGCCTACGGCAGGGGCGGGCGCACGGCCGCCTTCACCGAGAGCGACTGGTCGGACGCGGCCAACCGGGCCGACACCTCCGCCTATGAGCGGTCTAAGACGATTGCCGAGCGCGCGGCCTGGGACTGGATGGGGCGCGAGGGCGGGGCGCTCGAGCTGGTCACCATCTGCCCCGGCGCGGTGCTCGGGCCGGTGCTCGGGCACGACGTCTCGGCCTCGATCGACATTGTGAAGAAGCTGATGGACGGCTCGCTGCCGGGCCTGCCGCGGTTTGGCTGGCCGCTGGTGGATGCGCGCGACATCGCCGACCTGCACGTGCGCGCCATGCTCGCGCCGGAGGCCAAGGGCCAGCGCTATATCGGCGCGGGACCGTTCTTCTGGATGGCGGACATCGCCGACGTGCTGCGCGCCCGCCTCCCGGCCATCGCCAAGCGCATCCCCAAGCGGCGGCTGCCCAACTGGGTGGTCCGCCTGTCGGCGCTGTTCGACCCGGTGGTGCGCGACCGGCTGTTCGAGCTGGGCAAGCTGCGGCCGGTCTCCGCCGACAAGGCGCGCCGCGAACTCGGCTGGACCCCGCGTCCCAACGAGGAGACGATTGTTGCAACCGCCGAGGGCCTGCTCGCGCAGGGGCTTGTGCGCGCCTGACCCGGTGGAGGGCGCGGGTGTCGTGGCGGTCCGATTGCGGGCTTGATCCCGGCTGCGGGCTGCGGTAGGTCACGGCTCCCAACGGGGCCCAGGTAGCTCAGCTGGTAGAGCATGCGACTGAAAATCGCAGTGTCGGTGGTTCGACTCCGCCCCTGGGCACCACTTCCCGCCGATGGGCGGGCAGAAGCGATCTGGGCCTGGTTGAGCGCCCGTAACGGGCTTCGGCATACCCCGTAGGCCATTCTTTCGGCAACCTACGGTGCTACCCTGTCCTGAGCCGGCGGCGGCGGGACTATAAGCGGCCCTGTCTGCTTGCGCACGTCCGGGCCCGGCCTGTCGCCGAAGTCGATGCCGTTGCAGCCCGACAAGGCCAGTAGCACGGCGAACGCTGCGCGGCGGACGGTCATGCCGCCGCGGCCATGCTTACCGCCGGGAGGCGGACGACGAAGCGGCTGCCTGTCCCGTCTGTCTCGCATGTGACCTGCCCGCCGTGGTGCTGCGTGATCTGCCGCACGAGGGCCAGGCCCAGTCCCCAGCCGCCGCCGCCCTCGCCGCGCCCTGCGGGCCGGTGGAACGGCTTAAACACCCGCTCGCGCTCCTCCGGCGCAATCCCTTCGCCCTGATCAGACACGATGATGACCGCCTCCATTCCTTGCCGCGACACTGCGACATGGATGGGCGGACGTCCATGCCGGGCGGCGTTCTCCAGCAGGTTGCGCAGCAGCCGGCG
>CAXTFY010000199.1:0-9661 GCA_964243265.1 uncultured Acetobacteraceae bacterium | reverse complement strand
CTCCGGCGTGCAGCACGCCGTCAACAGCGCGCAGACCGGCGACACCGTCCTCGCCTCCATCATAGGCGCAGACGGGCAGCAGCGGCACAGCTTGAACCGCGGCGCCTCCACCTCGACGGTGCCGAACAGCGTCTGCAGCCGGCGCGTGCGCCGGTCCTTGAGCGGCTGCATCACCCCGCACGCCGCACAAGCCCGGTGGTGGGCCGCATGTTCCGCCACCTGGCCGCACAGAATGCTCGCCTGCAGCTTAGCCAAGAGCGCCTTGGTCTCGGCGAACACAAGGCCGACCTCCGCCAGCGTGCTGACCACCCCCGGCCGGCTGATCGTCACCAGCTCCGTCGTCTTCACCTCGCCCGCGCTCGTCGTTGTCTCTAACCGCACCGTCCATTGCATCGCGCCTGCCGCCCTCGTCGTCTGGCATCAGCCAGGCTGGTCAGTCCAGGAGAGGCAAGTAGGTTGCCCCAGGCTTTTGACACTCTCGTGCGCGTGTCGAATATCGGCTGCAGGGCGTGGCGGATGCCGAGCCGCTGTATCGGCTGGTGACCACGATCCTGGACCTGGCGTAGGCGCCAGCTGCGGACTTGGCCGCCCTGTATCACGAACGCTGGGAGATCGAGGGTGCATTGGCCGAGCTGAAGACGCAGCTGCGGGGCGCGCAAGTCGTGCTGCGCAGCAAGACCCCGGACTTGGTGCGCCAAGAGTTCTGGGGCCTGCTGCTGGCGCATCTCGCCGTGCGCGGGCTCATGCACGAAGCCGCGCTGCGGGCCGACAAGGACCCGGATCGGCTGTCATTCCTGCATGCCGTGCGCGTGGTGCGCCGCAAACTGCCGCTGTTTGCGGCTTTTCCCCCCTCAGCACAGGCTCACCCTGCATGAGGAGGTGCTGAACGAGATCCTGGAGGAGCGCGTGGCGAGTTCCCGAGGCAGGCAGGTGCCGCGCGGGGTCAAGCGTAAGATGAGCGGCTATCCGCTGCGCCCGCGCACCCCCCTACCGACCACGCGCATCGACTTCAATGCTGCCATTCGGCTTGCAAAGTGAACAGCATTGGCATTAGGGCGCTCCCGACGGCCGTCATGCCCGCACCCTCCTAGCTCTGCGAAACCATCCCGCTTCCAAAATAGTCGCCCTGGCCTGCGACCCCGGGCAGAGCGAAGAAGTAGCCACCGCCGAAAGGCTTGATGTACTCCTCCAACGGCTCGCCGTTCAGCCGCTCCTGCACCGCCAAGAACCCGGTGCCTAGGTCGGCCTGGAAGCAGCCAAAGACCAAGCCCATGTCCAACTGTCCGGCCTTGGTCAGCCCGCGCGAGTAATTGTAGGCGCGGCGCAGGATCAGGCTGGACTGCGTGTCGGCCGTGCGCGGATTGGCCAGGCGGATGTGGGCGTCCAGCGGCACGCCCTCGCCGGCCGGGTCGGTGGCGTACTCGGGCAGGTCGTGCTCCCTGGCCATGCCGAGCGGCGCGCCTTCTGCCTTGCTGCGGCCGAAGATGGTCTGCTGCTCGCCCAGCGGGGTGCGGTCCCAGCGCTCCACCAGCATGCGGATTAGCCGCACCACCTGGTAGCTGCCGCCGCTGGTCCAGCCCGGCTCGCCACCTCCTACGCGGGTCCAGACCAGGTTGTCCATCACCGCGGTGTCACGCGGGTCCAGGTTGGCGGTGCCGTCCTTGAAGCCCATCAGGTTGCGGACGGTGTTGCGCCCCTGCTTCTTGATGGTGTGCGGCGTCAGGAAGCCCTCCACCTTCCAGCGCAGCGCCACTTGCTCGGGCAGCGACTTCAGGATGTCGCGCAGCGCGTGGATGTTGGTCTCGGCGGTGTTGGCGTTGAACTGCAGCAACAGGTCGCCGTGGCAGTGGTCGGCATCCAGCGCGTCGTTCGGAAAGCCCTCCATCGTGACCAGCCCGCGCGGGCGCACTGCTCCAAGGCCGAAGCGGTTGTCGAACAGCGACGCTCCCACCGCCACCGTCACGCTCAGTGCGTCCGGGAACACCCGCGGGCCAAGCACGCCGGAGTCCACGGGCGGCAGCTTCGGGTCCAGCCCAGGGACGGCGCCGCCGCTGGTCAGAAAGGCGCAACGCTCGGTCAACCGGCGGAACAGCTCAGCAAGCTCCGCACGGTCATCGGCCAACACGTCGAATGCTGCCAGCAGGGCCGCAGCCGGTTGCGGGGTGGCGATCCCCGCCTGGTGGGGGCCGTAGAACGGCACCTGGTCCTGCGTGCCGTCCGCCTCCTCGGGCTGCGAGGGCCGGTTGTCCGGCAGCGTGGCCGCCCGCACTGCGGCGGCGCTGCTTGCAGCGCCCAGCCCCAGCAGCAGGCCGCGGCGGCCCGGGCTCATTCGACGCCCAGCTTGCCGCGCAGGGTGGACAGGTCCTCCGCCAGCGCAGTGACCGACCGCTTCAGCGCGTTCTTGTCCGCGGCGGACAGCTTGTCATAGCTCTGGAACCCGTCGCCCTGCTTGTACTTCGCCAGCGTCGCGTCCACCCGGGCGAAGTTGGCGTCCACCCGGGCCACCAGCGCCGGGTCCTTGGCTGACACCAGCGGCTTCAGCACGCCATAGACTTTCTGCGCGCCGTCGGTGTTGGCCTGGAAGTCCCACAGATCGGTGTGGCTGTAGCGGTCCTCCTCACCGCTGATCTTCTTGGAGGCAACCTCCTCGATCAGCTCCGCAGCCCCGCCCACCACGGCCTTGGGCGGTAGCTCCAGCGCGTCCAGCCGCTGGCGCAAGTCGGCCGTGTCGCCGGCCAGCTTGTCGGCCGTGTTAGCCATCCCCGCCGTGGTCTTGTCCACCCACAGCGCCTTTTCCAGGCGATGAAAGCCGATCCAGGTCGGGTCGGCTTCTTTCTTTTCGAAATCGTCCACCCGGGAGTCCATCGCCTTGTCCAGGTCGTCGAACAGCTCGGCGATCGGCTCGATCCGCTCGTAGTGGACCCGGGCGGGGGCATACAGACGCTGCGCCTCGTCCAGCCAACCCGCCTTGACGGCCGCAGTGAAGGCAGCGGTCGTGGCGACCAGGGCGTCCGTCTCGGCGATGACGTAGGCCTTGTACTGCGCGATCGGCTCGACCAGCTCTGCGGGCGTGGCGATCGCCGCCTGGGTGGCGCCGGAAACCTGCAAAACGCCCTTGGGGTTGCTCAGCAGCCCGCACGTCATCCTGTAATCGCCCGGCGCCAGCGTCGCAGTCAGCGGCTGGGTGAAGCCGGGCAGGATGTTCTCCCGCTCCGCCACAACGCTCACGCCGTTCAGGATCTCCCACTCCAGCGCACGGTGGCTCTCGTTCTTGATGCGGAAGGTGATCCTGCCCGCGGGTACGGCCAGCGTGGCTGGGACACAGCCAGCATCGGTGACGGCGATGGCCACCGGCCCGGCAGGCTTGTCCGCGGCATGTGCAGCCAGCGGCAACGCCGCCGCGAGCCAGACTGGGAGGTGGTGCAGTTTGGGCATTGTTGGGACTTTCAAAGACTCAGGCGCGGCGAACCGCAGCCGGCCGGCGCATTCCGCCGCCGAACAGCAGCAGCGCGGGGACGAGGTAGGCGGCGTAGATCAACACCTCGCCGACCGTGGGCGTGTCGCTGTAGCCGAACAGGCCGGCCAGCAGGGTGCCAGCCACGCCGTCGTCCGGCAGGGAGCCGCTCAGGTCGAAGGCAGTGGCCTGCAGGCTGTCCCAAACCCCGGCCTCATGGAACGCGCGCAGGCCCGAGGCCAGCAGCCCGGCAGCCACGAAAATGATGAACATGCCCGTCCAACGGAAGAACAGCCGCAGGTTCAACCGCACGCCGCCGCGATAGATCACGTACCCCACGCCCGCGGCGCAGAGCAGGCCGAGCAGCGCGCCGACGGGCAACGCCCAGCCCTCTCCCTGCTGAAAGGTGGCAAGCAGGAAGAACACGGCTTCCAGCCCTTCCCGGCCCACAGCCAGGAACACCATGACCACCAGCGCCCAGCCGGAACCGCCGGGCCGCAACGCGGCATCCACGGACTCGTGAAGCTGTCCCTTGATGGAACGGGCGGCCTTGTGCATCCAGAACACCATTGATGTCAGCACAACGGCGGCAATGACCGCGACGGTGCCCTCGAAGAACTCCTGCTGGGCCTGCGGGAACTCGGCACTGGCTAGGTCCAGCCCGATCCCCAGCGCCAGGCACAAGACGCTGGCCAGGCCGACCCCAGCCCATACAAGCGGCAGCATGCGGGCACGCCCGGTCTGCGCGAGGTAGGAGGCGACGATACCTACGATCAGGGCAGCCTCGACCCCCTCGCGCAGCATGATTAGGAATGAAATCAGCATCGGAGCCCCGGGCTAAGTAGCGAGTGGGCACGGAAGGCCACAGAGAAGACATCCCCTAGCGACTTTGACGCACCAGCGCAGTTGCAAGTAACTCGCAATCGCTTTCAGGTGGCCAGCGTCCCCCAGGAACAGACACCCGGGCCATCCAGTCGCTGCACCTGCCGCTTCTTGCCCCACCGGGGTGGCCATCAGTGCAGCGTTTGGCAGTGGGACCGTGCGGGCGCCGCGGCGGGCGTCAGCGCGAAATGCCGCACCGCCTCCTCGGGCTCGGGCAGGAAGCGGCCGGCCTCGGCCAGGACGGTCCCAATCCCCTCCGCGCTATGCAGCGCCGCCTCAGCGCCCGCTTGCGTCACGAACCCCCGCAGCACCAACATCGCCTCGAACGGGCGCATCGCCTGCGCGAGCGACAGCACATTGAGCAGCGCACCCTCGTCCGGTCCAATGCTCGTCTTGCAGACGCACTGCACGTCGATGTACCGCGTGCAGCCCTCGCTCAGCGCGCCGACGAAGTCCCGAACGGGGGGCGACGCGGCCGCGATGCCGAGCGTGTCGAGCACGCCATCGACCCGGGCATCCACATCAAGCCCACGCTTCAGTCCGATCACCCGCATGCGCAGGCACCACAGCAGGACGCCGTGCTCGATGGGCAGGTCCAGGAACTCGTCACGCGGGCTGCGAAGCCGGGGTCCACGCATTTCGGTCATCAAGGGCTCCAGAGTGATTCTGAGACCTGTCTAGACGCTAATGAGAGTCATTCGCAATAACGGACTTGCACTTCGCGAGAAGAGGGGACGTGATAGAGGCGGGATGCCTTGGGGCAGGGTTCTGAAGGCGCCCACTGATGCCAAGACCTTGGAGGACTGCGTTGCGTACCTTGGGACAGCACGATGACGCCGGACGACCGGCGGTGGTCGCCCGACAGGCAGACAGCGCGCGCGGGACGCCTCGCCCGCGTGGTCGCAGTCCGCGCCTGGTGCCGGCAACGCCGCCAGATGGCGCGAACACGATCCCAGCGGGGGGCGGGATCGAGCGGCTGTGCATCGAGCGCGGCCTGAAGATGACTGGGCAGCGGCGCACGATCGCACGCGTGCTGACCGAGGCCAGTGACCATCCGGACGTGGAGGAACTCTACCGCAGGGCGGTGCTGCTGGACCCGCGCATCTGCATTGCCACGGTGTACCGGGCGGTGCGCCTGTTCGAGGAGAAAGGCATCCTGCAGCGCCGAGATTTCGGCAATGGCCGGGCGCGCTACGAGCCGACTGAGCATGGGCCGCACCACCATCTGATCGACATCGAAACAGGTAAGGTGGTCGAGTTCAAGAACTCGGAGCACGAGCGGCTGGTTCGAGCACTCGCGGAGCAACTCGGCTTTCACGTCGTCTCTCTCCGGCTGGAAGTGTTTGGCAAGCGCCTGGACGCGCAGTCCGCCTTGAGCAGGGTGGAAAACGGCACAGACCCGAGGGCACGCTGATGGGCTGGATTGACGAGAGCAAGATCGGCCGCAACTGCGAGCGAGCCGTGGTGACCGCTTATCGCGACCTGCGCGGCCTCGGCGTCGCCGACCTGAGCGCGTTCCACAGTTGCGCGACGCTGTATCGCATCCACCACCCGGAAGCATCGATCGAGGAGGCCCGGCGGCTGACCGCGGAGTGGATCGACCATCACGTGATACGCGGCGACCGTGGACCGACCCCCGGCTGCGCGTGTGATTGAGCCGGGCCGTGGCTGACTCTGCGTCGAGCCTCTTGCGAGTGGAAGGGACTCTCATTCAGGCTGGCGAGAGACTGAGCATGATACAGGGATCGGTTGACCGGTGCTGAAGCAGTGCGCGGCTCCGCTCGCCAGTCCTCGATGGCTTCGACGGTGAACCAGACCGTTAGGCTGCCGCGCTGGCGCAAGCTTGCGTCATATGCGCGCCAGCTGCGGAGCAGCGCTCCCAGCGAGTTCATGACCTTGCGCTTCTGCTCGAGATAGGGTGGCGGCAGTGCTGGTTCAGCTTGAACGGTAAGATTGATGTCCAAAGTGAGGGTAAAAGTACTCGTTTTCCTTGTCCGACAGCGACCTCGTGGACTGCAAGTAGCCGTTGCTCACCAGAGGTGCGCGCGACAGCTTCGCACGCTCTCGGGCAAGCTGGTTCAGGGTCGCACCAGGGTGCCGGGCGGCGAAGGCTTAGGCCAGCACCTCGCCTAGTTGGTCGCGCGTCGCGCCCTTGATCCCGATGATGCGCTAAGGCTGCAGCCGCCCGTGGTCGGGCGCGCGCAGGACGGTGGCAGCCATAAGTGCGACGTGCGCCGGCGGGGGGCCCCGGGCCGGTGAGCCGCTTAGAGCTGACGGAGCGCCGACCCAGTAGCGCCTGCAATGCCGGCGGAATGGCGTCCACGCCGGCTACATCGCCGCCCGCCTGTGCAAAGGTTCGGACTTGCCAATCCAGGACGGCACGACGCGCCAGCGCCTAGTTACAGGGACCACAGCCATACGACCTCCCCAGCCGTCCCGCCGATGGCCTCGGTTATTGCGCAGGCCGGTCTCCTGGCTCGCGGGCACTGCTTTAGGCAACCTTCCTAGCCCCGCAGGGGCCAGTGATGGAGCGCCCATCGCTTGCCGCTTACAGTTACGGGAGCAGCTACGGATTGGGCGCAGACGCCGTCACCGTATTCCCGTTTCACCCCGGCCGATCCGGGGCACCTATGCAAGCTGAACCCAACAGTTTCGCTACCGGACCACAACAGCCTCGGAGGCTGCTGCCGTCTTTTTGGGATGCTTGAGATTGTACCTCTTCGTCAAACGACGGGATACCGTTGGCGAATTCGCCTGACCCATCAGAACGCGCGTCGGCAAGCTGAGGAGACCCATCCTCAACGCCGATGGGGCGACGGCCACGGGGCCAGTGACGCCGTGAACAAACGGCCAAGTCCAACTTCGCCAACGGTATCCGACGGACAGACAGAATGGTAGATCTACGCCCAGCGCAGCATCTGGCAGGGTTCGTTTGACTGACAGCCATCTGTTATAAAACCACCACGCCGCTGTGCTTGGCTTTCCGCTCTGGCTCGACGTGGATGCTGATGACCGCGCTGCCCAGGCCCTTTCGCAATGCCCCCTCGATACGGTCGCAGATTTCGTGTGCGTCCTCGACCGCCATGCGCCCGGGCACGACAAGGTGGAACTCGACGAAGGTCACGCTGCCCGCGGTGCGCGTCCGCACGTCGTGCGCCTCGATGGCCCCGTCCGCGTTCGCCGAGATGATGCGCCGCATCTCGGCCACCGCGTCCGTGTCGGCCACCTCGTCCATAAGTCCGCCAACGGACTCTCGCAGCATCCCGTAACCCGTCCACAGGATGTTGAGCGCGACCAGCGCAGCAACCGCGGGGTCAAGCCACAGCCAGCCCGTCAAGGGCACCAGCGCGAAGCCGACCAGCACCGCGCCGGTGGTCCACACGTCGGTCATGACGTGCTTGCCGCCCGCAACCAGGGCGGGCGACTTCCACGCCCGGCCGCTGCGGATCAGCACCAGCGCCCAAACCAGGTTGATGGCTCCGGCAGCGCCATTCAGCGCAATGCCAAGAAGCGGCGTCTCCGGCGCGTGCGGGTGCTGCCAGCCGAGCCACGCTTCGCGCCCGATGACCAGCGCGGTCACCAGCACCAGCGCGCCCTCGACCACGGCGCTGAGGTACTCGGCCTTGTTGTGGCCATAGGGATGGTTTGCGTCGGCGGGCTGCTCGCTGAACCAGAGGGCAACCAACGCACCAAGGGCCGCGACGACGTTGATCACCGTCTCCAGCGCGTCCGAGTAGAGGGCGACGCTCCCGGTCACCCAGTAGGCGCCTGCCTTCATGGCGAGGACGACGATGCTGACGGCCAAGCTGCCCCAAGCAACCTTGAGGCTGCGGCTCACCCTGTTCTCCTTCACATCGGTTTCAGCGCAGCAGCAACCTGGAAGCAGCTTCGACGTCGAGGCTGGCACGGACGCCGCAAGGTTGGACCCTCCGAGGCGCTGCAGCGTCAGATGGCCAACTTGCATAGCTTCACGGTCACCGTGCTGGAAAGGCGTGATGGCGGAGGGAACCGTGTTCAATGCTGAGGAACAGCCCCGCACGGTTGCATTCCTGAACCAGTCTCGTGGCGCTGGCTCCAGCCGGCGTCGCAGCCTGTGGTCGAAGCAGCGTTCGCAGCAGGAGCAGTCTTTCGAATGTCTGCCCATCCTGCGTCAGGGCGAGAACGTCGAGCAGGGTTTGCTCGTCCTCGCTCATCTGCGGGTGAAGTGGGTAGTAGACCGCAATCCTGCGGCTGGCACCGTGGCTGAGTGCCCACATCAACCCGTAAAGGTAGCTGGCCGCGCCTGGCGCTCCCAAGTCCACGAAAACCGGGCTGATGTACCGCTCCACGGGTCTGCCGCACCGGTGCCCGGCCACCCAGGTTCGCATCGCCCAGAGCAGCACGGTTTCCGTCTCCGGCAACTCGGGCCACTCTTCGTAGGTCGGGTTGCGGCGCAGCATCACCCGGCCTCTTCTGTTCTGTGACTGCCGTCGCTTCCCCGGCCATCCGCTTCGAACGCTGCGAACGAAGCCATCAACCCTGGGACTTCGCTTGGAGCAAGGAAGTGTTCCTGGGCAGCGAGCGCCCTAGCCAAGGCCCGTATCGCCTGCGCGAGTTGCACCCGCGGCAAAGCACTGAGTGCGAACTTGTAGATGTAGTTGTCCAGGAGCACCTCGTCGTTGGCCCGTGCCGCGGCCAGCGCGCGAAGCAGGCGGCGTTCGTCCTTGGTCACCACTGGACTGCCCGGATGAGCAAGGCGCGGCTCACGCATGCCTTCACCCTGCCGGGCAGCAGCAAGAAAGGAGCAGAAAGACTCTGCCGCTCGCGCCAACCCTACGCCGGTTTCCGAGGCGTCACCGGTGACGGTGGGGAAGCGCCCCATGTGGGCCAGCCGTCGCAGGAAGCGAAGCGTCAGCCACTCGCCGGGGCTGGGCTGCCCAGAGTAGAAGCGCAACCAGGGGCCTACATCGGCCATGTATGTCATCAGCTGCACTCTCCGGGTCGCCCGATGCAGTCTAGATGCAAGTGACTCGCAATTGCAAGATTGGCTTCGCTGTCTGGTCCTTCATGGCCGGACCGGCGCGCTCCTGTCCGCGCGGGAGAGGCGCTTGTTCAAGCCAGCTTCGATGACAGGGCAGCAGTAGAAAGGACCGGCACAGCTCGGGATGGGGGTTCAGGTCATCCCCTTACCCACTCCAATGTTGCCTCAGCACGACGAGGAAGAACGCTCCGCTTACCGCGGCCGTCATCACGTTGAGCGGCATCTCCTTGGGGGCCAGCGCTTAGCGGGAAGCCGCGTCTACCGACCTTGTTGCATGTGTGGACATCGGGTAATCGCGGCGGGGG
>CAXTFY010000198.1:0-9682 GCA_964243265.1 uncultured Acetobacteraceae bacterium | reverse complement strand
AGGACCCGCAGAAGTTCCAGCGCCTCGGCGGCAAGATCCCCAAGGGCGTGCTGCTCGTCGGGCCCCCGGGCACTGGCAAGACGCTGCTGGCCCGCGCCATCGCTGGCGAGGCGAACGTGCCGTTCTTTACGATCAGCGGCTCCGACTTCGTGGAGATGTTCGTGGGCGTCGGCGCCAGCCGCGTGCGCGACATGTTCGAGCAGGGCAAGAAGAACGCGCCGTGCATCATCTTCATCGACGAGATTGACGCCGTTGGACGCCATCGTGGCGCCGGCCTGGGCGGCGGCAACGACGAGCGTGAGCAGACTCTGAACCAGATGCTGGTCGAGATGGACGGCTTCGAGGCGAATGAGGGCGTTATCCTGATTGCTGCGACCAACCGTCCGGACGTACTGGACCCGGCGTTGCTGCGTCCCGGCCGGTTCGACCGTCAGGTGGTGGTGTCCAACCCGGACGTTGGCGGGCGGGAGAAGATCCTCCGTGTCCACATGCGGAAGGTGCCGCTGGCCAGCGACGTGGACCCGAAGGTAATTGCCCGCGGCACCCCTGGCTTCTCCGGCGCCGACCTCGCCAACCTAGTGAACGAGGCCGCCCTGTTGGCCGCGCGCATCGGCAAGCGGGTAGTGGCGATGGCGGAGTTCGAGAACGCCAAGGACAAGGTCATGATGGGAGCCGAGCGCCGGTCCGCCGTGATGACCGACAAGGAGAAGCGGCTGACTGCCTATCACGAGGCCGGACATGCCTTGTGCGCCATTACCAACCCGGAGTGCGACCCGGTTCATAAGGCGACCATCATCCCGCGCGGTCAGGCCGCCGGTATGGTGCTGAGCCTGCCCGAGACTGACCGCATGACGATGAGCAAGGCGCACCTGATCGCCAAGATGAAGATGGCGATGGGCGGGCGGGCGGCCGAGGAGATCATCTTCGGCGCCGACCAGGTGACCAGCGGCGCATCGTCGGACATCAAGCAGTGCACCCGCATTGCCCGCGTGATGGTGACGGAGTTGGGCATGAGCGACAAGCTCGGCACCATCGCCTACGGCGACAACAGCCAGGAGGTGTTCCTCGGCCATAGCGTGACCCAGAACAAGAACGTCTCTGAGATCACGGCCCGAGAGATCGACTCCGAGGTCAAGATGTTCGTCGATACGGCCTATCAGGGTGCCCTGACGCTGCTGAAGGAGCGGCTGGACGACCTGCACCGCCTGGCGCGTGGCTTGCTAGAGTATGAGACGCTATCCGGCGAGGATATCCGGACAGTGTTGCGCGGCGATCCCGTCATCAAGGTGGTGGTGGACGAGCCGGCATCGGAGGGTCGGCGGGCTTCGGTGCCCACTTCGGGCCGTCCGCTGGCGCCGCCGCCGACGGGTGGGCTGGGTCCGCAGCCGCAGCCGGGTTAACCCGCATTGGGTGTTGAACAGGCCGGTTCTGCGCAAGCAGGACCGGCCTTTTCTTTGTCCGGCGCGTGGGCAGGATTGCTGCCGGGGCCAGCAGTCATGGGCATCCTGAACGTGACGCCGGACAGCTTCAGCGACGGTGGGCGTCACCTGAAGGCCGCCCAGGCCATTGCAGCCGGCCAACGGATGGTCGAGGACGGGGCTGACATCCTCGACATTGGCGGCGACAGTACCCGGCCCGGTGCGGCGGCCACGCCGGCCGATGAGGAGCAGCGGCGCATCCTGCCAGTGATTGCGGCACTCGCGGGATCGGGCGTGCGGCTATCGGCCGATACGCGGAACGCCGCCACTATGGCGGCTGCCCTGGACGCCGGCGCCACGATCATCAACGATGTGTCCGCCTTGCAGCATGACCCGGCGGCGCTTGGCCTGGTCGCGGCCCGTGGCTGTCCGGTCGTGCTCATGCACATGCGCGGCACACCGGCAACGATGAACGGCTTAACCCATTATTCCGACGTGGCGGCCGATGTTATGGCGGAACTGGCGGCCCGTATTGCGGCGGCGAGGGCGGCGGGGGTGCGGCATGGCAATATCGCCATCGACCCCGGCATTGGCTTCGCCAAAATCGGAGCGCAGAACGTCGAGCTGCTACAGGGATTGCATCGCCTGCTGACGTTGGACTGCCCGATCCTGGCCGGGGTGTCGCGTAAGGGCTTCATCGGCGCGCTGTCCGGCGTGGCCGACCCGGCGGCGCGGGTGGCCGGATCGGTCGCGGCCGGGCTGTTTGCCCTGTCGCGCGGCGCCCGCATCCTACGGGTGCACGACGTGGCCGCCACCGTGCAGGCGGTGCGCGTCTGGCAGGCCCTGCAAGGCTAGGCTATGGCTGGCGGCAACACGGTAAGGAACGGCGCATGAGCACACGACGGTTGTTCGGCACGGACGGTATCCGCGGCACCGCGAACGTGGACCCGATGACGGCCGAGACCGCGATGCAGCTTGGCCAGGCTGCTGGCTTGATGTTCGTGCGCGGCGACCACCGGCACCAAGTAGTGATCGGCAAGGACACCCGCCTGTCCGGCTACATGATCGAGCCGGCGCTGGTCGCGGGCTTCATCGGCGCCGGCATGGACGTGATCCTGGTGGGACCGCTGCCGACGCCGGCCATCGCCATGCTGACCCGCAGCCTGCGCGCCGACCTGGGCGTGATGATCTCGGCGTCGCACAACCAGTTCGAGGACAACGGCATCAAGCTGTTCGGCCCCGACGGCTACAAGCTGTCCGACGCGACGGAGATGGCGATCGAGGCGCTGATGGCCACCGACCGCAGCGCCCGCCTGGCCAGCCCGGCCAAGCTCGGCCGCGCCGCCCGGCTGAACGACGCGGGAGGCCGGTATATCGAGGCGGCGAAGGCGACGTTCCCGCGCGGGGTGACGCTGGACGGGATGCGGATCGTGGTCGATTGCGCCAACGGCGCCGGCTACAAGGTCGCGCCGACCGTACTGTGGGAGCTGGGCGCGCACATCATCCCGATTGGCGTCGATCCCGATGGCGTCAACATCAACCGCGGCTGCGGCTCCACCGTCCCGTCCCACCTGTGCGCCAAGGTGCTGGAGCATGGCGCCGACCTCGGCATCGCGCTGGACGGCGACGCAGACCGCCTGCTGGTGGCCAACGAGCGGGGCGAGCTGGTGGACGGCGACCAGATCCTCGGCCTGATCGCGCAGTCCTGGGGCCGCGCGGGACGGCTGACCGGGGGTGGCGTGGTGGCGACGGTGATGTCCAACCTGGGGCTCGAGCGCTTCCTGTTGGGGGAGGGGCTGCACCTGCATCGCACCCAGGTCGGCGACCGCTACGTGGTGGAGCGGATGCGGGCGGGTCACCTCAACGTCGGCGGCGAGCAGTCGGGCCACATGATCCTGTCCGACTTCGCCACGACCGGGGACGGCCTGGTGGCGGCCCTGCAAGTGCTGGCCGTCCTCGTGGAGCGTGGCCGTCCGGCCAGCGAGGTCTGCCGGCTATTCGACCCCTTGCCGCAGGTGCTGCGGAACGTGCGCTTCGCCGGCCGGGCGCCGCTGGGCCATCCCCGCGTGTTGAAGGCCGTCGCCGCCGCGGAGGCGGAGCTGGGAACCACCGGCCGGCTGCTGCTGCGCCCAAGCGGGACGGAGCCGGTAATCCGCGTCATGGCGGAGGGCGAGGACAAGGCCATGGTGGACCGCATTGTCCTGCAGTTGTGCGACACCATCCAGCAGGCGGCGGACCCGGCGGCGGAACAGGCGGCGTGATCCCACGCGTCCTGGTCGTCGCCGGGTCGGACTCCGGCGGCGGCGCGGGCGTGCAGGCCGACATCAAGACCATTATGGCGCTGGGCGGCTACGCGGCGACGGCGCTGACGGCGTTGACGGCGCAGAACACCTTGGGCGTGCAGGGCGTGATGCCGGTGCCGGCGGACTTCGTGCAGCAGCAGATGCGCTCGGTGCTGGATGACATCGGCGCGGATGCGGTCAAGACGGGGATGCTGGGCACGGCGGCCGTCGTGAATGCGGTTGCGGCGGTGCTGCGGGGCCGGGGCCTGCCACTGGTGCTGGATCCCGTCATGGTCGCCAAGGGCGGCGCGCGCCTGCTGGACGATGATGCCGTTGCCGCACTGGTGGGCAACCTGCTGCCCCTCGCGGCGGTGCTGACGCCCAATGTGCCCGAAGCCGAGGCGCTGCTGGGGCAGGCGATCCCTGACCATGCCGCTGCGCTGGCGGCGGCGCAGGACCTGCTTGCGCTGGGCCTCCCGGCGGTGCTGCTGAAGGGGGGCCACCTGCAGGGCGCGGCGGTGTTGGACATCCTCGCCACGCGGGACGGCGTTGAGGTGATCGAAAGCCCCCGCATCGGCACCCGGCATACCCATGGCACCGGCTGCACCCTGGCCAGTGCCATCTCGGTCGGGTTGGCAGACGGCTTGCCGCTGCGGGAGGCCGTTCGCCGGGCCGGGGCCTACGTCCATGCCGCAATCTTGGCCGCACCGGGGCTAGGCGGCGGGCACGGACCTTTGGGACATGGCATCACAAGATAAACCGCTGTCTGCTCCCTCTCCCTCCGGGAGAGGGCTGGGGTGAGGGGGTCTTGCTTGCGTGCGTCACCAAGGGGCCGCCTATTTTGATGGGATCGGCCTATCCAGGCCGGGGTGGACGGCGCTGCAAGACTCCCTCACCCCAGCCCTCTCCCGAAGGAGGGAGAGGGAGTCAGTGTGGTGCTTGTTGCGCAGGCACTTGATTGTGTCCCGGTGCCTGCGGGACTAGACCGTGCGAGCGCTACATGGTGGCGCACCACTTGCGCGCTGTTAACTGCATGAAGGAGCGACCGTGTCGCTTGCACTCGACGCCTCGGCCCCGGCCCGGCCGCATCTGCGCCCGGCTTGCCCCGATTTCTCCTCCGGCCCCTGCGCCAAGCGGCCGGGTTGGTCCCTGCAGGCGCTGTCCGGCGCGCTGCTCGGCCGCAGCCACCGTGCGGCTGCACCGAAGGCGCGGCTGATGGAGGTGATCGACCGGTCCCACACCGTCCTGGGCCTGCCGCCCGACTGGCGCGTGGGCATCGTGCCCGGGTCGGACACCGGCGCGGTGGAACTGGCAATGTGGTCGATGCTCGGCGCCCGCGGCGTCGATCTGCTGGCGTTCGAGAGCTTCACCGAGACCTGGGCCACCGACGCCGTCAAGCACCTCAAGCTGCCGGACTCTCGGGTGCGGTCCGCCGCGTACGGCCACCTGCCCGACCTCACCGGCATCGACCCGGCGCGTGATCTGGTGCTGGCCTGGAACGGCACCACCGCCGGCGTGCGCCTGCCCGACGCCGATTGGATCAACCGTGACCGCGAGGGCCTGGTGATCTGCGACGCCACCTCCGCCGCGTTCGCCATGGCGTTGCCGTATGACAAGCTCGATGTCGTCACCTGGTCTTGGCAGAAGGCGCTGGGCGGGGAGGCCGCGCACGGCATGATCGCGCTGTCGCCGCGCGCCGTCGCCCGGCTGGAGTCCTACAAGCCGTCCTGGCCATTGCCGAAGGTGTTCCGCCTGACCAGTGGCGGCAGGCTGAACGAGGGCATCTTCCGCGGCGAGACCATCAACACGCCGAGCATGCTATGCGCCGAGGACGCGCTGGACGGGCTGCGCTGGGCGGAGCGCATCGGCGGCCTGCCGGCGCTGATCGCCCGCAGCGAGGCCAACCTGTCTGTCGTCGCGCGGTGGGTCGCGGTGACGCCCTGGGTGGATTTCCTGGCGGCGGACCCGGCCACGCGCTCCTGCACCAGCATCTGCCTGCGGATCACGGCGCCGTGGTTCACCCGGCTCGACCCAGACCGGCAATTCAAGGCGGCCAGGCACTTGGCGGGCCTGCTGGACTCGGAGGGCGTGGCGTTCGACATCGCCTCGCACCGCGACGCCCCGGCCGGCTTGCGCATCTGGGGTGGGGCCACGGTGGAGACCTCCGACATCGAGGCCCTGCTGCCATGGCTCGACTGGGCCTATGCCTGGACCGCCACCGACGCCGCCCCGGCAGCAGCCTAACGCAGGCGACGCCGCCGCCAATCCGGGCTAGAAGCGCCGACGCATGACCCAAGATGTCCCACCCAACCCGGCGTTGCTGCCCACGGGCCTGCACGACCTGCTGCCGCCCGAGGCCGAGGCCGAGGCGGCGACGGTGCACACTCTCATGCAGACCTTCGCCGCCCACGGCTACCAGCGGGTAAAACCGCCGCTGGTGGAGTTCGAGGACGGCCTGCTGTCCGGCGCCGGCAGCGCCATGCTGGACCAGACGTTCCGTGTCATGGACCCGGCCACGCACCGCATGATGGGCGTCCGGGCGGACATGACGCCGCAGGTGGCGCGGATCGCCTCAACCCGCATGGCCGGGCATCCACGACCGTTGCGGTTGTCCTATGCCGGGCAGTGCCTGCTGGTGCGCGGGCTGGGGCTGATCGCGGACCGGCAGGTGGCGCAGGCTGGGATCGAGCTGATCGGCGTCGATGCCGCGGCGGCCGACGCCGAGATGGTGCTGCTGGGCGCGGCGGCGCTGTCTGCGGCCGGGCTGTCCCGCGTGAGCTTTGACTTGACGTTGCCGCCGCTGGCGCCGGCGCTGCTGGATGCGGCCGGCATCCATGGACCTGCCCGCCAGATATTGACCCGGGCGCTGGACCGCAAGGATGCGGCCGTCGTCGCGCAGCATGGCGGTGCGATGGCGCGCTTGCTGACCGACCTGCTGCTGGTTGCAGGACCGGCAGGGCCGGCGCTTGAGATGCTTGCCGCGACCCACCTGCCGCCCGCTGCGGCGGCGCTATGCGAACGGCTGCGGCAAACTGTGACAGCCATCCAGGCCCGCGCGCCGGATGTGCGGCTGACGCTCGATCCCATTGAGTTCCGCGGGTTCCGGTATCACACCGGCGTCTGCATCACCGTGTTCGCGCCGGGGCGGCACGAGGAGTTGGGCCGCGGCGGACGCTACCTGTCCGGCGATGCCGAGCCTGCGACGGGCCTGACGCTGTTCCCCGATGCATTGTTGCGGGCGCTGCCGCCTGCGCCAGCCCGGCCACGCGTGTTCCTGCCCTGCGGCGCCAACCCTGCCGATGCCGAGACCCTGCGCGCCCAGGGTTTCGCCACCGTACCCGCGCTGACCGACGCGCCGGACGCCCTCCTTGAGGCCCGGCGGCTGCGCTGCACCCACCTGCTGCGGGATGGCGCCGCCATGCCCCTATCCACCATGGAGACCTAGATGCCCAACGTCGCCGTGATCGGCGCCCAATGGGGCGACGAGGGAAAGGGCAAGGTCGTCGATTGGCTGGCCAGCCGCGCCGATATCGTGGTGCGGTTCCAGGGTGGGCACAACGCCGGGCACACACTGGTGGTGGGCAACCAGACTTACAAGCTGTCGCTGCTGCCGAGCGGCCTCGTACGCGGCAAGCTGGGGGTGATCGGCAACGGCGTCGTCATCGACCCCGAGGCCTTGTTGGCCGAGATCGACCGGGTGCGCGCGCAGGGCCTGGATGTCAGCCCGGACAACCTCCGCATCGCCGAGAACGCGGTGCTGATCCTGCCGGTACACGGCGCCCTGGACCGCGCCCGCGAGGCGGCCCGTGGCGACAAGAAGATCGGCACCACGGGGCGTGGCATCGGCCCGGCCTACGAGGACAAGGCCGCCCGCCGCGCCGTGCGCGTCTGTGATCTGGCTGAGCCGGAGGTGCTGTCGGCGAAGCTGGATGAAGTGCTGCTGCATCACAACACCCTGCTGATCGGCCTCGGGGCCGAGCCGTTCGACAAGGCGAAGCTGCTCGACTTGCTGCTGGGCCTGGCGCCTCGCATCCTGCCGCATGTCGAACCGGTATGGGAACGCCTGCACGCCGCACGCAAGGCTGGCCGCCGCATCCTGTTCGAGGGGGCGCAGGCGGTCATGCTGGACGTGGATCACGGGACCTATCCGTTTGTGACCAGCAGCAACACCATCGCCGCAACCGCCGCCTCCGGGACCGGTGTTGGCCCGGCTGCCGTGGGTTTCGTGCTTGGGATCGCTAAAGCCTACAGCACCCGCGTCGGCGCCGGGCCATTTCCCACGGAACTGCACGATGAGACCGGCAACCTGCTGGGCACGCGCGGGCATGAGTTCGGCACCGTCACGGGTCGCAAGCGGCGGTGCGGCTGGTTTGATGCGGCCCTGGTGCGCCAAGCTGCCAAGGTCGGCGGCATACAGGGCTTGGCAATGACTAAGCTTGATGTGCTCGACGGCCTGCCGGAGCTGAAGATCGGCATTGGATACGAGATCAACGGCGAACGGTTTCAGCATCTCCCAGCGGGACAGGCCGCTCAGGCAGCGGCAACGCCGATCTATGAGACGGTGGAAGGTTGGTCCGGTTCCATCTTTGGTGCCCGCCGCTGGGCTGACCTGCCAGCCCAGGCCATCAAGTATGTCCGCCGGATCGAAGAGTTGGTGGAGGTGCCGGTGACGTTGCTATCGACCAGCCCCGAACGTGATGACACTATCTTGATGCGCGATCCCTTTGAGGGCTGACACGGCCTGTCAGCACTCCGGGGCAAACTGGTTGGGTGTGGCGGGACCACACGCCAACCGGATAGTCTTTCTTAGGCGGCTTGGGCCATCCGGCGCTCGGCTACCTGAGTCTTCATTGCCTTCTGCAGCTTTTCGAAGGCACGAACCTCGATCTGCCGCACTCGCTCGCGGCTGATGTTGTACTGCTGGGACAAGTCCTCCAACGTCGTCGGGTTGTCCTTCAGCCGGCGCTCGATCAGGATATGACGTTCCCGCTCGTTGAGCGTCTTGAGCGCGCTGCTCAGCAGGGCCTTGCGCCCGGTCAGCTCCTCGCGGTCAGCCAACTCACTTTCCTGGCTGGCACTCTCGTCCACGAGCCAATCCTGCCACTCCCCCTCGCTGTCGGCGCGGACGGGGGCATTCAGGCTGTTGTCGGGTGCGGCAAGGCGGCGGTTCATGCTGACCACGTCCTGCTCAGGCACCGCCAGCATGCGGGCGATCTTCGCTACCTGCTCGGGCTTCAGGTCGCCGTCCTCGATGGCCTGCATCTGGCCCTTGAGCCGCCGCAGATTGAAGAACAGCTTCTTCTGCGCAGCCGTGGTGCCCATCTTTACCAGAGACCAACTATGCAGAATATATTCCTGTATCGCGGCCCTGATCCACCACATGGCATAGGTAGCAAGGCGGAACCCGCGATCCGGGTCGAACCGCTTGACGGCCTGCATCATGCCGACATTGCCCTCGCTGATCAGCTCGCCGACCGGCAGGCCATAGCCGCGGTAGCCCATGGCGATCTTTGCCACCAGACGCAGATGGGAGGTGACAAGCTTGTGAGCGGCATCCATGTCCTCGTTGTCACGCCACTGCCGAGACAGGGCTAACTCCTCCTCAGGAGCGAGCATCGGAAACTTACGAATCTCTTGCAGATACCGCGATAGATTGCCCTCTGGGGCAACATTGATGATGGCAGCAGCCATTGTTCGGCCTCATTCGTCTGGGTGGACCACACTCTGTACCCCTCTACGGCGGAACAGAACGGTCGGTTGCGACGGAAGTGCAATCAGGCGCGACAGATACCATCACGTCCCAGAGATTGCCCCGGAGCGGCAGGCTCTGGACTGGTCCTGACGCAGCACGCCCGCTACGCCAATCGCTAGGGTATACAGGACCTGTACGGTCCTGTCAAAGACATTGGAGCACGCCCAGCAGTTCTAAATGCTCCTTCCCGCGACAGGCTCACATGGCGATCTCGGCTGCGATGTCGGGGG
>CAXTFY010000197.1:7418-9780 GCA_964243265.1 uncultured Acetobacteraceae bacterium | reverse complement strand
CCGGCCGGGAAAGCTTCCGCTCAACCCAGCCGTAACGGCGCTGGGCGGAGGCAGGTGCACCTGATCCGGAAGCCTCTGTTCCTCCGGAGGAGGGACCGGACTATAGGCGATGATTTGGGCTGAAACGGGACACTTTGGCCAGATGTGGCGGCACTGCCATTGCGAGTCGCGCGTGCAAATTGGCGATCCAGAACAGACGATATCGCCTTGACTGCTTCTGGATTGCCTCGTTGCAAGCACTTTTTGCGATGATGGCCTTGGGCATGCCACTCAAAGCGGCCCGCGTCCGGCACAGGTTGATGCTGGTGACCTGCAAGTCAGGGCCGTTCATAGGTTCCGATCACCCGTCCCTGGGCAATGATATGTGGGCGGATCATGCGGAGCAGCCGGCTACGGCCCGGCGGAGGACCGAACTCTGGCCGGGCATTCAAGGCAAAGACCTGGAAGGCGTAACGGTGCGGCCCATGCCCCGGCGGCGGCGTCGGCGCCGTCCACCCCGTCCGGCCCAACGCATTGAGCCCGCACGCATAGCCCCGAGGCGACGTGCCGCGCAGGCGTAGCGGGATTTCACCCTCTGCCAACTCCGTCACATCCGGTGGGATCGAGTGGACGATCAAGTGCGTCAACGGCCGGAATGACGGAATGTCCGCATCCTCCACCAGTAGGACCGCTGATTGCGTCTGCGGCGGCAGGCCCTCCCACGCCAGGGGCGGGAACAGGCTCGCGCCGTCCTGGGTAAAGCGCGCCGGCATGGGCTTGCCGTCGCCGAAGGCCGGGCTGCTGACGCGCAACGCGAAGCCGAGCCAGCCGGAGTAGCGGCTGCTGGTCAGCAGCATCGGCCCGGGCCGCACCCCGCGCAGGGCATGGCCAATGAAGTGCATGACGGAAGTTTGCATGGTGGTCCCCACTGGTCGCAGACGCTCCGTCCTGACGCAGCCGAGGCGGGCAGGTTGCGGACGGCTACTGGATGCGCCGCAACAGTTCGTGCGCGGTCGGCACCAGCGTTCCATGACGGGCGGCGACATAGGCCGGAATGTCGCCGGGCGGGATGACAGCCAGCATGGCATACTCCTGGTTGCCGCGCGCCTGCTGCGATGCGAGGATTTCGGCGCCGGTCAGCCGCGTCGTGACCTGCAATCCGAGGTCGAGCACGCCGCTGGGGTGCATCACGAGGCATAAGGGCCGGATCGCCTCGACGGCGCCCACGCCAATGCCTAGCTCCTCGTGCAGTTCCGCCAGCAGCGCGGCGCGGAGGTCGGCGGCGTCGCCCCGTTCCGCGCCGCGGTCCACGCTGCCGGCGGGCGGCAACTGCCATTGGCCGGGCTGGTAGAGGGCGCCTGGGTCGCGCCGGCCCAGCACGACGCCGTCCGGGCAGCACACCGCGCCGCACACCGCGAGGCAGCGCAGTCCCAAGGCTGCGGCCAGGGCGGGGTCGGCGAACTGCGCGACTTGCCGCCGGTACTCCGTCCAATGCCCCTCGATCAGGTCCGGGCCGATGCGGTCGGCGCAGAACACCTGGCCGTTGAACAGGTCGTGGCGCCGGCGTGCCGCCTGCCAGTGCCGCTCCACGGCGGCGTCCACCGCCGGGTCGAGCGGCGGCATCGCCCGGGTGACGCGCACGATGATGCCGGGCGCAACGTCCAGCGTGGGCCAGTCGCCGCCGGGGATGCTTCCCGGGACACCGGGGCTACTTGTCGGGGACAAAGTGTTCCGAGACCTCGGCCGCGATGAAGCCCAGCTTGCTGACGGTGGTGCGGTTCAGCATGGATCCGTCATCCATCAAGTACCACCACTGCTCCATGGTGACGTCCTTGAGGGGGTTGCCCGGCTGCAGCGCCAAGGTCCAATACCAATGGAACGCCCGGCCGGAGGACTCCCCCGTGGCCGGGCCAACCATGTCGTTGGCGGTGGCCTCTACCGTGTTCGGCCCGGTGCGGTGCATCCGCCACTCCCGTGTTGTCGGCGGGTCCTGGCCGATGGTGAGGCGCTGGGTCATGCGCAGGGTGCCCACACCGTCCACTTCGCCGGTGCAATCGGTCAGGACGATGCTGGTCGGCTGGCCCGACCGGTCCTCCAGCACGCCCCAGGAACGGACGTGGCCGGTGAAGAAGCGGATGGGATCGAAGCTCGGACGGGTTGCGCCGAAGTCCGTGACCGGCATCGGATGGCTGCATCCCAACAAGCAGACGGCTAGGGTCAGGGCTATGCAGCGCATCGGGGCGGCTCCCTCCAGAAACGAGAAGGGGAGGCCGAAGCCTCCCCCACTGCCAGGCCCGGCTAGACGCGCCTACTTGCGCGGCGCGTTCATGCCGCTGGTGGTGGCGCCAGCCGTTGAACTGGTGCTGCTGGTGCTGCCCTGGAC
>CAXTFY010000197.1:0-7318 GCA_964243265.1 uncultured Acetobacteraceae bacterium | reverse complement strand
GGACGGACAGGGACGGAGGTGTCCTCCACATCGACTTCAGTCTTGCGGACGGTATCGCGCACGGTCTCCGTGCGGTCGCTGGCCTCTTTCTTCAAGCCGATCTCCTCGATCACATGCACATCCTTGCCCACGACAGCCTCCTCCGAAGTCGCCCGCGCCTCGATGGTGCGGTCCTGGAACGCCCCTGCGGCATCGGCGGCCGTCACAGCGCGATCCACCGGGTGGCGCTCGATGCTGACCCGCTCCTCATGTAGGCTGACCTGCTCCTCGACCGGGCGCTCGACGACGTAGCTGCGCACGCGCACGGCGCCGGTGGCTACCTCGCGCTTGCCGACGCGCAGGCGCTCCTCCATCACCTTGATCGTATCCTGGTCGGTCCCGGCCGCCACCGTCGCCTGTGGGCGGGTCGCTGCCGTACCGGTGGCCACCTTGCCGCCTGCCATGCTGGACGCGGCACCTGTCGTGGCCGCAGAGGAAGGGATGTTGTCGGTCGCGGTCGCCTGGTTCACGGCGTAATTGGCCGGGGTGGCCACCGCGCGGTTGACGGTAGTGGAAGCCGTGGCCGCCCCCATGGCACCACCCGCTGCCGCGCCCGCCGCCGGGGCGTTGTAGTCGTAGCCGGACTGGCGCCACTCCTCGAGCTTCGCGTCGAAGTCGATGGGGTTGGTGCTTTCCAGCACGTGGATGATCTGCTCGCGGTTGCTGGTGCGGCTTGGCGACACCACGATCATCGCATGGCCCTTGTCGATGGCGTGGCTGTAGGCGTGGGCGTCCTCGTCGGGGACGAACAGGCTTTTGATGGCGCCCCAGAAGCCCTGGTTGCCGCTTTCGTAGTCCACGCCGCCCGCCATCGGGTCGGCCGACTTATCCATCACCTGGACCGAACCGCCGTCGATGCCAGCATCGACCAGGGCCTGCTTCGCAGCGTTCGCCTCGGCCATCGTGTCATACAGCGCCACGATCTGATTATCGTGGGTGTTGGGGTCGTACAGCCCGCTGTCGTGCGCGGCGGCATTGTTCAGCGTGTCGGAACGCGTGTCGTTGTTGACGTAGGAACCGCTCATCTCTCAGGCCTCCGGATGGGTTGCAGGGGCAGTGACCCCGGCTTGGTTGGCTTCACTCTGATCGCCATGCGTCTGCTCGATCCGCACGTTCTCGCTTCGTAGGCGCACCGTTTCATGCACCGTGCGCTCGCTGTTGTCCTTGCGGATGTGCAGCTCCTCTTTCAGCATCAGGCGCTTCTCGACGACGAGCACCTCCTCTAGGACCGGGATGATCAGGGTGTCACCATCCTGGCGGCTGCTTGGCGCCTCGGTGACGACCCGGTTCACCGGGATGCGCTCGATGCTGACATCGGTCCGCTTGAGCAGCATCTCGACGGCCTCGTCGCGCTCGGTCACCGTCTTGTGGACGACGATGCGCCCGGTCTCGACCTCGCGCTTGCTGACCCGCAGCGTCTCCCGCAGCACGGGGATGACCTCGGAGTTCGCAAGCAACGTCTCGGGAACGACCACCTTTGCGGACGCGGCCTGGGTCGCAACGGGCTGCCCTACCGTGCCGCTGCTGTAGCCTGCAACAGCCAACGGGTCGGGAACAGGCAACGTCTCGGCGACGCTCTTGGTGTCCGCTGCCATGGGGATGCTCCGCCGTCGGTGAATGTCCCGACAAGACGGTCCAGCCGCCCGGAAGTTCCGGCCCGGCCCAGATATAAGGAGGGCTTACATTCCGGCTGGCGCGGCGGTGATCCGGTCCACCTCGGCCCGCTCCTCCGCTGTCAAAATCCAGCCCCCGGCGGCGACGTTGGCGCGGACCTGTTCCGGCAAGGTTGCGCCGGCGATGACGCTCGACACCGGCGGGCGGGACAGCAGCCAACTGAACGCCAGCTCCAGCAGGGTGTGGCCGCGGGCCTCGGCGAAGTCGCCCAGGCGCTCGGCGGCGGCCCAGTTCGCCTCGGTCAAGTAGCGGTCGGCCAGGCGCTGGGTCTTTGTCAGGCGCGCATCGGCGGGCATCGGCTGGTTGCGCTGGTACTTGCCGGTCAGCAGGCCGCTCGCCAGGGGGAAGTACGGCAGCAGGCCCAGCCCATGGCCGCGCATGGCGGGCATCAGCTCGGCCTCAGCGCCGCGCACCAGCAGGGACAGCTCGTCCTGGCAGGACACGAAGCCCGACAGGTTGAGGTGCCGGGCGGTCCAGGCGGCCTCCACCACCTGCCACGCCGGGAAGTTGCTGCACCCGGCGTAGCGTATCTTCCCCGCGCGGGTCAGGTCGTCCAGGGCGCGCAGGGTCTCCTCGATCGGGGTCAGCGGGTCCGGACGGTGCTGCTGGTACAGGTCGATCCAGTCGGTGCGCAGCCGGCGCAGGCTGGCCTCCACGGCGGCGACGATGTAGCGGCGGCTGGCGCCCATTTGCTCCGCCCCTGCTGCCGCGTCGGGGTTCATGGGCATGGCGAACTTGGTCGCCAGCACGATGTCCTTGCGGCGCGGCCCCAGGATCTCGCCCAGCGCCGTCTCCGACCCGCCGCGCTCGCCATAAACGTCGGCAGTGTCGAACAGGGTGATGCCCGCGTCCAGCGCCGCATGGACCACGGCGCGGCTCGCCTCCAGCCCGATCCGCCCGCCGAAGTTGTTGCAGCCCAGCCCCACCGCCGAGACGCGCAGGCCGGAGCGGCCGAGGTTACGCAGCTCCAACGGCGGCCTCCTGCATCCCCGGCAGGTCGGCCATCTGCACCCCGGGCGCCCGCAGCGGCGGCGCGTCCCAGTCGATGATCGGCCCGGCGGGCACGATGCCGTACGGGTTCACCGTCGGGTGGCTCATGTAGTAGTGGCGGCGGATGTGGTCGAAGTCCGTGGTCTCGCGGACGCCGGGCTGCGCATACAGGTCGCGGGCGTAGGCCCACAGGTTGCGGTAATCCACCAGCCTACGGATGTTGCACTTGAAGTGGCCGACGTACACGGCGTCGAACCGGGCCAGGGTGGTGAACAGCCGCCAGTCGGCCTCGGTCATCCGGTCGCCGCACAGGAAGCGTCGCCGGGCCAGGTGGCGGTCCAGCCAGTCGAGCGTGTCGAACAGCGGCTGCACGGCGTCGTCATAGGCGGCCTGCGTGGTGGCGAAGCCGGCGCGGTACACGCCGTTGTTGACGGTAGCGTAGATGCGGGCGTTCAGCGGGTCGATCTCGGACCGCAGCGCTGCCGGGTAGTAGTCCCCTGGGACGGCGCCGACGCCGTCGAATGCCGAGTTGAACATGCGGATGATGTCGGCGCTCTCGTTGCTGACGATGGCGCCGGTGTGCAGGTCCCACAGGACGGGCACCGTGACCCGCGTGGTGCAGCCGGGCTCGGCGCGGGTGTACACCTCGTGCAGGAAGGCCGCGCCGCCGGGGTCGGGGATCACGCCGGGGCCGGGCGCAAAGCTCCAGCCGCCGTCGCGCATGACGGGGTTTACGACCGATAGGCCGATCATGCCGTCCAGGCCCTTGAGCCGCCGGAAGATCAGCGTGCGGTGCGCCCAGGGGCAGGCCAGCGACACATACAGGTGGTAGCGCCCCGGTTGTGCCGCGAAGCCGCCCTGACCGGTTGGCCCCGGCCCGCCGTCCGGCGTCACCCAGTTGCGGAACCGGCTTTCGGACCGCTCGAACGCGCCGCCGGACTTGGCGGTGTCGTACCACCCGTCCGACCAGGCGCCGTCCACCAGCAGGCCCATTACGACGGCGCCTTGCCGGGGGTGGGCAGGGCGGCGATCTCGCTGATCAGCTTGCGGGTCATGGCCTCTCCGAACTGGGAAAATTCCCTGACCTCTACGACGAAGCTGCCGGGGCCGCCGGTCACATGCTCGCGGTACCACTCCGTCAGGCCGCCCGGCGGCTGCACGTGGGCGTAGGTGTAGCTGACCGGGTGCTCGTTGATGATCGCCAGGCCGTTGATGGTGACGCCGGCCTCCACGGCCTCGTCGCGCGCCGCCTGCACGTCGCGGCCGGAGTTGTTGGTGCCGTCGCCGGCCACGTCGATCACCCGGCGGGTCGCCTCGAAGCCGCTGGATTGCAGCAGGCTCATCGCGCGGTCGATGCCGGCGCTGATGCTGGTGCGGCCGGCGAAGCTGCGCGGGGCGGCGTCCAGCGCCTGGGTGAAGGCGTCGGCGCTGGCGGCGTCGTGCACGACCTGCCAGGGCAGCACCGTGCGGACCTCGTAGGGGCCGGCGAACTCGACGTAGGTGACGGCGATGGCGCCGACGGGGCCGCCGCGTATGGCGTTCAGCACCCGGGGGTCGGTGAAGGCGGCGACGTAGCCGCGCTTTTCCATCTGGAACTCGCTGTCATCGACGCTGCGGGACACGTCGGAGACCAGGACCAGGACGACATCGACCGGCTCGGCGGCGATGGCGGGCCAGGAGACAAGCGAGGCGAGCAGCGTCAGGAGGAGGGCAGTTGCGCGCATCAGGGGCACCCCAGGTTGGCTCCGCATCGTCGCGCGGCCCAGGCGCAGGGCCAAGCAATTTCGGCTGCCGGGGGTGTGCTATGGAGCGGGCACGAGAGCATGCTTTGAGACCCAGACCGGGATCAAGGGCGCTTTCTGTCTCTCTTGACGCTTGGCTTGATCATCATGATGGCGATTACGGCCGGAACACTGGTTTGCAAGGCGCCTGCTGCAGCAGGTTGAATTAGGACAGGATCACTGCCTGGATGGCTTGAAGGTGACGCCGGCGCGTTCAAGGTCCAAGCCGATCCTCTCAGGGGGCACAAGATCCTATTTGCGGCAACGGTCCAAAAACCGAGCGCAACGACCGCCGCCAAATTGAATTAAGAAATTCTGTTCTTGACTTGAATAATAGAGTGCGCGCAAACGTCATGGAGTACACGATGCCGCAATGTAGTATATGCTGCATTGTTCTTGATTTTTTCGTGAAACAGGCTGCCGTCCATCCCCGCTTTGCTGCTGCTCGTGGCGAACAGGCCGCCGCTGGCGACGGTAGCCTGACTGGCGCGGCTCGGACCCAGCCGCGGACGGGCGCGCTTTCTTCTGCCTGATACCCCACCCTCGATGATCCCTGGGACGCTTCCGCCGCCTGCCCGGATTTGGAGCCGTTCATGCCCTACGATGCCAGCGACATCACCCCCGCGCGCTCCGAACCCTTCCGGGCCGGGGAGCGCCGGGCCGATGGCCAGACCTCGATGGCGGGAACGCTCAGTGCCAGCGGCCTGGTCCGCCGCATTCTGCTCGTCGTCTTCCTGTTCTCCCTTGCGGGCGGGGCCGGCGGGTTCTTCGTGGTGCTGCGCCAGCGTGCGCTCCAGGCAGCCGCGAACGAGGCGCGGCTGCTGCTGACGACGGCGCTCGCGGTCAGCGACTACACGGACGAGAACATCTTTCCCCTGCTGGACAAGCTGCCCGCGGACCGGTTCTACGAGCAGGTGGTGCCGTTCCACGTGGCCCAGGCGGTGTTCCGCAAGGTGCAGGCACTCTATCCCACCTATAGCTATCGTGAGCCCGCGCTCAACCCGACCAGCCTCGACGACCGGCCGACCCCGTTCGATGTCGAGCTGACCGAACGCTTCCGCGACGACCCAAGCCTGAAGGACCTTGAAGGCGTCCGCCAGGACGGCGGGCGCACCGTGTTCTACCTCGCGCGGCCGATCCGGATCACCAACCAGCAATGCCTGGTCTGCCACAGCACGCCGGACCGCGCGCCGAAGGCCCTGGTCGCCCGCTACGGCACGGTGAACGGCTTCGGCTGGTCGATGGGCGAGACGGTCGGCGTCCAGGCGCTCAGCATCCCCATCGCCGAGGAGCTGCGCGGGACGACGGAGTTGGCCGTGACGCTGGCCGCCGGGCTGCTGGCGATCTTCTTTGTCACCTACGTGGCGCTGACCGCCTCGCTCCAGGTCATGCTGGTCAGGCCGCTGCGTGCGCTCGCCCGCTCGGCCGACCTGGCGAGCAAGACGAACGACGCGCACATCGCGCTGCCGCACTCCGGCGTGAGCGAGATCCACGGGCTGGCCGATGCGATCGCGCGCCTGCGCCTGAGCTTGCGCAAGGCGCTTGGCCAAGCGCCGCCGCAGCCGCCTGCACCGCCCACGTGAAGGGGGGAGGCCATGCCGCGCCTTCTCGTCGTCCTGAGCCTGGCCGCGATGGCGGCGGTGCTGTGGTGGTTCCACAGCGTCTCCGCCGGCTTCCAGCTCTTCGCCAGCCCTGGGTTCACGCGGGGCCTCGACGTGGCTGCTTCGGTCACGACGGCGTTGCTGGCCGTTGCCGTCGCCGGATATGCCATCGTTCGCCTGGTGCTGGTGGCGATATGCGGGGTCGAGCCGACCGGCTTCCAGCGCGCCGGTCTCTATGCCGTCCTGGGCATGGCCGCCGGCGCGGCTGTGCTCACCCACCTGGGCGTCAATGTCACCGCCGTATTCGCCACCTCGGCCATCCTGACCGCGGTGTTCGGCTTCGCGCTGCAGCCGACGCTCAACGGCCTGATCGGCGGCCTCACCCTGCACACCGACCGGGTGCTCAGGATCGGCGACGCCATCCTGCACAATGGCAACCCCGTCGAGGTGACCGCCTTCAACTGGCGCTCCGTCTCGGGCCGCAAGCTCGACGGCAGCCTGGTCGTGTTCCCCAACGCCCGCATCGTGGACGGCACGATCGAAATCCTGCCCCGCGACCGCCCGGTCCGCACCGACACGGTGTTCCCGGTCCCGATCACAGTCGTTCCGCAGCGGCTCTCGGACCTGGTCGGCGAACTGGTTGCCGACTTTGCCGAGGTCGATGACGGCCAGCCCGTCACGGTGGCGCCCGTCGCGTTCGAGCCGGACAAGGCGCTGGCCCGCTACCGGGTCCGATACTGGGTCCACGCCTATGCGGACCGAAGCGACCTCGAAGCCGAGGTGCTGCGCCGCATCTGGTATGCGCTGCGGCGCGAGGGCATCGCCTGGCCGGTGAACAACTTCTACGATCCTGAGTTCCGCACCTCGCAAAGGCCGTCAGTCCTGCTCGCCCACGACTGGCCCGAGCTGATTGCGGCGGCGCTCGCCCGAGCCCCGGCGCAGCCTGACCTCGCCGGGCTTCTGGCCCATCCGGCGCAGGCGATTGCCAAGGCGGGCCTGCCGCTGTTCTACGCGGCGTCGGAACGCATCGTGCTGCCGCCGCGCGCGTATGGGTCCGTGTGTCTTCTCGTGCAGGGCGTGGCATACGAGATCGCGTCGGAGTTCGACACGCTGTCCAGCCCTGGGTCCAACCCTGGGTCCACCGCTGAGTCCCGCCCTTGTCAGCTTGATGGCAATCGGGAGCCTGCCCTTGACTCCCAGCGCCTGTCGCACCGGGCGGCGATCAAGCACATC
>CAXTFY010000196.1:0-9843 GCA_964243265.1 uncultured Acetobacteraceae bacterium | reverse complement strand
GCACGCCATGCTGCAGGTCGACGGTGACGCTGTCCCATCCCGCCTGCGCCATCACCTCGGCCGAGAAGCCGTTGGGGATGGCGAGCCAGCCGTTGACGGCGGGCTTGCCGCTGTCCCAGAGCTGCTTGAGCTTGTTCGCCATGCGGCGTTCCCTCCATGTTCGATGGTGACAAGGCTAGGCGCGGGGTCCCGAAGGGTCAAACCGCGGTGGGGGCGCAGCGCCTGCGCGTCAGGCGCGTGGGTTCGCCAGCATCAAGGCCAGGATGTCCGCCTTCGCCGGATGTGATCGCATCGAAGGTCGCCATCGCGGCTTCGGCTTTTTCGACGAATTCCATTGCGTCCGACAAGGTGAAGCGGATCGCCGGATCGTAGTCGGCGAAATGCCGCGCCTCCTGCAGAGTTGCAAACGCGGCGGCGAAGCCACGCATGTCATGGCTAACCGCCGTGCGGCCAAGCTGCTGTTGCAGGGTCTTGCTCAAACGCACGACGTTCAGGGACTCGCAGACCGACTTCATCCTGCCATGGTTGAAGCTGCGGTAGATCAGGCCGTAGCCGGCAGTGCCCTGGCTGCCGCTGCCCATCAAGCGCCCAGCCCCTGCCTGCACCACCTTGTGGAACACCGCATAGTAGGCCGTGGACACTGCCCGCCGCAGTTGCGCCTCGGACGGAGGGTTGGCTGCGCCGGCTGACAGGAGGAGACGGGCTGTCGCGAGCAAATCCGCGGCGTCAGGCACCCTCGACCTTATCCCAATCCGCCCGGTCGAACACACGGATGAATGGGTAATGGTCATCGTTGTGCGCCATCAACTCGTCTCGCACCTCTTGGGTCAGGCGAATGCGCAGCATCCCGACATTCGTCCCGCCGCGGTCCTGATCGATAAGAAAGGAAAAGTAGTGCGTGGGCCGGCCTGTATAGTCTTCGCCGGTCCGAACCTTGATATTCTTTACGCGCTCGGGGCCATAGACGCGCGCGGCTGCCGTGCGGCCCAACTCGGCTAGATCGATTTCGTCGCCTGTGTCCATGGCATCCAGGGTATGCGTCACGGCTAGGTGATTCAAGCACCACGGATGGAGCCATGGCCCGTCTCACCCAGCAAGATGACGCCACCCGGCAAACCGCGCTATCCTCTCCGCCCAAACCAGGACACCCCGCCCATGGCACGCCCCGTTGACGCCGTCATCGCCCAGGCCCGCCCCTTCCTCGGCGACCGCCTGACCACCAACGCCGCCCTGCGCGAGCAGCACTCGCACGGCGAGGACACCCAGCCCCGCGTCCTGCCCGACGCCGTCGCCTTCATCGAACGCGCCGAGGAAGTGGCGCAACTCCTGGCCCTGTGCCACCAGCACGGCGTCCCCGTCGTGCCGTTCGGCGCCGGCACCAGCCTGGAGGGCCACGTCACCCCGGTCCGCGGCGGCATCAGCCTCGACCTGTCGCGCATGACCCAAGTGCTGGAGGTGAACGCCGCCGACATGGACTGCCGCATCCAGCCCGGCGTCACCCGGCAGCAGCTCAACGAGCACCTGCGCGACCAGGGCCTGTTCTTCCCGGTCGATCCCGGCAGCGAGTGCACCATCGGCGGCATGTGCGCCACCCGCGCCAGCGGCACCGCCGCCGTCCGCTACGGCACCATCCGCGAGAACGTGATGGGCCTGCAGGTCGCCCTGCCCGACGGCCGCCTGATCCGCACTGGGGGCCGGGTCCGCAAGTCCGCCACCGGCTACGACCTCACGCACCTGATGATCGGCAGCGAGGGCACGCTGGGCGTCATCACCGAGATCACCCTGCGCCTGCACGGCATCCCCGATGCCATGAGCGCCGCCATCTGCCAGTTCGACGGCCTCGCCGGCGCAGTGGAGAGCGTGATCGCCATCCTGCAGGCCGGCATCCCCGTCGCCCGCATCGAGTTGCTGGACGACGTGCAGATGGCCGCCTGCATCGCCTACTCGAAGCTGTCCGGCTACGTGCCCGCCCCCACCCTGCTGCTGGAGTTCCACGGCACCCCGGCGGGCGTCGCGGAGCAGGCGGCACTGACAGAGGAAATCACCGCCGGGTTCGGCGCCAGCGGCTTCCAGTGGGCGACCGACCCGGCCGAGCGCAACCGCCTGTGGAAGGCCCGGCACGACGCCTACTGGGCCGCGCTGGCCCTGCAGCCGGGCCGACAGGGCCTCGCTACCGACGCCATCGTGCCGATCAGCCGCCTGGCCGACCTGATCCTGGGCGCCAAGCAGGACATTGCCGCCTCGGGCCTGACCGCGCCCATCGTCGGCCATGTCGGCGACGGCAACTTCCACACCGTCATCCTGGTGCCGCCGGAGGCCGACGGCCTGGAGCGGGCCTGGGCGCTGGACAAGCAGATCGTTGCCCGTGCGCTGTCGCTGGGCGGATCATGCAGCGGCGAGCACGGCGTCGGCATCGGCAAGCGCGAGTTCCTCGACACCGAGCACGGAATGGAGACGCTCGCGGTAATGCGCCAGATCAAGGCCGCGCTGGACCCGCGGGGGATCATGAATCCGGGCAAGCTGTTCCTGAATTAAGCCGACCGTCCTGGGTTTGCGCATAAGCAGACCTTAAGCGGGCCTGCATAGCCTGGCCCCGCCGCCACCCATGTGCGCGCCAGGCTGCGCAGGCCTGCTCAGGGCAAGCTATTTCTTCTCAGCAGGCTCGTCCTTCTCCACGTACTCCGCCGGGGCGCCAGGCTTGTGATCTGCGTCCTTGCTATGCCCGCCCAGCCCGCGCGCCGCGTCGCTGCTGCCGGTCTTTGGGTTCGGCGCGCTCGCGGTGCCGGTCGCCTTGGTGTCTGCGGTCTTGTCGGTCATCATTGGCCTCCCTCGCCGTGGCAATAACGTGCGCGCGACGCCAACGGTTGCCAGCCCGGCCCCGGCGGCGGATGCTCCCGGCCTCACCCGGGAACCCGCCCCATGTCCCCCGCCACCCGCCAGGTCGCGTTCATCAACACCGCCCATAGCCTGTGCCACTACTGCCTGCTGATCCTGCCTACCGCCGTGCTGGCCATGGCGGCGCCGGGCGGCGCGTTCGGTGGCGAGTATGGCCCCATCGTCCGTCTCGCGACCGGGATGTTCGTGCTCTATGGGCTGCTGTCCCTGCCGCAGGGCTGGCTGGCGGCGCGGCTCGGGCGCAAGCCGCTGATCGCCGCGTTCTTCCTGGGCACCGGGGCGTCGCTGGCCATCTGCGGCCTCGCGGCAACGCCGTTCGCGCTGGGCGCCGGGCTGGCGGCGGCGGGGGCGTTCGCCGCGATCTACCACCCCGTCGGCACCGCCATGCTGGTGGAGGCCGCGGGCGACCGGCCCGGCCGCGCCATCGGCATCAACGGCGTGTTCGGCAACTTCGGCGTGGCGCTGGCGCCGATGGTGACGGCGGGCTTGGCCGGGCGGTTCGGCTGGCACGCCGCCTTCATCGCGCCGGGCCTGGCCTGCATGGCGGCCGGGCTGCTGTGGCTGCGCGTGCCGGCCTTCGACTACGGCGCCAACCGGGCCGCGCGCCCGTTCCCGGTCATCCCGCCCGCCATCGTGCGCCGCGCCGTCGTGGTGCTGCTGCTGATCGCCGTGGTGTCGGGGCTGGTGTTCAACGCCTTCACCCTGCTGATCCCCAAGCTGCTGCAGGAGCGCCTGGCAACCGACGCCGGGCTGCTGCCGCTGATCGGCGTGGCAGCCTTCGTGGTGACGCTGTGCGGCGCGCTGACGCAGTTCACGGTCGGCCGGCTGATCGACCGGACCACGTTACGAAGGGTGTTCCTGCCGATGGCGGCGGTGCTGGCGCCGGGCTTGCTGGCGCTGTCGGTGCTGCGGGGCTGGGCGGTGCTGCCGGTGGCCGGGCTGGTCGCGGCGGCGGTGTTCGGCCAGGTCACGGTGAACGAGACCATGACCGCCCGCTACATCGCCCCGCCGCTGCGGGCGCGGATGTACTCGGTGCGGTTCTTCGTGGGTTTCCTCGGCGCCGCCGCCGCCGCGCCGGTGGTCGGCGTCCTGCACGAGCGCACCGGCAGCCTCGCCGCCGTCATGGTCGTGCTCGCGGCGGTGGCGGTGGTGACGCTGGCCTGCGCCCTGTTCTTCCCCGACCGGCCGGAGGAGCTGCGCCCGGAGCTATGGGCGGCCGCGCACCCGGCCCCCTCCGGCGCGGCCGCCCTCGCCGCCGAGTAGCGCCAGGCGCAATGGGGCCATGCCGCCGTTGCCGCGGCCCGGCGCGCCGCCCACATCCGTTTCATGAAACGACGCACCCTGCTGCTGTCCACCCTGCTCCTGCCGCTCTCGGCCCCTGCCCGGGCGCAACTCCGCTCGGCGGTGCTGACCCCGCAGGACCGCGCCGACATCGCCCGGGTCGAGACCTACCTCAACGGCGTCCGCACCCTGCACTCCCGCTTCCTGCAGATTGCCCCGAACGGCGCCACCAGCGAGGGCCAGGCCTGGCTGCAACGGCCCGGCCGGCTGCGCTTCCAGTACGACCCGCCCAGCCCGTTCCTGCTGGTCGGCGGCCACGGCCTACTGGTGTTCAACGACAGGCAGTTGCGCCAGACCAGCAACATCCCCCTGGGTTCGACGCCGCTCGGCCTGCTGCTGGAGGACAACCTGCGCCTGTCCGGCGACGTGACTGTGACCGGCCTGGTGCGACAGCCCGGTGGGCTGCAGGTCAGCCTGGTCCGCACCAAGACCCCTGCCGACGGCACCCTGACGCTGATCTTCGCCGATGCGCCGCTCGCGCTGCGCCAATGGACCGTGATCGACGCCCAGCGGCAGGAGACCCGGGTGACGCTGTATAACGTCGAACTCGGCGGCGCTTTCGACCAGAGCCTGTTCACGTTCATCGATCCCAGGTTCTTCGACAGCCAGCATAACTGATTTTCCTTGGAATCGGCACACCCGTTGCGCATAGTCAAGAAACGGACATGTTTGAGAAATGGACATGATCGCGCTATGGACATAATCGAATTATGAAGCCGCTGATCGGGATTTCCTGCTGCACCAAGGCGTTCGGCGTTTACGGTATGCTGAACCACGCAGCCTCCGACACCTATGTCCGTGCCGTTGACCAAGTGATGGGCGCTGTCCCGGTGCTGGTGCCGGCCAATGGGGACGCCGCCGACATCGGCACGCTTCTCGCCCGGCTCGACGGCATCGTGCTGACCGGCAGCCGTTCCAACGTGCAGCCCAGCCTGTATGGCGGCCCGCCCCACCCCGCCGACACGCCCGAGGATGCCAAGCGCGATGCCGTCACCGTGCGGCTGATCCGCGCCGCCATCCAGGCCGGGGTGCCGGTGCTGGCGATCTGCCGCGGGCTGCAGGAGATGAACGTGGCGCTGGGCGGCACGCTGCACCAGCGGTTGCAGGACCTGCCCGGCCGGCTGGACCACTCGACGCCGCTGCATCCCAATGCGCGGGTGCGGACGGCCAAGGCGCACGGCCTGGCGGTGGCGCCGGGCAGTTGGCTGCACCGGGTGGCTGGGATGGCGGACATCGGCGTCAACTCGCTGCACAACCAGGGTATCGACCGCCTGGCTGCCGGGCTGGTGGTGGAGGCGACGGCGCCGGACGGCCTTATCGAGGCCGTACGCCTGCCCGACGCCCGCGCCCTGACGGTGGGCGTGCAGTGGCACCCGGAGTATGACTTCGCCGAGGACGCGGTGTCCCAAGGCATCTTCGCCGCATTCGCCGACGCGGTGCGCGGGGCCGACGCGATGCGCAGCGGCACCCAAAGGGCGCTGCTGGCCGCCGAGTGAGCCATGCCGGACGCCAGGCTGGCTGGCCCTGGTGACCTGGCCTTCGTGCAGGCTGCGACGCTGGCGGCGTATTCGGCCTACCTCCCCGTCCTGGGCGCCATGCCGCTGCCCGTCGATGCCGACCATGCTGCCGCCATCGCCCTGGGCCAGGTCTGGCTGGTCCGGGACGGCGAGGCGGATGCCGGGCTGATGGTGCTGGAAGCCGCGCCGACCCACCTGATGATCGAAAGTCTGGCCGTGCTGCCGGCGCACCAGGGGCGGGGCCTCGGGCGGTGGATGCTCGGGTTCGCCGAGCACCGCGCCCGCGAGGCTGGAGTGCCGGAACTGCGGCTCTATACGAACGCCAAGATGACGAGGAACATCCTCCTCTATGGCCTGGCTGGCTTCATCGAAACGGAACGCCGTCCAGTCCCGCACCGGATGAGCTTTGTCCGGGTCTACATGACCAAGACCCTGACCTGAAGCGCCGCCGATCCAAACCGGCGTTGACCCTGCACGCCCCCATGCCGTCATTGCGGGCCGGCTTCGGCGCGGCAATCCAGGAGACAAGGACTGCGCCCACCCTCCTGGTTTGCCGCGCCGCAAGGGCGGCTCGCAACGACGGTACGCCCTCAGCGGTCTCAGGGGCGGTTGTCATGCCTCAACGGCGCAGGGCGCGACGACCCCGGGCCGCCCAAGCCTCAGTGGCCGGCAGCGGCCTTCGCGTCATGCTTGGCAGCCCGAGCCGCTTCTTCCGCCGCAGCCTCCGCCTGACGGCTGGCCACCTCCTCGGCGTGGTGGCGGTAGCCGTCCACCGCCTGCATCGCGTGCCGGTTGGCCACGCCTTCCGCCTCGGCGGCCGAGGTGGCCAGGCTCTCGGCCTTCTCGAAGTTGCCCGACGCGCAGTGCTTGGCCGCGTCGTGGTGCATCTTCGCCGCGACCTCGAAGTGGTGTGCGGCGTCTTCGTGGTGCTTGGCCGCGGTTGCTTTGGTGTCGTCCATGGTGCTTCTCCGTGCTGGGTGGATGGACGCTATCTACCACGCGGCCCTTGGTCGGCAAGCAGCCCGGCTAAGCCACCTGGCGCGTCAGGTCGTGCAGCAGCACGGCGGCGGCCTGGGCGACGTTCAGGCTCTGCACCGCCCCGCGCCCGTCGATGCGGACCCGGCGGCGGCAGGTCTCCAGCGCCTCGAACCCCACGCCGCGCTCCTCATTGCCCAGCACCAGCGCCACCGGGCGGTCGCGCGGCAGCGTGGACAGCGGCACGGCGTCGGCCGTCAGCGTGGCGGCCACGGTGCGGTAATGCGGGTCCAGCGCCAGCAGCGCCTTGCGGAGGTTGCGGGTCTTGTAGACCTCCAGGTGCTCCAGCCCGCCTTCCGCCACGCGGTAGGCGGCGTCGGACGGCATCGCCTGCAACGGCGTCTCGTGCAGCAGCAGCGCGCCCACGCCGAAGAACGCCGCGCTGCGGGCGATGGCCCCCAGGTTGTGCGGGTTCCCCACGCCGTCCAGCACCAGGATCAGCGGATGCCGCGGCACGCGCACGAAGTCCATCATGCCCAGCGGGCGCGGCGTGGCGATGGCGACGATGCCGCCATGGTGCGGGGTGCCCGCCGCCTTCTCCAGCTCCTCCGGCGGCAGCAGGCGATAGGGGCGGCGCACCCGGGCCAGCTCGGCGCACAGCGGGCCGGCGCTGGTCTTGTGGTCCTCGTCGTAGAACAGCCGCACCACGTCGTCCGGGCGGCGGGCGAACAGGGCGGTGACGGCGTTCAGGCCGCAGATCCGGTCATCGGGCATCGGCCGTGCTTCCGCTGCCCCGGCGGCCCTGTCAACCTGACCGGCATGATCCCTCCGATCCTGTTCCAGGACGCGCGCTTCGTGGTGCTCGACAAGCCCGCGGGCCTCCCCGTGCATCCGGGGCCGCGCGGCGGGCCGAGCGTGGAGGACTGCTTCCCCCTGCTGTCCCGCCGCCGGGACGGGCCGTGGCTGGCGCACCGGCTGGATGCCGACACCGCCGGCTGCCTGGTGGTGGCGCTGCGCCGGGCGGCGCTGCACGCGGCGCAGGCGGCATTCGCCGCGGGCACGGTCCGCAAGACCTACTGGGCCGTCGTGCAGGGCGAGCCGCCGGGCCAGGAGGGCATGGTCACCGCCGCCCTGCAGAAGCGCACGGACCCGGCAGGCTGGCGCATGGTCGCGCACCCGGACGGCCAACCCGCCCGTACCGCCTGGCGGCGATGCGGCGGCGCCGATGGGCTGAGCTGGCTGGAGCTGCAGCCGCAGACCGGGCGCACCCATCAGGTCCGCGTCCACTGCGCGGCGCTGGGCTGCCCCATCGTGGGCGATCCGGTATATGGCGACGGCGTGGGCCGCCTGCACCTGCTGGCCCGCGCGATCCTGCTGCCGCTCGACCCGCCGGTGCAGGCCACCGCGCCGCCGCCGCCGCACATGCGCGCGGCCCTGCGCGCCTGCGGCTGGGACGGCGGTTAGCCGATCAGGAACCAGCAGCGGAACACCAGCGTCTCCGGCCAGGTCTGCCGCGTCAGCCCGCCCAGCCGCAACGCCCCGATGCGCTGCCGGAACCGGCTCTGCAACGCGGTGTCGATCACCTCCAGGTCCGCCGCCGCCGCCGCCGACAGCAGGTGCGGCTGCGCCCGCAGCGCCGAGACATGGCCGCGCAGCACGCGCATGAATATCCCGGGACCCCGGCGCAGCGCCGCCACCGCCCGGCGCCGCATGGAGGGCGGGGCGCCGACCACGTTGCCGGGATGCTGCCGGTACAGCACCGTCGGTGTCTCGTCCGCGATCAGCCGTCCCCCGGCGGCGGCCACCACCAGGTAGCACCACCAGTCATGCAGGCTGGTCGGCGGCGGCTGGCTGCTGGCGATCAGTTGCACGGCGGCGCGGTTCAACTGCACCGTGCAGCCGGTGGCGATGTTCTGCGTCAGCGCCGCCGGGAAGCTCGGCGGGTGGCGCAGCGGCTCGGATTCGCAGATGCGCCGCAGATCCCGGTCCACCAGGACCTGCCGGCTGCAATACAGTGTCGGCGCCGGGCTGCTCCCCACCGCCGCCACACCGCGGGCCAGCTTCTCCGGCAGCCACACGTCATCCTGGTCGGCAAAGGCGACCACGTCCGGGTCGGCCTCCGCCGCGGCGCGCAACAGCGCCATGAAGCTGCCCGCCGGACCTAGCCGCCCCTGCAGCCCCGCGACCTCGATGCAGCGCGCGCCCTCCGGACCCGCCGTGAAGTCGCGCATGACCGCCTGCGTCCCGTCGCTGCTGCCATCGTCGCGCCAATAGAGCGTCCAGCACGCCAGCGTCTGCCGCTGCAAGCTGGCAAGCTGCGCCGCCAGGAACGGGGCGCCGTTGAAGGTGGACAGCAGGATGGCGACCTTCGCCGGTCCCGGACCTGGTGCTTCTCCCAGGATGGGTGCTTGTCCCAAGCCCGGCATCTCTCCCGGGCCTGGTGCTTCTCCCAGGATGGCTCGGGGCGGGCGATACTGCGCCGGGCACACGACCGAGCCGTCAGGCCGGCTGCGAAGCGGGCGTCAGCAACTCATCGACGGTGCGGGCCACGCTGGCGCGCCAGTCCGGCAGGCGCACGCCGAACGCCTCGGTCAGCTTGGCGCAGTCCAGCCGGCTATCCGGCGGGCGCCGCGCCGGGGTCGGCCAGTCCTGCGTGGCAATGGCCTCCACCTCCGGCACGGGATGGCCATGGCGCGCCGCCTCCTGGAACACCGCCGTCGCCAGTCCGTGCCAGGTGGTCGCCCCGCCGCCGCAGGCATGGAACACGCCCGATTTGGCAGGGTCCTGGTGCCCGTCCACCCCGCCAAGCTGCCCCGCCACGGCGAGGATGGCCCCCGCCAGGTCGTCCGCCGAGGTCGGGCAGCCCCGCTGGTCGGCCACTACGCGCAGCCGCGGCAGCCGCTGCGCCGCGCCGAGCATGGTGCGGACGAAGTTCTTGCCCACCGCCGAGTAAACCCAGGACGTCCGCAGCACCACCGCCCGCGGGCAGGCGGCCAGCACGGCCTGCTCACCCTCCAGCTTGGTGCGGCCATAGACGCCGGTGGGGCTGGTCGGGTCGGCCTCGGTGTAGGGCGCGCCCTTCAGCCCGTCGAACACGTAGTCGGTGGAGACATGG
>CAXTFY010000195.1:0-9855 GCA_964243265.1 uncultured Acetobacteraceae bacterium | reverse complement strand
TGCCCTCCGCGCGCTCCGGCAGGGCGTCCAGCAGGGCGGCGGTGTAGGGGTGGCGTGGAGTGCGGAACAGGGCGGCGGCGGGCTGCTCCTCCATCACCTGGCCGGCGTACATCACCTGGACGCGCTGCGCGGTCTCGGCCACGACGCCCATGTCGTGCGTGATCAGCACCAGGCCCATGCCACGGTCCCGTTGCAGCCCCACCAGCAGGTCCAGCACGCCTTTCTGCACGGTGACATCCAGGGCGGTGGTGGGCTCGTCGGCGATCAGCAGGGCCGGGTTGCAGGCGATGGCCATGGCGATCATGGCGCGCTGGTTCAGCCCGCCGGACAACTGGTGCGGGAAGGCGCGCATCCGGGTCTCCGGTGCGGGGATGCCGACCTGGCCCAGCAGCTCCACCACCCGGGCGCGCACCGCCGGCCGCGGCACGGCGTGATGGGCGCGCAGGGCCTCGCCAATTTGCCAGCCGATGGGGTAGCATGGGTTGAGCGACGACGTCGGCTCCTGGAACACCATGGCGATGTCGCGGCCGACCAGCTTGCGGCGGGCCTTCGGGGCGGCGTGCAGCAGGTCCGCGCCGCGGAACCGCACCGCCTTGGCCGCCACCCGCCCGGTGCGCGGCAGCAGGCCCATGACGGCGAGCATGGAGACGCTCTTGCCCGATCCGCTCTCGCCAACGACGCACAGCACCTCGCCGGCCTCGACGCGCAAATCCACGCCCTCGACAGCCTTGAAGCCGCCGAAGGAAACCGTCAGGTCCTCGACCTCCAACAGGGCCGTCATCGCCGCAGCTTCGGGTCCAAGGCGTCGCGCAGCCCGTCCCCCAGCAGGTTGAACGCCATCACCGTCACCAGGATGGCGATGCCGGGGAAGGCCAGCAGCCACCAGGCGCGCTGGTAGAACTGCAGCGCGTCGGCCAGCATGGTGCCCCACTCCGGCGTCGGCGGCTGCGCCCCCAGCCCGAGGAAGCCCAGCGCCGCCGCATCCAGGATGGCGGTGGAAAAGCCCAGCGTCGCCTGCACGATCAGCGGCGCCGCGCAGTTGGGCAGCACCACCAGCAGCATTAGCCGCAGCACCCCGGCCCCGGCGCTGCGCGTGGCCACCACGTACTCCCGCGCCAACTCCCCCAGCGCCGCCGCCCGTGACAGCCGCACGTAGCCCGGCAGCAGCACGACCGCCACCGCCAGCATCGCATTGGTCAGGCCCGGCCCCAGGATGGCGACCACGACGATGGCCAGCAGCAGGCTGGGGAACACCAGCAGCACGTCCATCGTCCGCATGATCGCCACGTCCAGCGCACCACCCGCGAATGCCGCGATCAGGCCCAGCAGGGTGCCGACGCTGAGCGAGAGCGCCACCACCACCAGGCCGATCAGCAGCGACAGCCGCGCGCCGTAGATCAGCCGGGTCAGGATGTCGCGCCCCAGGCTGTCGGTGCCCAACGGGAAGCGGGCCTCCGCAAACGGCGGCGCGAGGAAGCTGTCGCGGAACTGCTCGGCCGGGCCGTGCGGGGCCACCAGCGGGGCGGCGGCGGCGACCAGCACGAGCAGCGCCATGATCGCCAGCCCGGCCGCCGCGCCGCGGTTTTCCAGCAAGCGGCGGAACAGGCCGGCGTTGGGAGCGGCAAGGGTGGCGCTCATATCAGTGCCTCTCCCCCGTCATTGCGAGGAGCGCAGCGACGCAGCAATCCAGGGGCCGCACGCCCCAATGCCGGTGCTGGCGGCTTCTGGATTGCCGCGCCGAAGCCGGCTCGCGATGACGGGTACCGGACGGCCGGTGCAAGCGCGGCGGGATGCGACGTGAGGGCCGTCATCGCCGCAGCCTTGGGTTCAGCACGCCGTACAGCACGTCCACCCCCAGGTTCACCACCATGACCAGCACGGCGATCAGCAGGGTGCCGCCCTGCAGCACGTTGTAGTCGCGGCGCTGCACGCTCTCGACCAGCCAGTGGCCGACGCCGGGCCAGGCGAACACCGTCTCGGTCAGGATCGCGCCGCCGAGCAGTGCGCCGACCTGCAGGCCCAGCACCGTCACCACGGGGATCAGCGCGTTGCGCAGGGCATGCACCACCACCACGCGGCCCGGCGACAGCCCCTTGGCGCGGGCGGTCCGCACGTAGTCCTCGCCCAGCACCTCCAGCATCGAGGACCGGGTCATGCGCGCGATGGTCGCCAGCGGCACGGTGCCCAAGACGATGGCGGGCAGGATCAGGTGGCGCACGGCGGAGCGGAACGCGCCGGGCTCGCCGCTGAGCCAACTGTCGATCAGCAGGAAGCCGGTCTGCGGCTCGATATAGTACAACTCGTCGATGCGGCCCGACACGGGGGTCCAGCCCAGCGCCACCGAGAACACCAGGATCGCCATCAGCCCCCACCAGAAGATCGGCATGGACGCCCCGGTGACGGAGATGCCGATCAGCCCGTAATCCACCACCGACCCGCGCCGCACCGCCGCCATCACGCCCAGCGGCAGGCCGATGACAACCGCAAAGACCAGGGCGCAGACGGCCAGCTCCAGCGTCGCGGGGAAGAAGGTCTTGAACTCGGTCCAGACGCTTTCCTGCGTCACCACGGAGCGGCCGAGGTCGCCATGGACCAACTGCCCCTCATAGGACAGGAACTGCCGCCATAGCGGCTGGTCCAGGCCCAACTCGTGGCGGAAGTAGGCCAGGCGTTCCGGGGAGATGCCGCGCTCGCCGACGCGGACCTCCACGGGGTCGCCGGGGATGGAGTGGATCAGCAGGAAGCCCAGCAGGGTGACGCCGATGAACGTCGGGACGATCAGCGCCAGGCGGCGGGCGAGAAGGCGGAACACGCGCTACTGTGCCCGCATGGACGCCGTCATTGCGAGGAGCGATTGTGAGGCGGCGATCCAGGGGCAAGGAGTGCGGTTCTTCCGGCTCCTGGATTGGCACGCCGAAGCCGGCTCGCAATGACGGTGATGCGCGGGCATCTGCGGCTACTGCTGCAGGTCCACCTGGCCGAAGTCGTGGCGGCCCATCGGGCTCATGACGAACCCGGTGACCTCCTTGCGCATCGGCTGGAACGCGACGGAATGGGCGATCAGGAAGTACGGCGCGTCGTCGTGCATCACCACCTGGGCCTGCTCGTAAAGCTTGGTGCGCTCGGCCTTGTCGCTGAGCGTGACGGCCTTGTTGACCAGGGCGTCGAAGTCCTTGTTGCACCACTTGGTGCTGCTGCCGCCACCGATCCGGGCGGCGGCGCAGCCGGCCAGCGGCACGAAGAAGTTGTCGGGGTCGCCGTTGTCCCCCGTCCACCCCAGCTCCGCCATCGTGTGGTCGCCGTTCTGCACGCGCTTGCGGTACTCGCCCCACTCGTAGCTCACGACATGGACGCGCACGCCGACCTTGGCGAGGTCGGCCTGCATCAGCTCGGCGATACGCCGCGCATCGGGGTTGTACGGCCGCTGCACCGGCATTGCCCACAGGTCGGTCTCGAACCCCTCGGGATAGCCGGCGTCGGCCAGCAGCTTCTTGGCGGCGGCGGGGTCGTAAGGATAGGGCGTGACGGCGTTGTTGTAGGACCAGACGGTGGGCGGGATCAGGTTCTTGGCCGGCTCCCCGGCGCCCAAGTACACCGCGTCGATGATCGCCTTCTTGTCGATGGCCATGTTCAGCGCCTGGCGCACCCGCTTGTCGTCGAACGGCTTCTTCAGCACGTTGAACGCCAAATATCCGATGTTCAGGCCGGGCTGGTCCAGCAGCTTCAGCGACGCGTCGGCGCGGATGCCCGGCAGATCCGCCGGCGCCGGATAGGCCGAAACCTGGCACTCCCCGGCGCGCAGCTTGGCCAGGCGCACCGCCGGGTCCTTATTGATGCTGAACACGAGCTGGTCGAGCTTGGCCTTCTCGCCCCAGAAGCCGTCGAAGCGGCGATAACGGATGGTGGCGTCGCGCTGGTAGGCGACGAAGCTGAACGGGCCGGTCCCGATGGGCGCCTGGTCGATCTGCTCGGGCTTCCCCGCCTTCATCAGCACGTCGCCATACTCGGCGGATTGGATGGAGGCGAACTCCATCGCCAGGTCGGACAGGAACGGCGCGTTGGGTTCATTGAGGGTGATGCGGACGGTGTAGGGGTCCACGGCGTCGATGCCGGCGATCAGCTTGTCCAGGCCCATGTCGCCCCAGTAGTCGTACTTGCCGCCGGAGACCTTGTGGTACGGATGGTCCTCCTTGCCCATGCGGTTGAAGCTGAACAGCACGTCGTCGGCGTTGAACTCGCGCGTCGGCTTGAAGGCGGCGTTGCTGTGCCACTTCACGCCGTGGCGCAGATGCAGGGTGTAGGTCTTGCTGTCCGGCGACACGTCCCAGCTTTCGGCCAGGGCAGGCTCGATGTCGGTCACGCCGGGCTTGAACTCGATCAGGCGTCCATAGACGGGGTGGTTGGCGTCGAAGGTGGTGCCGGTGGTGTTGAGCTGCGGGTTGAAGTTCTCCGGCGAGCCTTCGGAGCAGTAGACCAGCGTCTTGGCGGCCCAGGCGGCCCCGGGAGCGGCAGACAGCAGGGCGGCGCCGGCGAGCAGGACGGTGCAGAGGCGCATGGGCGGTTCCTTCTAGGAGCGTCGCGGGAGCATCATGCCCCGGCGCCCAAGGGTCAACGTCTCTCCCTCTCCCCGCTTCGGGAGAGGGTTGGGGTGAGGGGGTCTTGCGGCACGGGGTCCTTGGTCCTGAGCAGCCTTGTCGTAGTGGGACCAGATGCGCCCGGCTCCGCAGCCAAGACCCCCTCACCCCGGCCTTGGTCCGTTTCACGGCCCAAGCCCGGAGGGAGAGGGAGAAGCAGCCGACTGTATCAGCCGGGTATGCTGTCGGCATCGCTTTGTTCCGCTCTCCCTGCACGACCTATGGACTGGGGCCTGCAACGTTCCCAGACTTAGGCGGTCGATGCCCGGCGGCACCAGGAGGTCAATGCTGGTCACGCGGCCTTGCACCAATCGTTGGTGAGGCTCGCCGGCAAGGGTGCAGTGTCATTGCAGACCAGCTTCGCCGCACTTCGCTTGTTATACGATGCCTGTCCACGCCCATGCCGCCATGCGATGCTTCCAGAACAGTGGCCGCGCAGAAAGGGCTTTCGCCCGGTCTAAGGGCATGGCGGGGCATCCGGAGCAGCCGGTCAAGGAGGGCCAGTGTCGAAGCATAATCCCCTTGCGCGCATCACCATACCGCACATCCGCGCCCGCAAGGGCGGTGCGAAGATCGTGGCGCTGACAGCCTACACCGCGCCGGTCGCCGCCATCCTCGACGAGCACGCGGACCTGTTGCTGGTCGGCGACTCCGTGGGGATGGTGGTGCACGGCTTGCCCGACACCGTTGGCGTAACGCTGGACATGATGATCCTGCACGGCCAAGCCGTGATGCGCGGCTCGAAGCGCGCGCTCGTCGTGGTCGATCTGCCGTTTGGCACCTACGAGAGCGATCCCGCCACCGCCTATCGTTCGGCCGTCCGCGTGATGCAGGAGACCGGGTGCCAGGCCGTGAAGGTCGAGGCCTGCGCCGGCATCGAGCAGACCATCGAGTTCCTCACCGGGCGCGGCATCCCGGTGATCGGCCACATCGGCCTCCGCCCGCAGGCGGTGCACGTCGATGGCGGCTTCAAGTCGAAGGGCCATACGGCGGAGGACCGGCAACGCGTGCTGCTGGAGGCGCAGGCGGCGGACCGGGCGGGCGCGTTTGCCATCGTCGTGGAGGGCGTGGTCGCGTCGCTGGCCGACGAGGTCACCCGCGCCGTCGGTGCTCCCACGATCGGCATCGGGGCATCGGCCGGGTGCGACGGCCAGATCCTGGTCACCGACGACATGCTCGGCCTGTTTGACCGGACGCCCAAGTTTGTCCGCCGCTATGGGGAGATGCGCGGCATGATCTCGGAGGCTGTCGCCAGGTATGCAGCCGATGTGCGCAGCGGCTGCTTCCCCGCCCAGGCTGAGCAGTACGACATCAGGGCCGAACCCAAAGCGGCGCCACCGGCCTGAGCGAGCGGCGCCGCGGCGCGCCGGGTTCAGGCGGCGGAGAGGCGGGCGTTCTGCGGGAATATGTAGCGGCGGGCGTCCTCGTCCATCTCCGCCTTGAACGCGTGCTTGGTCTTCAACGCCTCGGCACGCACGGCGGCGGGGCGGGCGCTGATCTCGTCGAGGTGGCGCTTCAGGTTCGGCAGCTTCGCATAGGCGTCCTGCCCCAGCACGAACGGCACCACGCGCGCCCAGCCCCAGACAGCCATGTCCACGATGGTGTAGCCCTCGCCCAGCATGTAGCGGTGCTTGGCCAGTTGCGCGTCCAGGATGCCGAAGTGGCGCTCGGCCTCGAAGGTGTAGCGGTTGACGGCGTAGTCCTTCGGCTCCGGCGCGAAGTGCTTGAAGTGGACCGCCTGGCCGGAATAGGGGCCGATCCCCGTGGCGACGAACATCAGCCACGACAGCAACTGGCCGCGCGCCGCGTCGGTGTGCGCCGGCAGGAACTGGCCATGCTTGTCGGCGAGGTAGAGCAGGATGGCGTTGCTGTCGAACACCGTCGCGTCGCCATCGGTGATGGCCGGGGTCTTGGCGTTGGGGTTGATGGCGAGGAAGTCCGGCGCGAACTGCTGGCCTTTGCGGGTATCGACGGGGACGACCTCATAGGGCAGGCCCGACTCCTCAAGGAACAGCGCCACCTTCAGCGGGTTGGGCGAAGGATGGTAGTAGAACTTGATCATGCTCGGGCCTCCTTGCTGGCGCGGGCGTTGTAGGGCGGGGGTTCGCACTGCGCCAGTTGCATCGGCGCTGTCTTCTCCCTCTCCCGGAGGGAGAGCGAGCAGGAACAACCTATCTGTACGCCGCAGCAACCGATTGAGCGGATGGGTCCGCAATCCCTGCTGGCTGTGGCCGGTGCGGTTCATGTCCAAGGCAGTCAGGCGTATCCGCTTCAAGCGCCGCCTGGGTGACCTTCGGGGCACCTGCCGCCCGTGGTCAAGCCAGCGTTAGCGCCGCCCGCCCGGGCCGGCTGCACTCCGAGTCGATCCGCACCGCCACCCGGTCCTTGCGCCGGCCCACCCGCCCCTCGAACAGGGCGACCGACCCGCAGCGCACCTGCACCGGGGTGCCCAGCCCGGCACCGAGCATGATCCTGTCGCCGACCCGCAGGTTCATCACGTCATTGAGGCGCATGGTCTGCTCATCCAGCACTACCTGCAGATCGACTTCGGTATCCCAAAGCTCCTGCGCCAGGTGCGTCTCCCAGATGCTGTCCCGGCCAAAGCGTTCGCCCATGAACTGCTGCAGCAGCAACTCGCGCACCGGCTCCAGGGTGGCGTAGGGCAGCAGCAGCTCCATGCGCCCGCCGCGGTCCTCCATGTCGATCCGCAGGCGTATCAGCACCGCAGCGTTGGACGGGCGGGACACCATGGCAAAGCGCGGGTTCACTTCCAGCCGCTCGAACCGCAGGGTCGCGGGGGTCAGCGGCTCGAAGCTGGCGGTCACGTCGGCGAGCACCAGGCGGATCAGCCGCTCGACCAGGTTGCGCTCGATGGTGGTGTAGGGCCGGCCCTCGATCCGCATCGCCGCCGTGCCGCGCCGTCCGCCCAGCAGCACGTCCACGACCGAGTAGATCATGGCGCTATCGACCACCATCAGGCCGTAGTTGTCCCACTCCTGCACCTTGAACACCGACAGCATCGCCGGCAGCGGGATGCTGTTGAGGTAGTCGCCGAAGCGCAGGGAGGAGATGTTGTCGATCCCCACCTCCACGTTGTCGCTGGTGAAGTTGCGCAGGCTGGTGCTCATGATGCGGACCAGGCGGTCCACCACGATCTCCAGCATCGGCAGGCGTTCGTAGCTGATCAGCCCGGCGCTGATCACGCGCTGCATGCCGGACTGTTCCTCCTCGCCCATGCCCGGGGCGCTGTTATTGCCGAGCAGGCTGTCGATCTCTGCCTGGCTGAGCACCTTTTCGGCGCCGGCCGGCTCCAGTGTTTCGCTCATCGCACGGACCTCCTGCCCGTGCGGCAGGGTAGGCGGGGAGGGATGAACGGCGCGTTAACCGGGTCCGTGCAGGCGAACGACCCACAAGGCCAGGGCGAGCGGCGGGCCGAACGGGACCGGCGCTCCGGCCAAGGCCCGGCGGCCCCGTGCGGCTGCGATCAGCAGGCCCAGCAGCGCGCCGCCCAGCAGCGCCCAGGGCAGGCCGGCCACCCCCACCCAGGCCCCGGCGACCGCGAGCAGCTTGGCGTCGCCCTGTCCCAAGCCCTCCCGCCCACGCAGGCGGCGGTAGCCCCAGGCAACGCCGCGGAACAGCAGGTAGCCAGCGGCCGCCGCAACCGCATGGTCCGTGGCCAGGCCGGGGTCCTGCCACCACGCCGCGGCAAGCCCGGCCGGGATCAGCGGCAGGGTCAGCGCGTCCGGCAGGCGCATGTGGTCCCAATCGATCCAGGCCAGCGCCAGCAGGCCCCAGCCTAGCACGCAGTCCGGCCAGGCTGCGTCTGGATCGGCCCAGACGGCCCAGGCCGCGACGGCCAACGCGGCAAGCTCGATGGCTGGGTGGAAGCGGCCGATGGCCCGCCCGCACCGGCGGCAGCGCCCGCGTAGGGCGGCGTAGCTGACGAGCGGCACCAGGTCGCGTGCGGCCAGTGGGGTGCCGCAACTCTCGCAGCGGGAACGGTCCAGCACCACCGGCCTGCCCAGTGGCAGGCGCCGGACCAGCACGCCGAGGAAGCTGCCAATGAACGGTGCGAACAGCAAGGGCAGCAGGTCCAACCCCTAAACCGGACGGCGCTTCTCCCTCTCCCTCCGGGAGAGGGCCGGGGTGAGGGAAGTGGCCAACGCCGACCTGTCCGGTGAGGGGCGGCACCAGCTCTCGATCAGGCCAGGCTCGGTGCGTGTGGCCTCCCTCACCCCGGCCCTTTCCCAGAGGGAGAGGGGGAGGGCAGCTTGGTCTTGTCCCAATGCGCTGCCTCCCTTTGCCCACTCGTCTGCACTATATAGCAGCCACCACCAGGGGCCACCCGCATGGACACCAACGTCGCCGCCCGCCTGCCCGCCGATCTCGTGGAGGCCCTGGCCGCCCTGCTGATCGAGCAGGGCCAGTGCGACCCCCGCACCATCGACCGCGCCCGGCGCGTCGCGACCGAGAGCGGGCAGCGGCTGGACAAGGTGCTGATCCAGCTCGGCCTGGTGACGGAACGCGGCCTGGCTGGGGCCTATGCCGCCCTACTGGGCCTGCCGGTCGCCACCCCGGACCGCTATCCCGCCGCCGGCCCGCTGTACGCCGACCGCCTGGCCGCCAAGTTCCTCCGCAACGCCCGCGCCCTGCCGGTGGCCGAGGAGGCCGGGCATCTGCTGGTCGCCGTCGCCGACCCGCTGGACGACTTCACCCCGGCCGCCATCGCCGCCGCCACCGGCCGCCCGGTGTCCCTGCTGGTCGGCGTGCCCATCGAGCTGGATGCCGCCCTGGACCGCCTGTACTCGGACACCCGCCCCGCCGCCGACACCGCCGAACCCGGCGGCGAACCCCTGGAGGAGGACGCCGAGCGCCTGAAGGACCTCGCCAGCGAGGCCCCCGTCATCCGCCTGGTGAACCAGGTGATCGCCCGCGCCGTCGAGACCCAGGCCTCGGACATCCACATCGAGCCGTTCGAGGACCGCCTGCGCATCCGCTACCGCTACGACGGCGTGCTGCACGAGGCCGACAGCCCGCCCGCCCGCCTGACCGCCGCCATCACCTCACGCATCAAGATCATGGCCCGCCTCGACATCGCCGAGCGCCGCCTGCCGCAGGACGGCCGCATCAAGCTGGCCGTGCGCGGCACCGAGATCGACTTCCGCGTCTCCACCATCCCCTCCCTGCACGGCGAGACCGTGGTGCTGCGCGTGCTGGACCG
>CAXTFY010000194.1:0-9859 GCA_964243265.1 uncultured Acetobacteraceae bacterium | reverse complement strand
GCCTTCCTGTCGTTCCAGCCCATGCACGGCGACGCCTGGGAGAACTACCGCCACTTCTTCGGCACCCCGCGCCTGGCCGGCACCATCCTGACCACGCTCGGCATCGCGGTCCCGGCCACGCTGATCAACGTCGGCCTGGCGCTGCCGGTCGCCTACCGGCTGCGGACGCCGTGGCGGCACCAGCGGCTGGTGACGACCATCCTGGTGGTGCCGATCACCCTGGGGACGGTGCTGGTGGCGGACGGGCTGCTGTCCTACCTGGGGCCGCAGGGCTGGTTCAACCGGGTGCTGCTGTCGCTGCATCTGGCGTCCGCTCCGGTGCGGCTGGTGCACAACTACTGGGGGGTGCTGATGTCCCTGGTGATCGTCGGCTTCCCCTTCGCCTTCCTGCTGCTGCTGTCGTTTGCCACCGGCATCGACCCGGCGCTGTCCCGGGCCGCCGCCACCCTCGGCGCACGGCCCGGCGCGCAGTTCCGCCATATCGCGCTGCCGCTGCTGGCGCCGGGGCTGGCGATGACGGCGGCGCTGTGCTTCGTGCAGGCGTTCGCGGTGTTCCCCTCCGCCGTGCTGGTCGGGGCGCCGTCGGGGCAGACCTACGTCATCTCCATCGCGGCCTATGAGGCGGCGTTCGAGCAGTTCGATGCGCCGCTCGGCAGCACCATCGCGCTGGTGATGGGACTGGTGCAGTTGGCGGTGGTCGGCGCCGTGCTGGGGCTGCGCGGCCTGGCCTACCGCGGCCCGGCCGGGGGCGGCAAGGGATGAGCGGCACCTTGGGCGCCAACCTGCGCGGCCGGACTTGGGGCACGGTGGTCTGGGTGGTGATGGGTTTCGTGCTGCTGAACATCGCCGGGCTGATCGGCGAGGTCGGGATCAACTCGCTGTCCACCCGCTGGTTCGGTACCTGGCTGCCGGACGCGCTCACCACGCGCTGGTACTCCGGCGCATGGGAGGAGTTCGCGCTGCCCGACGTGCTGCTGACCACGATGGAGGTGGTGTTCGCCGTCGTGCTGATCTCTGCCGTGGTGGGCGTCCCGGCGGCGTACGCCCTGGCGCGCAGCAGCTTCCCCGGCAAGCGGCTCGTGACCCTGCTGTTCCTGCTGCCGCTGATCGTGCCCAGCATCACCTATGGCATCCCGTTGGCGACGGTACTGTATCGCGTAGGGCTGGGCGGCACGATCTGGGGCGTGATCCTGGCCAACCTGGTGCCGTCGGTGCCGTTCGTGATCCTGACGATGACGCCGTTCATCGAGCAGTTGGACCCGAGGCTGGAGGCCGCCGCCCGGGTGTTCGGCGCCCGCACGCCCAGCCTGTTCCGCCACGTGCTGGTGCCGATGCTGGCGCCGGGCATCCTGGCGGCGTCGCTGCTGGTGCTGGTGCGGACCATCGGCATGTTCGAGCTGACGTTCCTCACCGCGGGGCCGGACAGCCAGACGCTGGTGGTGGCGCTGTACTACGCCGCGTTCGCGCCGGGCATCCGGGCCGGGCAGTCGGTCGATGCGATGGCAGTGGTTTACATGGGGGTGACGCTGTTCTGGCTGGTGGTGGCACTGCGGTTTATCGACCCGGCGGCCATCGTTGGGCGAGGGCGGCCGGCGCACTGATGCCGGGGTACTAATGGAGGTTTGCCAAGCTGGGCGTCCCGGGCATAGAGGTGGCGGTCTCAGGGCCTTGCAGAGAACACAGATGCCGAACGCTACAGCCGATGGCTCCGTTGCCGATGACCCCTCTGCCGCACCAGCCGGGCACCCCAGGTCGAGCCTCATGTGATGGATCAGGACGTGACGGTCGAGGCCATGCACACCGTGCTGAGCCTGCTGCGGCTGCTGCGCCCGCACCGCGTCGAGGGCGTGCCCAAGACCCGCGTCGGCCGCCTGTTCGATGGCGGCTACGTGATGCTCGACAGCTTCGAGGACGTTGGCGCCGCCTACTCGCTCGGCATCAACGACGACGTGTCCTGGGACCTGGACATGGCGGCCCGTGGTATCCCGGTGTTCCAGTTCGACCACACCATCGAGCGCCTCCCGCGCGAGCACGAGCTGTTCCGGTGGGAGCGGACCGGCATCGCCCACCAGGCCGACCCGGGCCGCAGCCTCGACACCCTGCCGAGCCTGATGGCCCGCAACGGCCATGACGGGGCACGCGACCTGGTCCTCAAGTGCGACATCGAGGGGTATGAGTGGGACGTCCTGGCCTTCACGCCGTCGCGCATCCTGGGCCAGTTCCGCCAGATCGTGCTGGAGCTGCACGACCTGCAGAACCTGCGGGAGATGGCGTTCGCCAACCTGGCGCACCGGGCGGTCCGCAACCTGTTGCTGACGCACCGCGTGGTGCATGTGCACGGCAACAACTTCGCCAGGTGGGCCGTCGTCGGCGGCGTGCCGGTGCCCCGGGTCATCGAGCTGAGCTTCGCCCGCCTGGACCACGGGGCGTTCATCGTGTCGGACGAAGTGTTCCCAACGGCGCTCGACATGCCCTGCCATTCCAAGGAGGCTGACCTCTACCTCGGCCGATTCGCTTTTGATTGACTGCACCGGCGGCATGATCCAGCCGCACCCTGCGGCGGTTCCGGACTTCGCGGCGGTCCACGACGCTGCCACCGCCCGGACCGCGTTCCGGGCCTGGATGTTCGGCCAGGCGCTGCCGTTCTGGGGCGGCCCCGGCATCGACCGGGCGACCGGCGCCGCACACGAGTCGATGCGGCTCGATGGTGCGCCGGCCGGACTGCCCTGGACGCGGATGCGGGTGCAGGCCCGGCAGCTTTACGCCTTCTCCCACGCCGCCCTGCTCGGCTGGCAGCCCGGTGCGGAATTGGCGGATGGCATCTACCGGTTCATCACCCGGCATGGCGAGCGGGACGATGGCGGCTGGGCACGCCGCCTGGCCGTGGATGGCTCGGTGCTGGACCCGGCGGCCGACCTGTACGACCAGGCGTTCGTGCTGTTCGCCCTGGCCTGGCACGCGCGCCTGACCGGGGCGGCGGAACCGCTGCAACGGGCGCGGCGCACGGTTGACTGGATCGCCGCCCATATGGCCCACCCGCCGGCCGGGCTGCGCAACGTGCACCCGCATGAAGCCGGGCCGCGGCAGCAGAACCCGCATATGCACCTGCTGGAGGCGGTGCTGGCCCTATTGGAGACCACGGGTGACGGGTTCTACGCCGGGCAGGCGCACGGGTTGGCGTCGCTGTTCCACAATCATCTGTTCGATCCCGCGACCGGCACGCTGGGCGAGTTCTTTACCGACGAGTGGGCGCCGGCGCCGGGCGAGGCCGGCACCCATGTCGAGCCTGGCCACCATTACGAGTGGGTCTGGCTGCTGGACCAATACGAGCAGCTGACCGGCGCCGACGCCTCTGCCGCCATCGCCCGCCTGTATGACTTTGCCTGCCGGCATGGCACAGACCCCGGCACCGCCCTGGTGTGGGATGTCGTAGGCCGGGACGGCGCCGCCCGGCAGCCCACCTCCCGCCTGTGGCCGCAGACCGAGGCGCTGAAGGCGCACGCCATCATGGCGCGGCGCGGCGGCAGCGGGGAACTGATCGTGCCGGTGGTCCGCAACATCGGCACGCGCTTCCTGGCGGGCTGCCCGAGGGGCGCCTGGATCGACCAGCTCGACGCGGCGGGGGCGGCGTCGTCGAAGGCGGTGCCGACCAGCTCGTTCTACCACCTGTTCATGGCCTATGCCGAACTGGACGGCATGGCGCCAGAGGGCCGGCTTGGCTGAGCCGGCGCCGGCCCTCGCCGCGGCGGTGCGGCGGGCGTTGCTGCAGTGCGCCGGCGGCGACGCGCCGGTGCAGGACCAGCTTGACGCCGCCGAGCTGGTGCTCGCCGCCGGGCTGACCGAGGCCGCGCGCACGCTTTACGACGTCGCGTTCGTCTGCATGGGGTTCCACGCTGCCCGGCTGCGGCAGCAGTACGCGATCATCGCCCGCACGGGGCTGTGGGGGCCGGCCGATCCGGACCGCGCCGTGCCATCCCCGGCCGCACCGGCTCACCAGGCTGCGGCAGCGGTCGCCGAGCTGCAGCACCTGATGGCCACGGTGGACCTGCCGCCGCTGCCGCCGGACGGCGCCGGGATTGCAGCCGGTCATGGCGCGGCAAGTGCGGCAGAGGCGCCCGATCCGCTGCAGAGGCTGGCCGCCCGGCTGCATGCCCTGTTGCGGCAGCGTGGCGGCGCCGTGACATTCCAACGGCTGGAAACCGTGCTGGCGCAGCTACGGGCTGCCCTGTTGGACGGGCCGGGCTTCGATGCGGCGCATCATCTCGGGGCGCCGTTGGACGTGCTGTGCGCCGGCGTGGCTGGCGGCAATCTGCGCGGCTTCCTCGGCCGCCACCGCGAGCTGGCCTATGCCCCGTTCGGCTCGCCGGGCCTGCTGCACGCGGCGGCACGGCTGGGGCTGGGTGGCCTGGGGCCGTACGTGTCTGGCACGGTCCGCCTGGCCCGGCGCAGCCGCGACCTGCTCGGGCTGATCCAGCTCGCCGACGCCTCGCCAGGCTTGCAGGAGCCAGGCTTGCAGGAGCCGGGGCAGGACCGGCTGGAGCGCTGGGCCGTCCTGCTGTCGCAGCATTGGCCCGACCCGGCGCTGCACGACCTAGTGCATGACCTGGCCGACGCCGGCCTGATGCGCGCGACGTGGGGCGTCCTTGAACGGGCTGCGCTGCGCCTCGGCCCTGCGCCGGACCCCGGGCTGCTGTGGTGCCTGCGCGATGCCGGGCTGGACAATGGCGACGCGGCGCTCGCGGTACGGGCGCAGCGGCTGGTGGTGCGCGCGCGGGCCGGCCAGGGCAACGAGTGGATCGTGCTCGGCGAGGTCGAGGCCGCCGCCGGCGACCATGCGGCTGCGGAGCGCGCCTTCACGACCGGCCTCGGCATCGATCCAGGTCACGCGGTTGGGCAGCAGCGGCTGGCCGCGCTGCGGGCGGAGGGGGCGGCGGCTTTGGCTCCGGACGGCGGCTATGGCACCCCGCTAAGCCGCAAGCTGGCGCGGCTGCGCCGGCGCGAGGCGGCCGAGCCAGCGTGATCGTTCCGCGCCTTGCCCTGGGCGATTGCATAAGACGTGAGCACGCTGCCTGCTCCCTCTCTCTCCGGGAAAGGGCCGGGGTGAGGGAGGCGGCAAGGGCCTGATCTGCCCGTCTCAAGGACGAAATCCACTGCCAGCCATGCCAGCTTCGGTGCTTGCGGCCTCCCTCACCCCAGCCCTCTCCCGGAGGAAGAGGGAGCCGGTGCGGTCCTTGCGCCATATGCGATTGCCCACGGGCCTTGCCCGCGCCAGCTTGACCAGCATCCCGAATATTGCGACGAAACAGCCCGGCTTGCGCGCCAGTCCCGCGGGCGCTGCCGGGCTGTCCCCCGCGCGCGAAGCAGCGAGTCCAGGAGGGTGGTCCAGGTGTTGTTCCGCAAAAAGTCTCCCGGCCGGAAGGGGGGCAGAGCAGGGGACCCCGCCGCGCATGGCACGGCAGCGGTCAACCTCGCCGTGATTGCGGACGCGATGGTCGCCCGTGCCAACGCGTTGCGGGACCAGCGGCAATGGCGTAGCGCAGCCGTGCTGTATGACGAGGTGCTGCGCATCAGGCCGGACGCAGCCCTGCACGTCCAATGCGGCCACATGCACAAGGAGGCTGGCGACCTCGCGCAGGCGGAGGCCCAGTATCGCAAGGCTCTCGGCTTGCTGCCGGATGACGCCGACCTGGCGTTGCAGCTCGGCCACCTCTTCAAGGTTGCGGGCCGGGTGCGGGAGGCGGAAGCGTCCTACGCCCGCGCGGCCGCATTGCAGCCGGGCTGGGAGGTGCCAGCCGCCGAGTTGCGCTTCCTGCGCACCAAGGGCTGGCGGCCCGCCCTCGCGGAGGCGAACGACACGGTGCCGGGCTTCAGCGCCGAGGCGGATGCGTTGCGGCAGGCGGCCAGCCATGACCTCCTAGTCCCTGAAATCGTGCCCCGCAAACGCTCGGAGATGTTCCACCCGCACCACGAATCCCTAGACCTGCGCCGGTTCGGCCGCCGCGAGCGGTCGTTCTGGGGCGTGATGCCAACCTTCCGCGGCGTCGAGGCATTGCGCGGCTTCTGCATCTCGACCGCGCCGGTGCTGGAGATGCAGGTGTCCATCGACGGCCTGCTGATCCACCGCGGCCCGGTCAAGGGCGGCTATGCCCTGCAATACGAGCGGGAAAACCCGGACCTGCTCAAGTACACCTTCAACGTCTGGCTGGACTTCTCGGCCTTCCTCCATGGCCGGTACGAGATCGAGCTGCGCTTCATCCGCGCCGGCCGCGACGCGCGCGTGCACCGGGAGCAAGTGGTCGTCGCCGCCCCGCTGCGGGAGGCTGACCACCCCGGCTCCGACGCGATCCTGTCCCTGCCGCAGGACGACAACCGCACGGTCGAGCAGCAGGTCAACGCCCGCCCCAGCGTCGTCCGCCCAGCCCAGCGCGCCGTGTTTCCCACGCTGCCCAAAACCGTGCTGATCCTGCGGACCGACCAGTTGGGCGATATGGTGACCTCCATCCCGGCCATCCAACGCCTGCGGGAGCTGCTGCCGCAGGCCCGGCTAGTCGCGCTGATGACCGCCTCCAACGCCGGGTTCGCCGCCACGCTCGGCCTGTTCGACGAGATCGTCGAGGTCGATTTCCCGGACGACCTGCTCGACCGGCGCCGCACGATGCCGCTTGCCGAGCAGGAGGCACTGCGGGAGCGCCTGGCGGCCTACCGGTTCGACCTGGCGCTGGACCTGGCGGAAAGCAGCATGTCCCGTCCGCTGCTGCTGCTGTCGGGGGCGCCGTTCCTGTATGGCTTCTATGACCGCGACTGGCCGTGGCTCACCGCCGGGTTCGAGGGCGCGACGCATGACCCGAAGAACGAACGCGAGATCGCGCCGCACTCCACCCGCGTGCTGGCCTGCGTCGAGCGGCTGGGCGCGTTGCTGCACGGCAGGGCGGAGGTCATGCGGCGGACGGACCTGTCGCGGGATCGCTTGCGGGCATATGGCCTGCCGGACCGGGACCGCTTCGCCGTGCTGCACACCGGCGCGCGCATCGCCTTCAGCCGCTGGCCGCACTACGGCGCGTTGGCGGCGCTGCTGCTGGCCCGGACCGATCTGCGGGTGGTGCTGCTGGCCGACGACGCGGCTGCTGCCGGCACGCTGCCGGAGGAGGTGCTGGCGTCGGACCGGTTTCACCTGCTCACCGGTCGGCTGCCGTTCGACGACCTCGATGCGCTGCTGTCGTTCTGCTCCGCCTTTGTCGGCAATGATTCCGGGCCGAAGCATTTGGCGGCGCTGCGCGGAGCCAACGTCGTCAGCCTGCACGCGGCGCGGGTGAACTGGGCCGAGTGGGGCCAGGAGATGTCCGGTTGCATCATCAGCCGCAAGGTGCCCTGCGCCGGGTGCTCGATCTACCATGACGCCGATGAGTGCGGGCAGGACTACGCCTGCATCACGGAAATCCGCGTCCAGGAGGTGCTGGCGGCGGTCATGGCGCTGCTATGATGTCCCATAACGCAGGAGCGGCATGACGGCCGGCGCCATCGCGTGGACGCTCCACCGTTGGCGGTTGGCGCTGGCGCGAGTGCGGCCCTCGGCGCGCATCCCTGCGAGCCCTGCAGGTCGCCTGATCGACCGGGCGGATACCGCACGCGACGCCGGGCGGTACCACGCTGCCGCCAATGACTACGAGGCGGCGCTGCAACTGGCGCCGGATAACGCGGCCATTCAGATCCAATGCGGCCACATGCGGAAGGAAACCGGCGACCTCGATGCGGCTGAGGCGCATTACCTGCACGCCGCGCGCCTGACGCCGGACGATCCGGACCTGGCGCTGCAGCTTGGGCATTTCTACAAGGTCGCCGGGCGGCTGACGGCGGCGGAGGCCGCGTATCGCCAGGCGCTGGCCTTGCAGCCGGGCTGGGCCGACCCGGCGGGCGAGTTGGCGGCCCTGCTCCGCACGACCGCCCGCAGGCTGGGCACGCTGGACGACGACGGCCTGGTTCCCGAGCTTGCGCCACGGACGCCGGAGGAGCTTCGCCGCACCTACGTGGATCGCATCGAGATCAGGCGCCTCGGCGCGCGGTCGGAGCGGGCTTTTGGCGGCGTCTGGAAGGCCCTGCGTGGGGTCGAGGCGATCCGCGGCTTCTGCATCTCCTCCGTCCCGCTGCACGAGCTGCACATCCTGCTCGATGGGCAGACGATCCACCGTGAGGCATTGCAGGCGGCCGACCTCGGCGGCGGCCACGGCAAGCACGTCTTCAACGTGTGGCACGACTTCTCCGGCTATCCGGGGGGCCTGCATGATATCGAGTTGCGGTTCACCGGCCCGGCCCGGGGCGTGCGCGCCCATCGCGAGCAGGTCGTCGTGATGCCCGCGCTGACCGAGGCGGACCACCCAGGGTCCGACGGCGTGGTCGATCCGCCGGCCCCTGGTGGGCCGCCGCTGGCCGAGGCGATCAACGCCCGCCCGAGCGTCGTCCGCCCGGCGGCGCGCGCGCTGTTCGCAGTGCCGCCGCGCAACGTGCTGGTGCTGCGGACGGACCAGCTTGGCGACCTGGTGACCTCCATCCCGGCGATGCAGCGCCTGCGGGAGCTGCTGCCGGACGCCCGCATCGTCGGGTTGCTGACCGCGGCCAATGCCGACCTCGCCCGCACGCTGGGCGTGTTCGACGAGGTGATCGCCATCGACTTCCCGGACGACCCGGCGGAGCGGCGCCGGGTGATGCCAGTCGAGGCGCAGCGGGCCCTACGCGACCGGCTGCGGCGCCATCGGTTCGACTGGGCCATCGACCTGGCCGAGAGCGGGGTGTCGCGGCCGTTGCTGCTGCTGTCCGGGGCGCGGTTCCTATACGGGTTCCATGACCGGGACTGGCCATGGCTGGACGGCGGGTTCGAGGGGGATACCCGCGACCCGCGCAACCGGCTGGAGCGGGCGCCGCAATCAACCAAGGTGCTGGCGCTGATCGAGCGCCTGGGCGCAGGGCTGGGCGGCAAGGCGCAGGTCATCCGGCGGGACGGCCTGCGGCGGGAAACCCTGGCGGGGTTCGGGGTGACGCAGGGCATCGGCTTCGCCGTGCTGCACACCGGCGCGCGCATCGGCTTCAGCCGCTGGCCCGGCTACCCGGAATTGGCCGCGCTGCTGCTGGAGCGGACAGGGCTGCATGTAGTGATGGTGACGGACGATGCCGGGCAGCGGGCGGCGCTGCCGACGGGCCTGCTGGCGTCCGGCCGGTTCCGGTTGCTGGACCGGCGGCTGGCGTTCGACGACCTCGATGCGCTGGTGCAGTTCTGCGACGTGTTCGTCGGCAACGATTCTGGGCCGAAGCACCTCGCGGCGCTGCGGGGCGCCCCGGTGGTGAGCCTGCACTCCGCCCGCATCAACTGGAACGAGTGGGGGCAGGAGCTGACGGGATCGATCGTCAGCCGCCGGGTGCCCTGTGCCGGCTGCGCGATCTACCACGACGCTGACGAGTGCGGGAAGGAATGGGCCTGCATCCGGCTGATCCGGGCGGAGGAGGCCTATCAGGCCGCCGCCGCCCTATTGCACGGGGCTGACGCCACGACGCGACTCGACCAGCTATCGGTGCGAGGTGTGTAGCGGCGCGGCAGCCCAGCGGCGGCACGGTGCTTGCCGCCACTGGGTTGCCGCGCCGCAAACGCGGCTTGCGATGGCGTGGCCTGTTGCCGGCTAGGCCGCCCGGCGCGGCCCTGACTGCCGGCCGCCCTGGCTCGGCCGGCCCTGGCTGCGTCCGCCGCCGCCAAAGTTGCCGCGCCCGCGTCCGCCGCCGCCGCCCAGCACGGGCGGCTTCATGGTGGACAGGCTGGCGGCCTCGCTGTGCAGCGGGTGGTCGCGGAACACCGGCACGGGCTGGCCGATCTCCT
>CAXTFY010000193.1:0-9930 GCA_964243265.1 uncultured Acetobacteraceae bacterium | reverse complement strand
CCACCTTGTCGCCCACCGGCACCCGGCGGATCAGCGCCTGCGCCGCCATCAGTTCCTCGGCCGTCAGTACCGCCTTGGCGCGGGCGGCGCCGGCGCCGGTGGTGGCGAGCAGCATTGCCCGCTCCGCCTCCAGGCCGGGGTAGCCGACATCGACCTGCAGCAGGAAACGGTCCAACTGTGCCTCAGGCAGCGGGTAGGTGCCCTCCTGCTCGATGGGGTTCTGCGTCGCCAGCACATGGAAGGGCCGGGGCAGCGGGTGGTCGGTGCCGCTGACGGCGACGCGGCCCTCCTGCATGGCTTGCAATAATGCCGACTGGGTGCGCGGGCTCGCACGGTTGATCTCGTCGGCCATCAGCAATTGGCAGAACACCGGGCCAGGCACGAAGCGAAAGCTGCGGCGGCGGTCGGCGTCCTCGTCCAGCACCTCGCTGCCGGTGATGTCGGCGGGCATCAGGTCTGGGGTGAACTGCACGCGCTTGGGGCGCAGGCCGAGCACGGTGCCCAGCGTCTCCACCAGCAGTGTCTTGCCCAGGCCGGGCACGCCGACCAGCAGGCAGTGGCCGCCGCTGAGGATGGTTACCAGCACCTGCTCGACCACGTCCTCCTGGCCGAAGATCACGCGGCCGATCTCGGCGCGGGCGGCGGTGGCGCGGTGGCCGAGCGCCTCCACTTCGGCGACCAAGGCGCCGGCGTCACGAGCGGTGTCGGGTGTGGCTTCTGGCAATGGCTGGTGACCCCCTGTTACGTGGACCCTGATGATCTGCGCCCGCCAGGCCTTTCATCAACCGGGGGAGCCTACCTATATCGCGAACGGGAACGGAAGCTCGGCGTTGCCCGGAGACGCAGACGTGAACGATGCCATGCCCAACGATACCAAGCTAGGGGACGCCAAGCCATGGGCGCGCACCACCATTCCTGACATGACATCTACGTCCGACAAGCCTGTTCCTGACACAAGGCTATCCGACGCAAAGCTGGCGCCGCCCCGGGTGCGCCCGCCCCGGGCCGAGTGCGGCGACCTGCCGTTCCTCATCAAGCGGGACGGCACCTGGCTGTATCGCGGCAGCCCGATCGGCCGCAAGGAGTTGGTGTGCCTGTTCAGCAGCGTCCTGCGCCGTGACGCCGCCGGGGACTACTGGCTGGAGACGCCGGCCGAGCGCGGCCGCATCCAGGTCGAGGATACCCCCTGGATCGCGGTCGAGATGGATTGGACCGGCAATGGCCGTGACCAGGTGCTGTCATTCCGCACCAACGTGGACCAGGTGGTGACCGCCGGCCCCGAGCATCCCATCCGCGTGCAGCACCACTGCCTGACCTGCGAGCCGACGCCCTACCTGATGATCCGTGGCGAGGCTGGCTGTCCCTTGGAGGCGCGGATCGGCCGGGCAGTGTACTATGAGTTGGTGGCGCTGGCCGTGCCCGGCCTGCATGAGGGACGCGAGGTACTGGGCGTCTGGAGCAGCGGCCGGTTCTTCTCCCTGGGCGATCTGCCGGTCGGCGTCGAAACCGCGGACTAGGCCGACCCGCCGATGGACCTTTCTGCGCTGCGCCGGCAACTGGTGAGCAGCCCGGTTGCCGCTGATGCGGCCGTGGGTGCGGGCGCCCTGGCGGTCCCTGCGACGTCCGATGACGCGCTTCATGGGCTGGACCGTCCGCTGACCCCTGCGGCGGTGCTGGTGCCTATCGTGCACGGCGCTGCCCCGGGCATATTGCTGACGTTGCGGGCCGCTCATCTGAAGAACCATCCTGGCCAGGTCGCCTTTCCCGGCGGACGGAGCGAACCGGGCGATCTCTCCGCTGAAGCGACTGCGCTGCGCGAGGCGCAGGAGGAGATTGGGTTGCAGCCCGGCCAGGTCGAACTGGCCGGCCGGCTGCCGGACTACGTGACCGGCACTGCCTACCGGATCACACCCGTGCTGGGCCTATTGCCGGCTGGCCTGGTGCTCTCGCCGTGCGAGGCCGAGGTGGCGGCCATCTTCTCATTGCCGTTGTCGGTGCTGCTGGACCCGGATGCCCCACAGCGCGAGCACGCGATGTGGCGCGGGCGGCGGCGCGGCTTCTGGGTCTGGCCCCACGCGGAGCACCGCATCTGGGGCGCCACGGCCGCTATCCTGGTCCACTTGGCGCACCGTCTGCGGGCGCAGGCGGCATAATGGCTGTCTTCTACCATGGGGATGCCGCATCGTTGCCGGCCCTGCTGTGACGCGTCGCTGTCGCATGCTGCATCGGGGCTGTCTTGGCTGCTCCCGTTTAAGCTGGGCATGGCAAGCGCATATGCCGCAAGGAGCGCACTGGCTCCCTCCTGGGGAGGGTTGGGGTGAGGGGAGCCACAAGCGCCAAACCCGGCATGCTCGGGAGTGGGTCTTGTCCTCCAATGGGCAGATTAAGCCCTTGCCGCTTTCCTCACCCCGGCCCTCTCCCGAAGGGAAACGGAGCAGCGGGCAGCGAGCGATTGTTGCTCAGCGTCGAATGCGGCTGCCCGGCTTGCAACGGGTGCCCGGGTGATCCGGCCATGATCCGCCTTGCGGAGCTTGCGTTGTTCTTCGCGCCTTTGGCTGCCTATGTCCTATGGCGGATGACCGTGACGCGCGGACAGCAGGGGCCGTCGCCGGCGCTGCTGTCGGCGATCCTGTTGGGGCTGTTGTGCTTTGGCGCCGGGCTGGCATGGTTCGGCGTGCGGGAGCGGTTCTCCAGCAGCGCGGCCTATGTGCCGGCGGTGCTGCAAGACGGACGCGTGGTGCAGGGGCATGGCATGGAGAGCGGACCAGAGCCCTTGCGGACCCGGCCCGGCCTCTAGTGGCCCCCAGCGCAGCAGCGCCGCCCGCGGAGGACCGCCCGGCCTTTCATATCGTGCCGCCGGACTGGACAGCGGACCCTGCCCTGCAAGCCGTCCTGCATGCGTTGCCAGGCGCGCGGCTGGTCGGCGGCTGCGTGCGCGATGCACTGGCCGGGCGGGCGGTGGCCGATGTGGACCTGGCGACGCCGCTGCCGCCGGACCAGGTGTCGTATGCGTTGCAGGCTGCCGGCCTGCGGGTAGTGCCGACGGGATTGCAGCACGGCACCGTGACGGCCGTCAGCGGCGGGCGCGGCTTCGAGGTGACGACGCTGCGCCGCGACGAGAGCACCGATGGCCGCCATGCCGTTGTTGCCTGGACCGGCGACTGGCGGGAGGATGCGGCGCGGCGCGACTTCACCATCAACTCGATGTCCATGCAGGCAGGGTCCATGCATGCGGGGTCCATGCCGGCGGCCGGGTCTCCGCAGGAATGGGCGGTTTGGGACTACTTTGGCGGTGCGGCCGACCTGGCCGCGGGCAGGGTGCGCTTCGTGGGCGACGCAGCGGCGCGCATCGCCGAGGATTACCTGCGCATCCTGCGCTTCTTCCGCTTTCACGCGCGTTACGGCAGCGGTCCGCCGGACCCTGCTGCGCTGGCGGCGTTGCAGGGCGGCGTGCCAGGCCTGTCCCGCTTGTCGCCGGAGCGGGTGTGGAGCGAGCTGAAACGCATCCTTGCCACGCCGGACCCGTGCGGCGCGGTGGCGCTGATGGCGGACCTGGGCATCCTGGCGGCGCTGCTGCCACCTCCGCAGGACCCGGCGCGGCTGGACCGGCTGGTGAGCGCGGGCGCTCCCGCCGACCCGCTCCTGCGGCTCGCGGCGCTTGCGCCCACAGCCGGCGCGGCGCTGGCGGAGGCGCTGCGGATGGCGACGGCGGAGCGCGAGCGGCTGGTGGCGCTGCATGGCCCGGCTCCGGCACCCGGGTGGGACGACGCGGCGCTGCGCCGGCTGCTGGCCGATGCGCCGCCGGGCGCCGTGCCGGGGCGGGCATGGCTGGCGCAGGCCGACGCGGCAGGCGCCATGGACGGGGAGTGGCCGGCGCTGCACGCGCGGCTGTCGGTGCTGCCGCGGCCTCGTTTTCCACTTGCGGGGCGGGATGCCCTGGCGCTGGGGATCAAGCCGGGGCCCGAGGTGGGCGAGCGGCTGGCGGCGGTGCGCGCCTGGTGGGTGGCCGGCGGCTGCGTGGCGAATGCGGCAGCCTGCCGGGTGCGGTTGGCAGCCGGCAAGGACGCTGCCTGAGGTTGGCGGCCTTGAACGCCGAAGCGGGGTCTGTGCTGCTGGGCTGACGTTGCCGTGCCGTGCCGGGCCGCCGCCGGCCTAGCCGCTGGGCCACGCGGCACCGAGTGTCAGCTAGTCGCTGCCCGGCCCACTCCCGCCATGGTCAAGGACCTGATCGAGGCCGGCCACCAGGTTCTCGGCCTGGCCCGCTCGGACGCCACCGCACGCGGGCGGCGCTGGATGACGCGGTGGCAGTGACGCGGCTGGTCAAGTCGGTGCTCGATCCGGTGGCGTAGGCCGCTGGCAGGTTGGGACATGCTCCAGCCAGGCCCGGCCGTGGTCGCGCCATCCATCGCCACGCCCCGGCTGATCCACCGGTTTGCCATGCGGTGGAGCGGACAGCGCTGATCCCAGTGCCGTACCGCAGGGCGGCATGGAGGCCCGGCTGACCCAGGGCGGCGTCCCAAGCCAGGCAGGCTGCCCGCATCCGGGCCGGACAATCCCCGGCGGCCCGTGCTACAGGCCCCGTCATGGCCGCCAACCCGCTCCGCCCGCAGGACTCCACCAACGCCCTGATGCTGCGCCTCTGGCGGGAACATCTCCGCCGCCACCGCGCCCGTCTCGGCCTGGTGCTGGTGCTGACCGCCATCATGGCCGGGCTGACGGCGCTGTATCCCCTGGTGATCCAGCGCGCGTTCCAACTGTTCGAAGTCAAGGATCAGCGCATCCTATATCAAATCCCCATCCTGGTCGTCGTCGTCACCGCGGCCAAGGCAGCAGCGCAGTACGGCCAGAACGTGCAGGTGCAAAAGGTGGTCCTGCTGGTGATCCGTGAGCTGCAGGGCCGCATGTTCGCCCACCTGACCCACGCCGACCTCGCGCAACTGGAGCGCGAGGCGCCGGCCTCGCTCGCCGCCCGCTTCACCACCGACGCCTCGCTGATCCGCGAGGCGCTGACCCGCGCCGTCAACGGCCTGCGGGACGGGGTGACGGTGATCGGGCTGGTGGCGTCGATGCTGTATGTGGATTGGGTGCTCAGCCTGATCGCCGCCGCGCTGTATCCCTTGGCGGCGCTGCCGATCCAGCGGCTGGGCAAGCGCATCCGCCGGGCCTCAGGCGGCATGCAGGAGCGGATGGGCGAGACGGCGGCGCTGCTGCACGAGAGCTTCGCCCAGGCCCGCACCGTCCGTGCCTACCGGCTGGAACGGGTGGAGCAGGCGCGGGCGGACGACGCGTTCGCCACCCTATACCGCGCGCTGTTCCGCATGACGCGCAGCCGCGCCCGGGTCGATCCGTTGCTGGAGGTGCTGGGCGGCACCGCCATTGCCGGGGTGATCGGCTTTGCCGGCTACCGGTCGGCGCTGGGGTATGGCGGCGGCAGCGCCAGCTTCATCAGCTTCGTCGCGGCGCTGCTGATGGCGTCGCAGCCGTTGCGGGCGCTGGGGTCGTTGAATGCGGCGCTGCAGGAGGGGTTGGCCGGGCTGGTCCGGGTGTTCCGCGTGATCGACGAGCCGCCCGCCATCCAGGACCGCCCTGGTGCAACTGCACTGCCGCCCGGGCCGGGCCGGGTGCGGTTTGAAGCGGTGGAGTTCGCCTACCCGGATGGGCGGGTGGGCCTCGGTGGGTTGGCGTTCGAGGCCGCGCCGGGCCTGACGGTGGCGCTGGTCGGGCCAAGCGGCGCCGGGAAAAGCACGGCGCTGGCGATGATCCCCCGCCTGCAGGACGCGACGGCGGGCCGGGTGCTGGTGGACGGCGCCGACGTGCGGGACGTGACTCTGGGGTCGCTGCGCGACGCCATCGCCTACGTCGGCCAGGACACCCTGCTGTTCGACGACACCGTGGCCGCCAACATCCGCATGGGCCGGCCCGGCGCGTCCGAGATGGAGGTGGAGGCGGCGGCCTACGCCGCCGCGGCGGACTTCGTGGACGGCCTGCCCCTGGGATTCCAGACCCGCGTCGGACCCGGCGGCGGCCGGCTGTCGGGCGGGCAGCGTCAGCGCGTCGCCCTGGCCCGCGCCCTGCTGCGCAACCCGCGCATCCTGCTGCTGGACGAGGCGACCAGCGCGCTAGACGCCGAAAGCGAGGCCGCGGTGCAGCAGGCCTTGCTGCGGCTGCGGGCGGGCCGGACCACCATCGTGGTGGCGCACCGGCTGAGCACCGTGCGCGACGCCGACCTGGTGGTGGCGATGGCGGACGGCCGGGTGGTGGAGCAGGGCACCCACGCCGAGCTGCTGGAAGCGGGCGGGCTGTATGCGCGGCTGGTGCGGACGCAGGCGTTGGCGGCTTAGAGAGAGCCGTTGTTAGACAAGGCTAACATGCTTTAGGCTTGCCGGCGTGATGCATTGCCGTCATGACCGGACGTCGTCGGCGAGGGTTGCAGCAAGAGGACCGTGCTTGCCAGTTTCTGATGATATCGTCATATGAGGGTTTCGAATGCTCCTCGGCTTGGAACCCGAAGATCAGAAAGTGATCGATTTTCACGGAGCTGGCTATAACACCCTGAAGGAGCTGAGGACGGCTTTCATGTGCTCACCGCAGGCGCGAGCCCTATTCACGGGCGCCAACCTTGGGGAGTTCACGCTCCGGCGGCCCGGCTACAGCATCCCGCCATTCTTGCTGCGCCGGCCGGAATTGCCCGGCGTGCCATGGAAATTTTCGGAACCCAGCCTCGCAGCCCCGGTTTCGCAGCTCTGCACGTCCGAGCAGATGCAGGGTTTGGACTACCAAGACCTTTGCATGACGCTGGGCGTGAGCCCAACCGCGCAGCATCAAAAGATCTGGGAGTATGTTTACATCCTCGCTGTCCTGCAATCGAGGGGACTGGTTGTTGCAGGCAGCCGGGGAGTCGGCTTTGGAACAGGGCAGGAGCCGCTGCCGTCAGTCTTCGCCAAGCACGGGGTTTACGTCACGGCGACGGATGCGCCGGCACACCTGGGCTTCATTGATCATTGGGCTCAGGCGGCGCAGTGGACCCAAGGGCTGAACGACCTCTGGAAACCGGAGCTCGTGCCAAAAGACGATTTCTTTGAACGCGTGCAATACCGCCCGGCCGATATGAACCTCATCCCGCCCGACTTGCGGGGCTATGACTTCTGTTGGTCCGCGTGCTGCCTGGAGCATCTCGGCTCCATACGGCAGGGGCTCGACTATATCCGGAACAGTTTGGAGACCCTCCGGGAGGGGGGTACCGCGGTGCATACCACGGAATTCAACCTGCAATCCGACCATGAGACAGTAGAACTCCCTGAGCTATGCCTGTTCCGTAAGCGCGACATAGAACAGGTCATCCATGAGATCGTCAGCGATGGTCATCATGTCGAGCCGCTCAATCTATGGCCCGGTGCTACACCCGTTGATGAGCATATCGACCTGCCGCCTTTCAGCCTGCCGCACCTCAAGCTGAAGATGGAAGGTTTCCTGACAACGTCGATAGGGCTTATCATTACAAAGAAGTCGTGATCCAGGGCTTGGTCGGGGAACGCCGTAACCTGACGGCAATCCTGAATGAGGCGCCGGATGCCAGAAGCAGTCCTTAAGGCGGTCGGGCGCGGCACGGCGGGCTATCTTGCGACGACTCGATGCGGGGTCGCCGCACGACCGGGGCAGGGTCGCCGCATGGCCGGGCTTCGACCCGAAGCATCTGGTGGCCGACGCCCACAAGCCTCTCACCGTGCGCTATCCCACCACCCCTGACGGCCGTTACTTTGTCGTCCGCGGCCGCCTCTGGCGCTGCGCGAACCCGACGCTTGACCCGGCTGCACGCGCCGGGCTGCAGCGCGAGCTGATGGCAGCGCGCCGCGCCAAGGGTGTCGCGCTGCGCAAGGCGGACCTCGCCGCGCAGGAGGTTGCGCGTGCCCGGGTGGACGCGGCGAAGCGTGCGCTGGGAGAGCGCGGGCCGCCCTGGTGGACGGATGGCGCTCCGGACCTGAACCGGCACATGGCGCGTAATACTCCTTATGCCGACTGGTTCGCCGGTCTGCCCTCGCCGTCATGACTGTCTTGTTTGAGTCGCCCCCTCTTGATCGTACCGTGCAATCGGGGCTCGCCTCGGTGATGGCGCTGTGCGGCCGGGCGGTGTCGGTCCAGCCGTGATGCCTCGCGTCGGCGCCTGTCCGGCAGCGCGGCCGATCCTGGGCACCGCCCGGCCTGCCTACGGCAGCCGCAGCACCGTATCGCCCAACGTCACCGTCCCGCCCTCCAGTACCCGCGCCGTGATGCCGCCCTTGCCGCGCACGGCGTTGTAGCCGCCGGGGCCGAGCAGCGCCTCCATCCGGGAGCAGGGATGGCAGGGACCAGTATATTCGAGCACGGCGCCGCCGATTTGGAAGCGGCGGTCGCGCAGGGCGTCCAGGTTGATGCCGGAGGTCACGATGTTGCGGCGCAACAGCATCGGGTCCGGCGTGCCTGCATCCAGGTAGGAGAAGATGGCAGCCAGGCACTCCTGCTCAATCAGGGTGACGCCGCGGGCAGCGCCGGTGCGGCTGCTGTAATGGTCGCCGGTCACGCCGTCCGCGGGCGTCAGTTGCGCCGCGATGGGGGTCAGCAACAGGGCATGCCGCGCAGGGCGCAGGCCGATCCAGGCAACCCGGCCAGGGCGCAGAGGCGCATCGAGAAGTCGGGCGAGCGGGGAGGCTGGGTTAAGCAGGCTGACGTGCGGTCCGGAAGGCGGTCAGCGGCTAGGCTTGGCGGGCCATAAGCGGTCTGGCCAGACATTGGCACCCTTGGCGACGGTGTAGATCAGCGTGCCGTCGGGCTTTTGGATGGGAGGGGCTGGGACAGGCGGGGCAACCGGTCCATGCTGCTGGACCAGGACGGGCGGTGGAACGGCAGGTATCGCTGCAGTCGTCATGGGAGAACCCTTGGCAACACGCCGAGCTTGTCGGCGATGAGGATGATACTGGTCGCACCCAGCGCCCAGATCAAGGCTCTCACCAGATGGGACGCCGCCAGCGCCCGGGCACCATAGCGCCGGGCATTCAAGGTGCGGTTGCCCGGCGTGATGGCGGCGTAGGCGTCCAGCAGGGCAGTCCGCAGGTCGCGCAGCACCTGGGCGTCCTGCGCGCCGCCCAGGATGCCGAGGTTGTCGTAGTAGGCTTGCAGGTCCGTCAGGCGCCGGCGCAGCTCCGGCTCCGGCCCCAGGCGGCGGTAGTCGCGGCGGGCGATGGCGCGGCTGATCCAGAACAGTACGAAGCACGCCTCCAGCACGGACAGGCCGAGCAGGGCCAGGCTGGCGATGAACGCCCAGGTGGCCGGGCCGGCGGCGGTGTCGGTCCAGCGCGGCAGGCGGCCGGCGGCGTAGGCCAGGGCACCGATGACGATGCCCAGGGCGGTGCCGAAGAAGGGCAGGGTGCGGTGCACGTCCTCCTCCGCGCCGAGTTCCTGCTGGTAGAAGCTGGCGAAGGTCTGCAGCAGCAGGGCGGCCGTTTCGGGCACGTCTGCTGGCGTGGACGGGGCGGGGAGCGGAGACGGGAGGGCCATGGGCAAAGCTGATAGGATAAAAGACCTAGATAGTGCAACCCGGAATATCCTCCGCCAGGGTGCTTCCAGCTTTTCTTTCCTGGGAGGACCAAGGTGGCCTGAGGCGGGCGGAGCGTGATACCAAGGCCATCTGCGACAACCCCTACGTCACTGCATCAGGCCAGCCCCCGTCATCGCGAGGCGCATTTGCGGCGTGGCATAGGGAGCTGCACGGAATTGCAGTTTCGGTCCCGCGTGCCCTGGCGTGCGGCGACGACCTGGATGGGCTATCCCATTGCCTTGCCTGGGAATGCTCCTAGCGGGTGACCTGTTGCCTCACGTAATCTGCTCCCCACCGGTGTTCGCCGGCGGGGGCGGGCATGAGGCGGGGTGTCGCGCGACAATCTGAACCACGTTGTC
>CAXTFY010000192.1:0-9937 GCA_964243265.1 uncultured Acetobacteraceae bacterium | reverse complement strand
CTCGGCCTCCGGCCTGAACAGCGCGGTCGCTCGCACAGGTGGCCTGGTTGCCACCGCGCTGATCGGCCCGGTCTTGGCGGCGACGGGCAGCGCCTTGGTGGGCGCCTTCCACACGGCTGCCCTCTGCGCGGCCGCGTCGTGCCTGGCCGGCGCGCTGGCCGCGTTCTTCATGATCGGACGCCCCTCACCGAGCCACGGATCAGGAGCGTTGCGATGAGCATCGCCGAAATCTGGCGGGAGCAGACGTTCCCCTACCTCTCCGACGCGCGGATCGCGACGGCTGAGCGGTTTGCGCCAAGCAGTCCGCGCGACTTCGCGGCGAACGAGAGCCTGTTCGGCCTGGGAACGCGCGAGACGGCCGCATGGCTGTGAACAAGCGCCGAACCGGGACCCCGCTGGAACCTGGCCTACTGCGTTGATCGCACCTAGAAAATGCCGCAAGGGTGGGGTCCCGATCGTCGCCGATCGGAACCCCAACCTGTCCGTCATCTCTGGTCGCAAAATCAGCGTGTAGCTGCTGTTTTCAGGAGAAACTCCAGTTCGGCGCTTGTTCACATCAAGCACCCAAGGTCGTCATGTCGATCAGCGGTTTTCCGTCACGATCGGAAGATTCGGCCTGGGCAAGAGCGGTCGACAATTCACTGGCTCGATGGGTCTTCGCGGGTGGCAGCTGCAACTGCCCGGTTGCCAGACGATTGAGGACGCTACGCAGGGCAGCCGAGGTTTCTGTGACCGGCGTGACGTTGAGCCAGTGAAACAAGAACCATCCCTGCACACTGGACGCCGAGTAGATCAGCCGTGGCACGAAGATCGGCATCTCAAATGCCGCCGGATCGGACTGACGGTGCGAGGAGAGCGCGCCATAAACCAGGAGCCTGCCGCCAGGTTGCAATCCTCGCGCCACGGCGGCGCCGACCCGACCGCCGACGCAATCGATTGCCTTCTTGAGCCGGCCGCTCTCGGCGGTGCGCGCAAACTGCACCGGCCAATCCGCGTCTTCCGTGCACAAGGTCAGATCGCCGCCCAGTTCCGCGATCTCAGCGACCTGCGCAGACCGCCGCACCAGGTTGAGCGTGCGAAATCCCTCGCTTCGCGCAAGCTGCAGCGCCAGACGGCCGACAGTGGAGCCGGCGGCGGTCTGGGCGAGCCACTCGCCCCGGCAAAGACGATGCTCAATCATGGTCAAAACCAACGCGGTGACGGGATTGATCATGGCCTGTGCAGCGTCCTGGTCGCTGACCGCGTCGGGAACAGGGATGACCCGCTCGGCCGGAGCAACCACCAACTCGCGCCAGTTCGCCCAGACATCCAGCAAGACGACCCGCGTTCCCGGCTCGGGGCCATCCACGCCGGCACCCAATGCCTCGACAACGCCTACACATTCGATGCCAGGACTGGTTGGCAGAGCAGGCGTTCGACCGAAGACCCCCCGCATCACATGCAAGTCGGCTGGATGCACCGGGGACAGCAATACGCGCACAAGGATGCTGCCAGGGCTGGGCGTAGGGTCGGGGATGTCGCGGATATGAAGAATATCCGCGGGCTCACCCGTCTCCTCGAAGATCATCGCTTTCATGTCTATGGCAACTCCTTATATGCGATGAGGCGAAATGCGCGGCGGTGCCTTTGATCGTTGATCATTCTGGGCGGGACTTGCGTGCGGCAGCCCTAAGCAGGCTTGCACGGCTTGTCACACAGATGGCCTGCGGCCGTGCCAAGCCGTGCAAGCCTGCTTAGGTTTTATTCCTGCGCAAACCTGCAGAGGTTTGCTTAGCCCGCAGCCGCCATCAATGCTTGCTTCAACTCCTCATCGAGTTCGCGCCCTATCTTGGCGACCTCCTCAACTCCAAACTGGTTAAACAAGGAGGATGGCAGATCGTGTTCAAAGAACGCGCGACCCTGCTCGTCTTCGTAGAGAACGATGCGCAGCGGTGCATATAGACCCGCGGCCAGGCGGTGGCGCGTCATGCGCTCGGCCGTCAACGGATTGCCGATCTCGAATTGGATCGCCTTCCTCGCATGTCCCTCCGCGGCAACGAGCGCCCCATGATCGCGCGTCTCGAACAGCCAGAGCTTCGGCCCGGCGGCGCGTCGCTCCTCGATCTCTGCAGCATTCGCGCCTATCAACATTTTCATGAGCTGGGGATCAAGTGCTGGTATGTCTCCGACGAGTGCATCACGCACGGCTTCAAACGGTCGGTTGCAGGCGATCGTGACGTGAACAATTTCAACGATCGCGGTGCGCATCGTGGCCTGTGGCATCGCTTGCTCCTCTTGCGGTTTTAGGAAAGTCAGCGGATCGGCGTTCACCTCGCCTTTTTGCATGGCGAGTAAGCCCGACATCTTCGGAGCAATCACGATGATGTCGGCTTCGACATAGGCGTCATCGGTCGAGACATGAGACCAGCCAACCAGCCGACAATCAACCAGGATGGAAGCCGCTGTCGAGGACGGCGCCGATAAGGTGCTGTTGCAGGCCAGTCTTCCTGGTTTCTGGCGGGTTGCCCCAGCCTCGCCCATCCCAACCCGCAGGCTCGCACTGGCTTTGAAAACCGCTGGTTGGAACAGCGGCGAAGGCTCAGCCGTTGCGTCGTCTGACCGCGCTTCGGGAACGCCTTGCCTCAGGCTGCTTGATTGCTGTCTATGACAGCTCGACTCGTCGCCTCCCTCAAGGGTCACCACACCTGAAATCAGTCGTCACCAGCCCTCACCTAAGAGTCTATCTGGGCAGGCATTCGGACCTGCGTTCCCCATGAGGCGACATGCCCTACCGAGATAGCCTCTAGGCCGGGAGCGGCGCTGGGCCGTCCCAGACGGTCATTGCGGGTCTGATGGCGGAACCAGCAGGATGGGGTTGTCGATCGGGTAGATCAGCGCGTTGCTCGCGATGATCGGCGCCTCCGACAGGGTGGCGGTGCCGGTGCGCCCGCCGGAGCTGTCCCAGCTTATCGTCGGGGGTGTCGTGTTGATGACCTCGATCGTGGTTCCCACCCGGGTCATGACCCGCTCCCTGCGCTCCCCGAGCGGCGGCGTCGGATGCAGGCCGAGCAGCACGTGCGCCCTGACGAACATCACCAGCGCGTGCGTGTCGGGGAACGCCTCGGATGCCGGGCCGAGCAGGCTGGCGCGCAGCTCCGGGTAGCGGTCGAACGCCGCCTCGGTTGGCATGAAGACGGTGAAGGGCTGCACGCCCCGCGCGGACGGCTCCAGGCCACTTTTGCGCACGATGGACGTGAAGGTGCGGAACCGCGGGTCGGCTGACGCGATGCTGAAGGCGTCCCGGCCGTCCCCGGCCTGGGCGTATGCGACGCTTGATGGAACGCCTCCGGTGGCCAGCGCAATCGCCGACGCTGATGCCGACAAAACCAAACCGCGACGTGTCATTGAACCCTCCTGATGTTGAAGTGCGGGCTGCCCGGCGGTCGCCCGCCGGAGGCGCCGCCCTTTGCGAGACTGTGCGGCGTGCGCATCCGCTGACAGCAGCCTCGTTTACGCTGTCCAGCTCGCGGCATCCGCCGAAATTGCGAAGTCGGTTTGGCAGATGCGAAACCGATCACGAGGTTCAAAAACTTTGGCAGATCGGCGTGTTATCCTGCCGTCTCACAGGCGAACACGCCTGCTCACGTCGTTGCGCGCTTCCGCAGTTAGGCCGCGTGTTTCACTGGAGCATGCTTTACTGGGGCATGTTCTACTGGGCCAGCGTCCAAACTTATGGACTTCTTCAGTTGAACCCTTGCGAACAGCATGCCTAAGCCCTCCGCCATAGTCGGGTGGGTCAGGATGGCGTCGCGCAGCGCCGTGTAGGGCAGGCCGCCGAGCATCGCCATCTGCACGATGGTCATGACCTCACCCGCCTGTACGCCGAGCATCGCAAAACCAAGCACCCGGTCATCGTCAACCGCCACCAGGGCCTTCATGAAGCCGGTCCGCTCGCCAAGGGTGCGCGCACGGGGAACGTCATCCACCGGCATCCACGCCAGCCGGTAGGGGATGCCGGCCTTCAACGCCTCGGTCTCGCTCAGCCCAACGCGGGCGAACTCGGGATCGATGAACACCGCGTAAGGCACCAGCCGCCCCGCGGTCGTGCGCGTTCCGCCGGCAAGGCCGCTCTTTGCCACGCGGTAGTCGTCGAGCGAGATGTGCGTGAACATCGGGCTGCCAGCAACCTCTCCCATCGCCCAGATGCCGGCTGCGCTGGTTTTCAGCGTCTGATCGACGCAGATGAAGCCGCGCCCGTCCAGCTCCACCCCGGCGATGTCGAGCCCGATCCCGGCCGTCATCGGCGTGCGCCCCGCCGCGACCAGCACGTGCGAGCCGGCGAAGCTGCGGCCGTCCTCCAGGCGGACTGCCACGCCCGTCCCGGAGTGGCCGGACACCCCGGCGATCCGCGCCTGCAGCACGAGTTCGATCCCGTCCCCGGTGAATAGCTCGCCGATTGCCAGCGCGACATCGGCATCCTCGCGGGCGGCAAGCTGGCGGCCCGCCTCGAAGATCACGACCTCGCTGCCGAGGTGGCGAAAGGCCTGGGCCATCTCCATGCCGACGTAGCCGCCGCCGATCACCAGCAGCCGCGTGGGCAGCACGTCGAGCGTCAGCGCCTCGACATGGGTGAGCGGAGCCGCCTCAAGCAGGCCCGGGATGGCCGGTATGGCGGCCTTGGTGCCGAGGTCGAGGTAGATGCGGTCGCCGGTCACCTGCCTTGGCCCGGTATCAGTGGCGACCTCGATCACGCGCGGGCCGACGAAGCGGCCCCAGCCGAGCAGCAGGTCGAACCCGCTGGCCGCGAACGCCGCGCGGTTCACGGCGACCATGCCGGCCACGACCTCGGCCGTGCGGGCGGCGACGCGACCCATGTCGGCTGCCGCCGGGCCGGTGTGGATGAGGCCGAGTGCGTCGGCACGCCGCGCCAGCTCGACAAGCTGGGCGCTGCGCACGAGCGCCTTGGTCGGGATGCAGGCGATGTTGATGCAGGAGCCGCCGATCATGCCGGCCTCAACCATGGCGACGCGCTTGCCAGCCCCGGCCTGGTCCATCGCGAGCGTCTTGCCGGCCTTGCCGCCGCCGAAGACGACGATGTCGTAATGCTCCACCTCAGTCCTTGGCCTGTCTCCGGGGTCGGCCGCGCCGGTAACGGAAAGCTCAGTCATGGTTGCCTCCTACAATGATTGGTCCTGCGTTGCCGCGAAGGCAGAACTGCGGCTTGCGGTTCAGGTCTGGGCCTGATCGCCGTCCACCTGGATGTCAGCGCCGTTGATGAAACTCGAAACTTCGGATGCCAGGAGCGCGGCGGCCATGGCGATCCCACCCGGACCATGAAAAGCGGTGTCTCCCGCCTGGTGCTGTCTTGATCGCTTTTCGGCTGCTGCCGCTGCCATCGGTTCAGGGGCTTCGGCAATGCCCTTGCCGCAGGAGGGAACACGATCGCACCGTCGTCCCACCCGCAACCAATCACATGCCGGCACCGCCAGCCACGTTGAGCGTATCGCCAGTGATCCAGATCGCATCGTCCGAGGCGAGGAAGGCAGCCGCGGCGGCAATGTCCTCCGGCTGGCCGGCTCGTCCCAGAGGCGTGAGGGCGAGCATCTGCGCCTCGAACTCGCCCCCGCTCATGCCGGCTGTGTGGACGCCCTCGGTCAGCACGAAGCCGGGCCGGATGGCATTCACGCGCACCTTCCGCGGCGCGAACTCCTTGGCCAGGCTTTTGGTGATCGAATCAACCGCGCCCTTGGTGCCGACATAGACCGCGGCAGCCGGCGGCGCGAACGTGCTGACGATCGAACTGATGTTGACGATGCTGCCGCCCGCCTCCGGGAACAGCGGTGCGGCGGCCTTGGTCGCGAGCAGAAGGCCCAGCACGTTGGTGTCGAAGTGCCGGTGGAACTCGGCCACCGAGAGCGCATCGAGCGGCGCCGGCGCGTAGATACCCGCGTTGTTCACCAGGATATCCACCCGGCCGAACACCGACCGGACCGCATCGAACAGGTGCGCGACCTGCGCCTCCTCGGCGACGCTGCCGCCTACGGCGAGGGCATGGCCGCCCGAATGCTCGATCTCAGAGACGACCTTGTCGGCCCCGTCCTGGCTCGACGAGTAGTTGACGACGACCGTGGCACCCTCGGCAGCCAGCCGTTTCGCAACGCCAGCACCGATGCCCTTGGAGGCTCCGGTCACGACGGCAATCTTGTTGGACAAACGAGCCATGACGCAATATTCCTTATTGATTGAGGTCTGCGGTACCTGGGGCGAACGGGATGAAACCGGGCTTCCGCAGGGGGGTCCGACTTATTTGAAGTCACGATGCAGGCACATGAACGCCAAAGGCCGCGATGACGCCCCGCCCGCGCTTTTCCAACGCTTGATAGCTGTGTCCGCCAGGTCTGATTGCATGGCCGTGGTGCTTCGGTTTAGCCAAAGCGCGTGAGGTCCAGGCAGCCGCAGCACGCTGGCTCAAATGCTAGGACGACTGCAAAAAGCTCAGCAAATCCGCATTCAGCCGGTCCTTCTGCGTAATCAGCAGGCCATGCGAACCTCCTTCGTAAACCACAAGCCGGGCGTTTTTGACGGCCTTCGCCGCCAGCTCGCCGGAGATTTCGAAGGGCACGATCTGATCGTCGCTGCCGTGCACGACCAGGGTCGGGACACTAATCTTCGCCAAATCTTCCCGGAAGTCCGTCTCCGAGAACGCGCCGATGGCGTGGTATGCAGCCAGGAGTCCGGTCGCCATGCCTTGACGCCAGTAGTCCTCCCGCACGCCGTCCGACACCTTGGCGCCGGGGCGGTTGTAGCTGTAGTACGGCATCGTCGCGTCCTTGTTCCACTGGGAACGGTCGGCCTGCACGGCGGCTCGCATGCCGTCGAAGACCTCGATGGGCGCACCGTGCGGGTTGGTCGCGGTTTGCAGCAGGAACGGCGTCACGGCCGCAACGAGCGCAACCTTGGCGACCCGCCCCTCACCGTGGCGGCCGATGTAGCGGGCCACTTCGCCGCCGCCCATGGAATGGCCGACAAAGGTCGCGTCGTGCAGGTCGAGAGCCTCGACCAGGGCGGCGAGGTCGTCGGCGAACGTGTCGTAGTCATAGCCCAGGCTTGGCTGGCTGGAGCGACCGAACCCGCGGCGGTCATGGGCGATGACCCGGTACCCGTGTTGCAGCAGGAACATCATCTGGTTCTCCCAGGCGTCCGACGACAGCGGGTAGCCGTGGCTGAAAACGACGGCCGGCCCGCTGCCCCAGTCCTTGTAGTAGAGGACGGTGCCATCGCTGGTCGTGATGGTGTTCGAGGTCAGCTTGCCAGCCAGGGCGGCGGCGCTGGGTGCGGTGTCCCGCGGACTGTTCACATACATGATCGTGCTCAATTCAGTTGGGTCTGCCAGCCGGGACATCCCGGCCGAAGCGCAGGCATTCGATGCCGGCCTTTGGAATTTCGGCGGACTTCCTTGGCCCTCAGGCTGCATTGGCCTGCGCTGCGTCAGCGGCTGGGTAGGCGGCGATCAATCCACTGGCTGATGTCCGACATGACGAGTTCCTTGCCGGTATCATTCAGAAGATCATGGAAATGCCCCTCATACATCTGGAGGGATTTGTCGGCAGAGCCTGCGGCGTCGAAGAAGTGCTGGCTTCCGCTCGGCTTGGCGACCTTGTCCGCCGTTCCATGCAGGATCAGCACTGGCAGGGTGATCTGCTGGAACAGCTCCCGCAGCCGCGCGCCGGCGCGAGCCATCTCCGCAATCGTTTGCGTCGGCTCGGCCTCGCCGGCAATGAGCGGATCGTCGTTCATGGCTTTGACGACTGTGGGATCGCGGGAGAAGTCCTCGGTCTTGAGGCGCACCAGGTGTGCATGGGGAACGATGTGGCTCAGCCCCCTCAATGCAGCCAAGGCGAAGTCTGGCGCCGGAAGCTCGAAGGCGAAGCTCTCGCAGATCAGCCCGGAGAGGTCATTCTGATGTTCAAGCGCGTAGAAGCAGGCGATCACGCCACCGGCGCTGTGGCCCAGCAGGAAGACCGGCAGGGCCGGGTCGTGCAGCCTCGCCTGCTCGACGACCGCAGCCACGTCGCTGACGTAGTCCGCAAAGCTCTCGACGTAGAAGCGCTCGCCCTCCGACTTGCCGCGGCCGCGCAGATCAACCGCATACGCGGCAAGCCCACCCGCGTTGAGCCGTTCGGCAACCCATTGGTAGCGGCCGCCATATGCGTTGAAGCCCGGCACGATGATGACAATCCCCCGCGCGTTGGATGCAGGGTGCCATGAGCGCATGAATATCCTGGTGCGATCCGAGCTTCGGATCAGTCTGTCGGTGTCCCTAAGTTCCATCGTGTCGGTCATGTCAGTCATCCTCATGCTGGATAGACCAGGCCGTTGCAGGGAGGGGAGGCGCAGCCAGCCTCGTCCCTGGTATCACCGCCGCATCGGTTGAACGCGCCCCTTCAGGCCGCCCTGTGCAGGGTCACGCGGTATCGCGCAGCCGGCTCGGCTCGCGACAGGTTGGGCGCCAGCGCCTGGCGAGCGGCCTCGAAGGCGGCCCAGTCCGCGGCGTCGGGCAGCGACGGTATGGTCACCAGCTCGCCCTGGTCGAGGCCGGCGAGTGCCGCATCAACCATGTCCCCGGCCGACATGAGGACCGCCGCGGGCACGTTCGCCAACGGGAACCCGGCGGCGTCCCAGAACCCGGTGGCGGTGGCGCCAGGCAGGACCGCCTGCACGCGGATGCCCTTGGCGGCAAGTTCGTGGTGGAGCGACTGGCTGAAGGCGAGGACGAACGCCTTGCTGCCACCATAGACGCCGTTGAGCAGCTCAGGCGCAATGGCGACGATCGAGGCGATGTTGACGACCGTGCCCGTGCCGCGCGCGATGTAGGCGGGGACCACGGCATACGTCAGCCGTGTCAGCGCGCCGACGTTGAGCGCGATCATGCCGCTCATCTTGTCAACGTCCGAGGCGAGCAGCGGCCCGGCTGATCCGACCCCGGCGTTGTTGACCAGCATGGTGATGCTGGCATCGATGCGCAGGACCGTCTCGACCCTGGCCAGGTCGGCGGCGTCGGTCAGGTCGGCGACGATCGTCTCGACCGCACGGCCCGTGGCGTCGCTCAACCGGGTGGCCAGCGCGTGCAGGCGGTCGCCGTCCCGCGCCGCGAGGATCAGGTCGTAGCCGCGCCGGGCGAGCCGGTCCGCATAGACCGCACCGATGCCCGACGATGCGCCGGTGACGAGGGCCGTCCCGTTATGTGCGTTGCTGGCCATCTCGTTGTCTCCGCTCCACCGGGCCGATGCCGGTGTTGGAGAGATACCTATGCCCGCTCGCCTTTGGCACAAACGTCATATATACCACCTTTTAGGACAGAGGAGATGCACATGCTGCGGCTCGGTTTCATCGTCGCCCCTGGCTTCCAGGTGATGGGCTTCGGCGCGCTCTCGGTGTTCGAGTTCGCCAACCTTGCCGCCGGCGGCCCGTTCTACGACGTGCATCTGTTATCGGAGACGGGCAGCGCGGTGCGCAGTTCGCTGGGCATCAGCGTCCACACCGATGCGTTCGACGACAGCCACTTCGACACGGTCGTCGTCAGCGGCAGCACGGGCCTTGCTGCGACCACCCCGGCACTGATCGCGTTCGTGCGGCACGCCCTGCTGCACTCGCGGCGCGTGGCGGCCGTCTGCACGGGCGCGTTCGTGCTGGCCGAGGCGGGCATCCTCGACGGTCGCCGCGCGACGACCCACTGGGCGCACGCGCGCAACCTTCAGAGATGCTATCCCGCGGTCAAGGTGGAGGAGGACCGCATCTTCATCGTCGATGGGCCGGTCTGGACCTCGGCTGGCATGTCCGCCGGCATCGACCTTGCGCTGAGCATGGTCGAGAAGGATCTCGGCGCGGACATCGCCCGCATGGTGAGCAAGTCGCTGGTGATCCACCATCGCCGGGCCGGGGGCCAGTCGCAGCATTC
>CAXTFY010000191.1:0-9969 GCA_964243265.1 uncultured Acetobacteraceae bacterium | reverse complement strand
CGGCTTGCTGGTCCGACGCAGTCTGGCCGACGGCACACTTGCGTTCTTCACCACCTGGTGCCCCGCAACCTGGTGCCCCGCGGGCACGATGGCGGAGAAGCTGGGTCCAGGTCGAGGGTTGCCGCTGGGCCATCGAGGACAGCTTCAAGACGGCCAAGACTGAACTCGGCCTGGACCACAACGGTTGAGCAGCGACGCTGACCGATAGGTCCTGGCACGGCTGGCATCGGCATGTGTCGCTCGTCATGCTCGCCTTCGCCATGATGGCCAGCAGCCGCCATCACGCGAACCAGCCCGCCCCACAGAAAACACTGCCGCGCCGGCCCCGGACCCAGACACCCTGGACCCAGACACGCCAGCCCTCGTCTGCTGGTCGATCCAGGAACTCCGGCGCATCGCAACACGCATGGCTCAGCGCCGCATCCAGCCTACGCACGTCATCGCCTGGTCGCTCTGGCGACGCACACACCAAGCCATCGCACAACGCTCACACCTGAAACGAAAACAGCAACTGTAATGCTAGGAAGCCGACGGCCCTGGCCTATGCGGACCAGTGTTGGCTATTGCCCGAATTTTGCGACCAAGTCGCGTGTACGCTCGACGTCAACCTGCTTCATCACCTGCCAGGTCAGCCGCTGGCAGTCGTCGATCGTCGTGCCACGGATGGCTTGCTTGACGCGCGGCACGGCTGACGCATTGGTGCTGAAGCTGCGCAGGCCCAGCCCAATCAGCAATGGCGTTAGCGCCGGGTTGGCCGCCATCTCGCCGCAGACCGACACTGGGATACGACCCTGCGCGGCGCCGTCGGCGACCATCTGGATCAAACGCAGCATCGCCGGATGCAAGGGGTCGTACAACTCAGCCACATCCGTCTCGCCTCGATCCACCGCCAGGGCATACATGCAGAGATCATTGGTCCCAATGGCAAAGAACTCTGCTTCCCCGGCTAGGGCGTGGGCGCACAGCGCGGCGCCGGGCGTTTCCACCATGATGCCCAGCGGCGGAAGCACCTTGGGCATCGGTTGCCCTTGATCACGCAGCCGGTCGGCAACTCGATGATAGATCACGCGTGCTGCGCGAACCTCTGCCACATTCGTCACCATTGGCAGCAGCACCCGCACTGGCCCAGCCACCGCAGCGCGCAGGATGGCGGCCAACTGTGTCTCGAACAGTTCGGGCTGGCGCAACAGCAGGCGAATGCCTCGTAGCCCAAGCGCCGGGTTGGCGTCGGTGGTCTCAGGCACAACGCCGGCGGCGGTCAACGCCTCAATCTCCTTCTCGCCGCCCCAATCCAGCGCGCGGATCGTGACGGGGTCACCGGCCATGGTTTCGATCACCAGGCGATAGATGTCGGTCTGCTCGTCGGCGGTTGGGACCGTATCGCGGTTCATGAACATGAACTCGGTCCGCAACAGGCCAATGCCGGTAGCGCCGCTTTGTGCCACCATCGGCAACTCGATAGGCAGCTCCAGATTGGCTTGCAGACTGACGACCTCGCCGTCCAGCGTCACCGAGGGAAGCCGACGCAGCCGGCTCAGCCGTTGCCGATCCCGGGCAAAGCTGACCACGGCCCGGCGCGCGTTGGCCAAGGTGTGGGCGGACGGGTTCAGCGTGACAGTGCCTATCACGCCGTCCACGATGGCCGTATCCCCCCCGCGCAGGCCGGCCATTACACCAGGGGCACCCAATACGGCGGGGATGCCCAAGGCGCGCAGCAGGATGGCGGTATGGCCGTCGCTGCCACCCTCCTCGGTCGCCACGGCTGCGATGCGGGCCGGATCGATCAGCGCGGCATCAGAAGGGCGGAGACTCTCAGCGATCAAGATCGCCCCCTGCATGGCACCGGCAAAGCTGCGAAACGGCGCGCGTGTCAAGTTGCGGACCAGGCGGCGGCCAATCTCCCGTACTTCATCCGCCTTGCGCTGAGTGGCACCCCCACCCTCCTCCGCAGCGGTGCCTTGCAGGGCGGCGGCGATGGCGTTCGCCTCCTCCATCACGGCGGTCTCGGCCGACACCAAGCGCTCGTTGATTCGGGTGCGGACGCCCCGAATCAGACGGGACGGTCCAAGCATCTGCAAGTAGGCGTCCAGCAACGGCGCGATCTCGCCCTGGCTCTCCTCCGGCAGGACGGAAAGCCTGCTGCGGAGCTTGAGCAACTGCTTGCGGGATTGAAGCAAGGCGGCGTCCAGCCGAGCGATCTCGGCCGGAGCGTCTGCGGCTTGGATCCTATGCCGGGTGATCTGCGGCGCTGCTTCTGTCGTGCGGAACACCGGGCCGATTGCAACGCCGGCGCAGGCAGGGATCCCGAACAGCCGACGCTCCAGCGCAGATGCTGGCCCGGCGTTAGTCTCGTTCATTGAACCCGGCTTCGACTAAGCCTGCCAACGCCTCCAATGCTTCCTTCGCATCCCAACCATCCGCCTGCAACTCGATCTGCGCCCCCTGCCCGGCACCGAGCATCATCAGTCCCATGATCGAGCGCGCCGACACGGATTGGCCGTCCCGAACGACTTCGACCGACGCGCCGTAGCGTTCAGCCATGGTCACGAATTTTGCTGCGGCACGGGCATGCAAGCCACGCATGTTCACCACCGTGACAGTACGGGTCAGCAGCGTTGCACTTCGCGCGGGCTCCGGACCAGTCATGTAGGAAAACGCCTGAACAGTCGTACGCCTACTCGCATCGCCCATTCCCGTTCTTGCGGCAATGCGGAAGGATTGCGGAAGCAGAGGCAATATACTTCCGTCCTGCTGCCTGGGCGCAATCCACGCACTCTCCTAGTGTCTGGCTCGACCGTACCTTCGCCAACTTCACCAGCATCGGCAGATTGACGCCGCTGATCACTTCGACCCCTGCACGCGTCATCATGGAGATGGCAAGGTTGCTCGGTGTGCCCCCGAACATATCTGTCAGCAATACAACGCCGTCCCCGGTATCCACGCGGTCTATGCTGCCCTGGATGTCGGCACGACGATCCTCCATGTCGTCCTCAGGACCGATGCAGACGGTTGCAACGTTACGTTGCGCGCCTACGACATGTTCCATAGCGGATCGAAGCTCGTCAGCGAGGCGCCCGTGGGTCACCAGCACAAGGCCAATCATAATGCGTATTCAGGCTCCCTAAGCCGGCACTAAGCCGCGTCATTCCTGGACAAGACGTTCGGCGCTGCCGTGACGCCTTGTCCAGCCGCCAACTCTCTGTGGCTGGCTGTAACCTGCCAACCGCTGCATGCAATGCCTTCAGCATTGGCCTGGTCGTCTCGCAAAACCTGCGCCAGGCGTTCGACGATCCGAACCGACCGGTGCCGTCCACCTGTGCAGCCGACGGCAATTGTCGCATACCGCTTTCCCTCTTGCACAAACCGCGGCAAGACGAGGCGGAGGAGGCTAATGATGCCGTCGAAAAACGCGGCGAAGTCCAGGTCGGCTTCCACGTATGCGGCTACGTCCGCATCCAACCCTGTCCCTGGACGCAATATGGCGTCATAGTGCGGATTGCGTAGAAATCTTGCGTCGAACACCATGTCGGCTTCGCGTGGCAGGCCAGCAGGAAACGCAAACGACATCAACGCAACGCCCAGCTTGGCGTCGGCGCCTCCGCCGAGTTGTGGCCGAAAACGTTGCTCGATCAAGCGGCGAAGGTCAGCCAACGGCAGGCCGGAGGTGTCCAGGACTAGATCGGCGGCGTCCCGCAGGGGCCGGGTCAGTGCTGCCTCTGCCGCAATGCCGTCGATGATACGGCCCTGCGGTGAAAGAGGATGGCGACGACGGGTCTCGGTGTAGCGACGCAGAAGCGTGGTCTCGTCGGCTGCGGCATAGATCAGCTCGGGTTGCAGCACCGGATCCCGGCGAAGGTCGGCCAGTGTCGCCAGTACAAGCCCAGCATTGAAGCCGCGGCTGCGGGCGTCGAGACCGATTGCCAAGGGGCGCTCGGTCCGCCGGGCTAGGTCGGGCACCATCGTCAGTGGCGGATTGTCCACCGCTTCATACCCTGCATCCTCCAATGCACGCAGGATGGACGCCTTGCCTGCGCCCGACAACCCGCTGACCAGAACCACCCGCACGCCGCTCACGCGGGAGCCGGGCACGGCGGCGCGGATGCCGCGAACGCACCGGCCACCTGCGCCACGCGTCCGAGTGCGCAGTCCAAAGCGAGGGCAAGCCGTGCGCCAGCCGAGGCCTGCTCCGGGTCTATCATCACGAGAGGCAGGCCAGTCGGGGCGTGCGTTGCCATTTCGGGGAGGCGGTCACCAGAACCGAGTTGCACGGCAAGGGCTAGTCTAACTGGGGCGGTGTGGGGCATGCGCACGATACCGAGGCCACGCACCTCGAGGAGCCCAGCCAGTGCCGTAGGTGGCGCTGCCCAACCCGCATCAATAAGGACCTGATCATCAGCGACAAGCGCGAAACCTTGGTTAAGCAACCGAAGCAATAGGTCGGACTTCCCTGAACCTGACGGTCCCAGGAGCAGCACACCACACCCGTCTCGGGCGGCACAGCTTGCATACAGGTGCATAAGGCTGGCTATGTGGCCTGGTTTTGCAGCAAATGGAAGCATCTTGTGATGCTTGCCCTGCCAGATCGGCCTGGCTAGCGTTTCACGTGAAACATGTGATGCGACGGTGGACGACCAGGCCTGGGGAGCGGCCAGGCCGGGGGGCGGTTATGCCCAGGATATGATCAGGCCCGGGGCAGCCACACGACGAACCGCGCACCCACGACTTGCCCGGCGTCGCCATACCGGTTCTCCGCAGAGATCCGACCCTTCAGCGCTTCGACGATCTGCCTGCTGATTGACAGCCCTAGACCAGAGTGCTGCCCAAAGCTCTCCCCTGCCGGTCTTTCTGAATAGAAGCGGTCGAACACATGCTCAAGCTTGGCTGCCGGGATGCCCGGCCCGTCGTCTTCGACCCCCATCTCCACCAATCCTCCGGTCTCCCGCGCCTGCAGCCGGATGCGGCCATTGGCGGGAGAGAAGCTGCGGGCGTTGCCGATCAGGTTCCGCAACACCTGCACCAGGCGATCCTCCACAGCCTGTACCAGCAACGGTGTGGGGGGGACCTCGAGCATGACAACGGGATCGCCTTCCTGCCGTGTCGCCTCATCGATTTCGGTCAAGATCTTCAGGATTGGGACAACATCCAACGGCTCCGTCACCGTACGCGACAGCTCGGCATCGACCCGGCTCGCGTCGCTGATGTCACTGATCAGCCGATCCAGACGGGTCACGTCTTCAGAGATGATGGCAAGCAGCCGGGCACGCCGAGTCGGATCGTCGATCCGTGGCAAGGTCTCGATGGCGCTGCGAATGCTGCTCAGTGGGTTCTTGATTTCATGCGCCACATCGGCGGCAAAGCGTTCAGTCGCGTCCATGCGCGCCCATAGCGCGGCAGCACCTTCCGCAAGTGCATAGGCCAACTCACCAACCTCATCGGTCCGGCGCAGCAGCGACCCCGGCACGGTGCTGGCCCGGCCGCGCCCTTCTTGCATTTCATGCGCTGCGCCCGCGAGCCGAAGAATGGGCCGGGCAATCGTCAGGGATAGGTACCAGGACAGCGCCACGGTTAGCACCAGGGCGAGCGCGAACAGACCTAGAATGCTGGTTCGGACTGTCAGGAGACTATCATCCACCTCCCGCGCCTCTCGGGTCAGCAGCACGATCCCGACGGTGTGACGGTTGCGCAGCACCGGCTCGGCCACTGTCACCAGCAGCCGGTTCTCGCCAGTGCGACGAATATAGGGCGGCATCTCCCGGCCGAGATTGCTGCCACTGATCCGCAGCTCCTCCTTTACGTCCGGCTGCCAATCAATTCCCGCCGCGTCAGGACTGATTTCCACGAACGGATCCTCGGATTTGCGAGGCAGCAAGGACATCAGCTTGTCGTAGATCGCGCCGACGGTGCCCATTACCAGGCTGCGAATTGCGGCAGGTGGCAACGGCTCGGTCACTACGGCGCCGCCGGGGCCTTCGCGCACCCGGCTGTCGGCGATCAGATGTCCATCCGGGGCATATAATCTAGCCTGGGCGTTGGGCGTCGGCTCGGTCAGCCGACGCAGGAGGGAGCGGGCTTGGTCAGGAACCAGGACCGGGTTGTCCGGATCGGTCTCCTGCACGGCACTCTCGCCAAGGGCTCCGGCGTAGATGCGAGCCTGCTCCCGCAACGCCTGCACGTTGGCCTCCAACAGGCCCGCCTGATACTGGTCCAAATACAGCACGGCAGCGACCAGCAGAGCCAAGGGCAAGGCGTTGACCAGCAGGATGCGCCGCAGCAGCGGTGAGACCCAGCGGCGTCGCCAGCTTCGCGCCGCTGTGCTTGCGTCGGCCTTTGGGCGAAGGCCGGTGTCCGGCATTACTGGTCCTTGTAGCGGTAGCCGATGCCATACAGCGTCTCGATGTGGTCGAAGCTGTCATCCATGGCGCGGAACTTCTTGCGGACCCGCTTGATGTGGCTGTCGATGGTACGGTCGTCCACGTAGATGTTCTCGCCGTAGGCGGCATCGATCAACTGATCACGCGACTTGACCATGCCGGGCCGGACGGCGAGCGCCTTGACGAGCAGAAACTCTGTGACCGTGAGCTGGATGTCCCTTTCACGCCAGGTGCATTGGTGCTTGGTCTCATCCAGCACCAGGTCGCCGCGCGCCATCACGCCACCAGCCGCCGCGCCCGCGCCCTCGGCGCGGCTGGCCTCCTTACGCCGCAGCAACGCGCGGATGCGCTCGATCAGCAAGCGTTGGCTGAATGGCTTGGTGATGTAGTCGTCTGCGCCGAGGCGCAGCCCCATCAGTTCATCCACCTCCTCGTCTTTGCTGGTCAGGAAGATCACCGGCAGTTGGCTGCGCGTCCGCAAGCGCTGCAGCAGCTCCATTCCATCCATCCGCGGCATCTTGATATCCAGCACCGCCAGGTCCACCGGCCGGGCAATCAGGCCCTGCAGGGCGCTTTCGCCGTCGGTGTAGGTCCGTACCTGAAAGCCCTCCGCCTCCAAGGTCATCGACACCGAGGTTAGGATGTTCCGGTCGTCATCGACCAAGGCAATAGTGTGCTTCATGGGGTAAAAACCTTACTTGCCGAGCAGTCCTGGCCGCCTGACACCGAGGCGCCATGTAGGTCAGGATTATGGCGGAATACTGGGAGACTACAAAATGAGCGATGCCCGCACCGGCGACACGCCAACCACCACCCCCATTCAGGATGCCCGCGCCCTGCTGCGCGCCGCACGCGGCGGAACCCTGGCCACCAGCGCAGACGGTCAGCCTTTCGCCTCCCTTGTCACGCCTGCCACGGCGCCGGACGGCTCCATCCTGATGCTGCTTTCCGGCCTGTCCGAACATACCCGCCACCTGCGGGACGAGCCGCGTTGCGCCTTGATGGTTGCAGGCCAACCGGCGGGGCTGAACCCGCAGACTGCCCCGCGCCTGACCGTCACCGGCCTGGCGGCGCATGAGCCTGACCCGGCGCTGAAGGCCCGCTGGGTGGCGCTGCATCCCTACGCCGCATTCTATGCTGGATTTGCCGACTTCCAGTTATTCCGCATCCAGCCCGGCGGCGGTCAGTTCATCGGCGGCTTCGCCAGCGCAACCCGGCTCAAGCGCGCCGACCTCGCCAGCGACCCTGCTGCGGTCGAGGCTGTCGCCTCCGCTGAGCGCGAAGTGCTGGCCCACTGCAACGCCGACCACACGGATGCCCTGGACGCCATTGCCATGGCCCAGGGTGCGGACGGCCCAGGCTGGCTGATGGTGGCCTGCGACGTGGAGGGCTGCGACCTTGGCCGACAAGAAACTACCATGCGGGTCACTTGGCCCAATACCGTGCATGACGCTGGCGGCATTCGTACGCAGTTGGTCCGTCTCGCAGATGCAGCACGGAAAACCCTGGCCGGCGGGCCTGGACGGGGGGCATAGCCTCACCTAAGAGGCCGGTATCGTTCTTACCCGTCCCTGTCTCGTAACGGTACTGCTCAAGGAAACCTGTTCATGAACTACCAGCCCACCCTTTCCGCAGTGGCCGCCGTGACGGATCAGCCCTCCCTACTGGCCGGCACCGGCCTGATGCCGACCGGCACGGTACATGCCAACTTGACCGCCGCCGCGCTGGTTACCCACGCCTTGCGCAGGGGAGAGGGCCGGCTGTCGGCAGAGGGTGCGCTGATCGTCAAGACTGGCGTTCACACCGGCCGATCCGTGCAGGACAAGTTTTCCGTCGGGGACCCGGCCATCAGCGACGACATCTGGTGGCGGCCCGGCAATCGTAAGCTGGACCCGGCGCACTTCGCTACCCTGCGCGGCCGGGTGCAGGCCTACCTGCAGGGACGGGAACTGTTCACTCAGGATTTGTATGCCGGCGCCGATCCAGAGCACCGCGTCCGTGTCCGCCTAATCAGCACCGAGGCATGGCATGCCCTGTTCGCCCGCAACATGTTCATTCGCCCGCCCGTTGAGGAGTTGCCGGGATTCGGTCCGGACTGGGTCATCCTGCACGCCCCCAACATGCAGGCCGATCCGGCGATCGATGGCGTCCGCAGCAGCACGGCGATTGCTGCGTCGTTCACCGAACGCCTCATCGTGATCGCTGGCAGCGAGTATGGCGGGGAGATCAAGAAGTCGATTTTTGGCGTGATGAACTGGAAGCTGCCAGCCGAGGGCGTATTGCCCATGCACTGCAGCGCCAACGTCGGCCGCACCGCTGACGGCAGCGCCGGCGACGTCGCCCTGTTCTTCGGCTTGTCCGGCACCGGCAAGACAACCCTGTCATCCGATCCGAGCCGCCCCTTGATCGGCGATGACGAGCATGGCTGGGGGCCGAACGGCATTTTCAACTTTGAGGGGGGCTGCTATGCCAAGGTCATCAACCTCAGCCAGGAAGCCGAACCGGAGATCTACGCCGCCACGCACCGTTTTGGGACCGTTCTGGAGAACGTAATCGCAGATGACGCAGGCAACCTGGATCTGACCGATGGTACGCTGACCGAGAACACCCGGTCCTGCTACCCCATCGAGTTCATTCCCAACTGCGATCTGTCCGGCAGGGCCGGGCAGCCGCGCAATCTGGTGATGCTGACAGCTGACGCCTTCGGTGTGTTGCCGCCGATCAGCAAGCTCAGCACTGCCCAGGCGATGTATCACTTCATGTCAGGCTACACAGCCAAGGTCGCCGGTACTGAAAAGGGCGTGGGGCGGGAACCACAAGCAACGTTCTCGACCTGCTTCGGCGCTCCTTTCATCCCGCGTCACCCGGAGGTGTATGGCCGGATGCTTGCCGAGCTGATCGCCAAGCACGGCACCGATTGCTGGCTGGTCAACACCGGCTGGACCGGTGGCGCCTTCGGTGTCGGCAGCCGTATGAGCATCAAGCACACGCGCGCTTTGCTCGCTGCCGTGCTGAACGGCAGCTTGAAGGATGCGCGTTACGTGCAGGACCCGCACTTCGGCTTGATGATGCCGCAGGACGTGCCGGGCATCCCAAACTCGGTGTTGGACCCTCGGCAGGCTTGGGCGGACCCGACCGCCTATGACGAGGCCGCGCGTAAGCTGGTCGGCCTGTTTGAAGTGAATTTTGCAACGTTCCAGGGCAAGGTCACCGACGAGGTGAACGCGGCTGCGATCCGCACTGCTGCTTAAGCGGCGGCGTCTCTTGCGGGTTCAAGGCTGATTTTGGGGTCGAGCTTTGGCAACCGTCGATGGGAACGCCCTGCACGGTGGCCAGTGGGAGCGGCCGCAGGATTTGGCGCCGGGCAGGTGCGAGCGGCAATGGCGGGCCGTACTGCGGTAGGCCACGTGTGGTCGCAGGTAGGGCATGCTTCGCTCGGCGGGATTGGGCGAGAGGCCGTGATCGCCGGAGAGGCATACAATGTTGACGACTCGAACAAGGCCGCGAGCGATTGGGGATGCAAGCTTGCGGTTCCACCGCGGCCTAAGCAGGCTTGTGCGGCTTGTCACACAGATGGCCTGCGGCCGTGCCAAGCCGC
>CAXTFY010000190.1:0-9969 GCA_964243265.1 uncultured Acetobacteraceae bacterium | reverse complement strand
ACGTGGACCCCAAGCGCTACACCTACCTGCCCAACACCGCCGGCTGCCACACCGCCAACGACGCCGTCCGCACCCTGCGCCTGGCGCGCGAGGCCGGCGGCTGGAACCTGGTGAAGCTGGAGGTACTGGGGCCGCCGCCGCATCTATATCCCGACATGCGTGCCACCCATGAGGCGCTGGACGTGCTGGTGGCCGATGGGTTTGAGGTGATGGTGTACTGCGCTGACGACCCGATCGCCGCCAAGCGGCTGGAGGAGGCCGGCGCCGTCGCGATCATGCCGCTGGGCGCGCCGATCGGCTCGGGCCTCGGCATCCAGAACCCGGCCATGCTGTCCATGCTGATCGAGCAGGCCGGGGTGCCGGTGCTGGTGGACGCGGGCGTCGGCACCGCCTCGGACGCGGCGGTGGGCATGGAGCTGGGCTGCGATGCGGTGCTGCTGAACTCCGCCATCGCCCATGCCGGCGACCCCGTGCTGATGGCGCGCGCGATGAAGGCGGCCGTCGAGGCCGGGCGGCTGGCGCGGTTGGCCGGGCGGATGCCGCGGCGGATGGGCGCGGACCCGTCCAGCCCGCTGGCGGGCCTGATCCGGTAATACTCTGTAATTCTCCGTCAGCAATTCACGGCGCACCCCCGGGTGCGCCGTTTCTGTTTAGGGCACTACTGAACAGAATGCTTCAGTGGCCTAACAGTCGAAGTAATCGCTCCCACACCACTGGGATCAACCCTGATAGAACAAACGTCCTTTTAGGTATGTAGAAGTTCGGCTGACCTCCTTTCCAAAGTCTTTATAGCTAAGTTCCCGAGGTATATTCCTTGGGACCAGCCAACAGGACTACGAAACGCAACAAAATTACCGGTTGATGTCAGCACCAACTCTGTTATCAACGGGACGTGAGCAACGTTTCGAGGTTACGGATGATCAAGTCCACCATCCCCTCCCTACCTGGCTTGGCCGCGTCGATGATGCTGATGGCTGGGTCCGCCCAGGCCCAGTACATCCGTCTCGGACACCCGGCGGGTTGGCATGAGGATGGACAGGCATCCTGGTATGGCGGGCGCCATAACGGCCGCCCCACCAGCAGCGGCGAGATCTTCAACCAGAACGCGATGACCGCCGCCCACGCCAGCCTGCCGCTCGGCACCCGGGTGCGCGTCACCCTGCAGGGCAGCGGCAACAGCGTCGTCGTCACCATCAACGACCGCCAGCCGGATCATGGCCGGCGCATCATCGACCTGTCCCGCGGTGCCGCATCGCGCCTCGGGATGCTGCCCAACGGCGTCGGGAGGGTGACGCTCACCAGCGTCACGGAGGCCGAGCCGGTCGAGGTGGCGGAGGCGCCGTATGGCGATGTCGCCGCCGACATGGACTCAGGCGAAATCAGTCCTCGGCGACATGGTCCGCGACATACGCGCCACGGCGCCCGAGCGGCAGCGGCGGCCCTTCAGTAGAGTCCACCACCGTCTGCAGCTCCAACTCGGCGTTCAGCTCCGCCCCGAGCAGCACGGCGTAGGCGGAGACGTAGAACCACATCATCACGCCGGCCACGGTGCCGAGCGAGCCATAGGTCGCGTCATAGCTGGCGAACTGCCCGACATAGAGCGAGAACAGCGCCGACACCGTGACCCAAAGCAGCGTCGCCGCGACCGACCCCGGCGTCACCCACTGCCAGCGCGGACGCTCCCGGCACGGCCCGTAGCGATACAGCAGCGATAGGCCCGTGAGCACTGCCAGCACCAGCAGGGCGAGGCTGGCCAGGCGGATCAGCACTTTCTGGTGCGAGGCGAACCCCAGGTTGGTCAGCACCGCCGGCAGGCCCACCAGCAGCGCCAGGCCGATCACCGCGCCGAGGATGCCCAGCAGGGTAATGGTGAACGCCGTAATCTGGAAGCGCAGCACGCTCCGCCGCTCCTTCTCCTCATAGGCGATGTTCAGGGCGGTGATGATCGACTTGGTGCCGGTGGCGCTGCTCCACAGCGTGATGCCCGTGCTCAGCAGCAAGCTCCATCCCAAGGACCCCGGCGGGCGCGACACCAGCATGTGGACGCGCTCATGGATCAGCGCAAAGGCGGAGGGCGGCACCAGGCCGCGCAGCACCTCCAACTGCGGCTCGACGGACACGGGATCGAACAGCATGCCGTAGATGCTGATCAGCATGGAGATGGCGGGGAACAGCGCCAGCGTCGCATAGAAGGCGCAGCCGGCGGCGACGAGCGCCACGCGGTCGGTCAGCATCTCGATCAGGGTGCGGCGCAGCACGGCCTTCCAGCCCGCCCAGGGGATGTCCGTGGGCGATGCGGCATGGCGGCCCAGCGACTTCGCTGCCGGCTCGAACGCCAGCCGCACGGATTCGGGTCCTGGCCCGGCGGCCTCGGCCCGCGGCCCCGACTGCTCGGTGATCGGCTGCGTGGTCGCCACGGTCGTCGCCAAGGGTTCCGCGGTGTCAGCTTCGGGTGGGGATGGCTGGAGTTCCATCACGCTTTCCTCATAAAAACCAACAATCTACGTCGGGATTGCGGCACGGCGGCCAGGGGGTGGGCAGAGTGCGCGCAGCTAACGATATTAATCCTGCCGGGTCCCGCATTTTCCCTTGCAAGGGGGGGCATGTGGTCCTATTTCGGCGGTCACGCAGCAACGCACGTGCCTCTGGCCCTCGGGGTTACGCAACGACGTCAAGCGTTCTGGCACACCTCGCTTTCGCTGGTTCGTTCGACCGTTCCGTCAACCCGCCCTGCCCGGCACACGTCCGGGCGGGCACGTCCTGCCTCGAAGGTGGGACGTCTGATCCTGGAGACTAGGCGCGATGACCCCTAAGATCGCCTCCTATCTGGCTGACCACGCCCCAGCCACGCCCTGCCTCGTGCTGGACGTTGACCGTGTGGAGGACAACTACCGCACCCTATTGGGCGCCCTGCCGCTGGCCCGGGTTTACTACGCCGTGAAGGCCAATCCGGCCACCCCGATCCTGCGGCGCCTGGTCGGCCTGGGCAGCAGCTTCGATGCCGCCTCGTTCGAGGAGGTGCAGTTCTGCTTGGACGCCGGCGCCGCGCCGTCAGCCATCAGCTTCGGCAACACAATCAAGAAGGTGTCGTCGATCCAGCGCGCCCATGCCGCCGGGGTGACGATGTTCGCCTTCGACTCTGCCGAGGAGTTGGAAAAGCTGGCCGAGCATGCGCCCGGCGCCCGGGTGTACTGCCGCCTGCTGGTGCAGAACGACGGCGCCGAGTGGCCGCTGTCGCGCAAGTTCGGCACGACCGCCGAGACGGCGCGCGACCTGATGATCCGAGCGGGCGAGCTGGGCCTGGACCCTTATGGCCTGTCGTTCCACGTCGGCAGTCAGCAGACCACGACCGGCAGCTATGAGACGGCGATCGGCCGGGTGGCGATGCTGTTCACCGACCTGGCGCGGGCCGGGGTGAACCTGCGCATGGTCAACCTGGGCGGCGGGTATCCCGTGCGGTACCGTGAGGAAATCCCGGGCATCGACCGGTTCGCCGACGCGATCATGCACGCCATGACGCAGCATTTCGGCAATGACATGCCGGAGATCCTGGTGGAGCCGGGCCGCTTCCTGGTCGGCGACGCCGGGGTGGTCAGCGCGGAGGTGGTGCTGGTCTGCCACAAGGCGAAGGACGACCCGCTGCGCTGGGTTTACCTGGACATCGGCCGCTTCGGCGGCCTGGCGGAGACGGAGGGCGAGTCGATCAAGTACCGCTTCCAGACCGCGCACGACGGCGGCGAGATGGGGCCGGTTGCCATCGCCGGGCCGACGTGCGACGGGGCGGACATCCTGTATGAGCGCTCCAACTACCGCCTGCCCAAGGCGCTGCGCTCGGGCGAGCGGGTGCAGATTCAGTCGGCCGGCGCGTATGTCACGACCTACGCCAGCCAACGCTTCAACGGCTTCGCCCCGCTGGCCGAGCACTACATCTAACGTTCTGACTTCCCCCTCTCCCTCCGGGAGAGGGTCGGGGTGAGGGAAGCGGCAAGGACCAAACCTGCAGGACAGGGAGCAAGGCTTGCTTCCTATCCGGTGTGGTCTGGTCCTTTCGGCCTCCCTCACCCCAACCCTCTCCCGGAGGGAGAGGGGGAAGCATCCGCTTTCTGCCCCATTGAACCTCTGCTAGACACCGCGCGCCTCCGAGGAGAACGCGCCATGCCCACCATGCAGATCACCGCCGCCGACGGCACCGGCAGCTTCGACGCTTACGTCGCCAACCCGCCCGCCGACACCCCGCACCCTGGTGCCCAGCACGGGGCTGTCGTGCTCATTCAGGAAATCTTCGGCGTCAACACGTCCATGCGCGAGACCGCCGACCAGGTCGCCGAGCAGGGCTACATCGTCGTCGTCCCCGACCTGTTCTGGCGCATCAAGCCCGGCGTGGACCTGACCGACCAGTCCGAGGCCGAGTGGAAGGAAGCTTTCGCCCTGATGAACGCCTTCGACCAGGACAAGGGCGTCGAGGACCTGAAGGCGGCGGTTGCCGCCGCCCGCACCATGCCGGGCTGCAACGGCAAGGCCGGCACGATGGGCTACTGCCTCGGCGGGCGGCTGGCGATGATGATGGCGCTGCGGTCGGATGCGGACGTGAATATTTCTTACTATGGGGTCGGGCTGGACGGCCTGCTGGACGGAATCGACAAGCTGCGCGCCCCGCTGCTGGTCCACATCGCCGACCAGGACAAGTTCTTCCCGCCCGAGGGCCGCGCCAAGGTCGTCGAGGCGCTGAAGGGCAACCCGCATGCCCACGCCTACGTGTATCCCGATGCGGACCATGCCTTCGCCCGCGTGAATGGCACCCACTGGCAGGCCCGCGGCGCCACCATCGCCAACGGCCGCAGCGCCGAGGCGTTGGCAGAGGCGCTCGGCTAGCGATGCAAACGCCCGACACGCTGGCCGCCCAGGTCCCCGACGGCGCACTGCTGGCGCTGCCGCCGGACAACTCCCTGGCGCCCTCCGCCTTCGCCCGTGCGCTGGTGCGGCGCGGCGCACGGGGGCTGCGGCTGCTGGGCGTGCCGGTGTCGGGCTGGGCGACCGACCTGTTGATCGGCGCCGGCTGCGTGGCGCAGGTGCAGACCAGCGCGGTGACGCTCGGGGAGGCCGGCCCGGCGCCCCGCTTCACCGCCGCCGTCGCCGCTGGGACGCTGGAGGTGCTCGACGCCACCTGCCCGGCCATCCACACCATGCTGCAGGCCGCCGAGAAGGGCGTGCCCTACATGCCCCTGCGCGGCCTGCTCGGCAGCGACGTGCTGGCGCACCGGCCGGACTGGCGCGTGGTGCAGAACCCGTTCAGCGACACGCCGGACCTGATCGTATTGCTGCCCGCCCTGTCCCCGGACGTGGCGGTGTTCCACGCCGTGCTGGGCGACGCCCACGGCAACGTCTGGGTCGGCCGGCGGCGGGAGTTGGCGACGCTGGCCCACGCCTCGCGCCGGGTGCTGGTGACGGTCGAGCGCATGACGCCGGGCAACCTGCTGGACGACGAGCGCCTGGCGCCCGGCACCATCAGCGGCGCCTACATCGACCAGGTTGCGGTGGCAGGGCGCGGCGCCTGGCCGTTGGGCCTGCTGGACGAGTACCCCGCCGACGCCGTGCACCTGCGCGACTACGCCCGGGCCGCCCGGACGGTGGACGGCTTCCGCGCCTACCTGGACCGCCACGTCTGGCCCGCCGAGGCCGCCGCGGCGTGATTCAGCCCGAGGAGCGCCTGGCCACCGCCATCGCCCGGCTGATCCTGGACCCGGCCCACCCCCCGGCCCGGCACATCGCCGTCGGCGCCGCCAGTCCCATCCCCGCCGCCGCCTGCTGGCTGGTGCGGCTGCTGGGCCACCCCGTCCGCCTGTCGCTGCTGCACCGCCCCCGCGGCAACCCGTTCACCGAAGGGTCGCGCGAGCTGTTCGACCTGGCGGGCCAGGGCCGCATCGACATCTTCTTCCTGAGCGGCGGGCAGATCGACGGGCAGGCCAACATCAACCTGCTCGGCACCGGCGAGTGGCCCGGCCGCACGGCGCGCTTCCCCGGCAGCTTCGGCTCGGCATTCATGTACATGCTGGTACCCCGCACAATCCTGTTCCGCGAGGAGCACAGCCCGCGCGTGCTGGTCCCCCGGGTGGACCTGGTCAGCGCCCCCGGCGTGTCGCCGCCCGAGCACGTCCGGCGCGGCACGGCGCAGGCGCTGGTCACGGGCCGCTGCGTGTTCCACTTCGATGTCAGCGCTGCACGGTTCACCCTGGCGTCGCTGCACCCCGGCGAGACCGCGGCCAGCGTGCGAGCCGCCACGGGCTTCGACTACGCCGGCGACGACGCGCCCACCACGCCGGACCCCACGCCTGCGGAGCTTGCCTTGCTGCGCGGCCCCGTCTGTGCCGAGATGCGCGAGACTTACCCGGACTTCTGCGCCCGGGTTTGGGAGGCGGCATGATGGACGGCGTTGCACCGAACCCTGGGGCCAAGGGCCTGGCCACCTCGCCCGGCGCCCTGGCCGGACTGCGTGTCGTCGATCTGACCCGCGTGCTGGGCGGCCCCTACGCCACCATGATCCTGTCCGACCACGGCGCCGAAGTCATCAAGGTCGAGCCGCCGCAGGGCGACGAGACCCGCGACTGGGGGCCGCCGTTCCAGGAGGTGTCCGCCACCGAGCGCGACGCCAGCTACTTCCTGGGCGTGAACCGCAACAAGCAGGCCATTTCACTGGATCTGTCCAAGCCCGCCGGCCGCGCGGTGCTGCTGCGGCTGATCGAGACCGCCGACATCCTGGTCGAGAACTTCAAGCCCGGCACCATGGAGCGCTGGGGCCTGGGCTACGCCGCCGACCTGGCGCCGCGCTTCCCGGGGCTGATCCACTGCCGGGTGTCGGGCTTCGGCGCGGAGGGTCCGTTGGGGGGCCTACCGGGCTACGACGCCATCCTGCAGGCGATGACGGGGCTGATGAGCGTGAACGGCGACCCCTCGACGGGTCCGCTGCGGCTGGGCACGCCGGTGGTCGATCTGGCGACCGGGCTGTACTCGGTGATCGGCATCCTGATGGCGCTGCACGAGCGCAAGGCATCCGGGCTGGGCCAGTACCTGGACATGACGCTGCACGACTGCGGCATGGCGCTGCTGCATCCGCAGGCGGCCAACTACTTCCTGAACGGAAAGCGGCCGATGCCGCTGGGCAACCCGCACCCCAACATCTCGCCGTACGAGAAGTATGCGACCGCGACCGGGGAGATTTTCATCGCCATCGGCAACGACGGCCAGTTCCGCCGCCTGTGCGAGCACCTCGGGCGTCCCGACCTGCCGGGCGACCCGCGGTTCCTGACCAACGGCGACCGCGTGCGCAACCGTCCGGCCCTGGTGGAGCAGCTTGCCGCCGCCTTCGCGCCGCAGGATGGCCACGCGCTATGCCTGGAGCTGCTGCGCGCCGGCCTGCCCGCCGGGCCGGTGCTGGCGGTGGACGAGGCCATGCAGGCCGAGCACACCGCCGCCCGCGCCATGGTGACGGAGCTGCCCTTGGACGGTGGCGGCGCCTACCGCGCGCTGGGCACGCCGATCAAGCTGAGCCGCACGCCGGGGGGCACCCGCTCCGCGCCGCCGCGCTTCAACCAGCATGGGGCGGCGGTGCTGGCAAGCCTGGGCTACTCCGAGGACGAGATGGCGGCGATGCGAGCCGATGGAGTGCTATTCGACACACGACGATAGCCTCGCTTCTCCCTCTCCCTCCGGGAGAGGGCCGGGGTGAGGGAGGCTTGCTTGCGGCGCCGGGCGCGCTAGCGACGCCACGGGGCAGCAGCCCTCTCCGCAGCCAAATGCAGGGCCCGCCCGCCCCCTCACCCCAGCCCTCTCCCGGAGGGCGAGGGGGCAGGAAGGGTCTGGCGTGGGTTTGCCTCGTGCGCTACGCCACCGGGATGTCCAGAGCTCCCATCGCCACCATCGCCGGGCTGCTGTTCGTCTTCGTTTACATCATCACCGTGATCACCCTGCCCGACTTGATCCCCCGCCTGCACTGGACGTTGGAGGCCCTGTACTGGCTCGTGGCCGGCATCGTCTGGGTGTTCCCCGTGCGCTGGCTCATGCTCTGGTCCGTCGGCAAGCGTTAGCCCGGGCCGGCCTCCACCGCGCCGTCCCGCAATGCAACCCGGCAGCGGCCATGTCCGCCCGGCATCCTCGGAGGACCTTGCATGAACCGCCGCACCCTGCTGGGCGCCGCCTTTGCAGCCCCTACCCTCACGCTGCTGCCGGCCCAGGCCCAAACCGGTCGCATCCGCATCGTGTTCTGGCATGCAATGAACGGCGTGCTGAACGATGAGGTCAACGGCATCTGCGCCGACTTCAACGTCTCCCAGGCCAACACCGAGATCGTCCCGATCTTCAAGGGCCCCTACTCCGAGACCCTGATGGCCACCGCTGCAGCCTGGCGCGCCAACGAGGCGCCGCATCTAGTACAAATGCCCGAGGCCAGCACCAGCGCCATGCTCGCCGCCGGCCCAGCGGTGAAGCAAACCTGGGAGTTGGCCCGGGAGGGCGGCATCGACTCCAACGCCTACATCCCCGCCGTGCGCGGCTGCTGCAGCCTGCCGGACGGGCGGCTGGCGTCCACGCCGTTCAACGCCAGCACCGGCGTCATGTTGATCAACCTGGACGCCTTCCGGAAGGCCGGGCTGGACACGGCCCGGCTGCCCCGCACCTGGGCCGACCTCGCCGCCGCCGCGCAGACCCTCAAAACCAAGGTGCCGGTGCCGGTCACCACCGCAGGGTTCTCCTGGATCCAGGTGGAGCAGTTCGCCGCCATGCACGACCTGCCGTTCGCCACCAAGGCCAACGGCTTCGACGGCCTGGACGCCGAGTTGCTGGTCAACGCGCCGCCCTTCGTCAGGCAGGTGACCCGGCTGGTGGACATGCAGCGGGACGGCACGTTCCGCTACACCGGGCGGGACGATGCGCCGGACACGCATTTCTTCGCCGGGCAGGCGGCGGTCAGCTTCATGTCGTCCGCCTTACGCGGCGAAGTCGCCAAAAGCTGCAAGTTCAAGTGGGCCGAGGCGCCGCTGCCCTACGACCAGGACCTGATCCCGACGCCGCTCAACTCGACCATCGACGGCGGCAGCCTGTGGGCCATGACGGCGCAGGGCCGCAGCCCGGAGGAGTACAAGGGCGTCGCCGAGTTCCTGCAATACATCGCCCAGCCCAAGCAGGACGCGGGATGGGCGCAACGCACCGGCTTCGTCCCGGTGACCCAGGCCGGGTTCGAGGACGGCAAGGCCGAGGGCTTCTACAACAAGAACCCCGGCGCCGACGTCCCCGTCATCCAGCTCACCCGCGGCACGGTGACACCCAACAGCAAGGGGCTCCGGCTGGGCCGGATGCCGGAAATCCGCAACATCATCCATGAGGAAGTCGAGGGCGCCTTCCAGCGCAAGCAGGCCCCGCAGGCGGCGCTGGACAACGTGGTCGGCCGCGGCAACCGCGTGCTGCGGGAGTTCGAGCGGGCCAACAAGGCATGATGCCAACGGCCCTCTGCGCTGATGGGTTTGCCCACCCGTCACCCGTCATTGCCCCATGCATCATAGCGAGGAGCGCCTGCGACGCGGCAATCCAGGTGCGCCAGAGCAGGACGCGGCCTACGCACTCCTAGAGTGCCACGCCGAAGCCGGCTCGCAATGACGGTGGCTGATTGGATGCAGCATCGTGATGGTCTGAGCAAAGGGCCGTCGGCATAAGTGCACGGGCACATTGCGGGCGGCATGGCCTTGCTGGCGAAGCTGCCCGGCGCCATGCTGGCCGCGGACCAAGTTGGAACTGCACTGTCGCCAGCGGGGCTGCATCTGCTCGACTTGACGATTGGGCGGCTGAGCAGCGTCGGGTGAGGAACGGCGGAAGGATTGTTGTCCATTCTGCCGGACGACACGACTCAGATAATTCGGCCCATGATTTGGTCGGGGCGAGAGGATTCGAACCTCCGGCCTCTTGCTCCCGAAGCAAGCGTAC
>CAXTFY010000189.1:0-9992 GCA_964243265.1 uncultured Acetobacteraceae bacterium | reverse complement strand
TGCCATGGTCCTCAGACAGGATGCGGTTCAGCAGGGTGGTCTTGCCGGCGCCGAGGTAGCCGGTCAGGACGGTGACGGGGATCAGGGTATCGGACATGCGGGAACCTCGCGGTGGATGGGCGTTGAGGCGGGATATAGGCGCTTGGCGGGGGGAACCCCAAGGCCGCGGTTGGCGGGGGCGCGGGTCGGTGCTGACCCAAAATACGGCGGCAGCGTCGAGGTGGGCGTCGCCACCCTCACGCCCCCAGGTTCGGCTAGGCAGTCAGCCGCCTTGAGACAGCTGCAATCGCGGCCGTGCCATGAGCCACTCCAAGTATCGCGATTGCAAAGCCGATCATCGTCATCGCGAGCCCGCTTCAGCGCGGCGATCCAGGGCCGGAAACGCCGCCCCCGGACTGCCACGCCGAAGCCGGCTTGCGATGACGGCGGCGCCTGGAGGGCGGCTTGGTCACCGCATAATCCGGCCCATCATGCCAAGCTTGCCCCGCGCCCGCCAAAGCGCGACCTTGGAGCCAATCCCAGCCCCAAACCCCAGCCTCCAACCCCACCCAAGGTACGCCCCATGAACGAGATCAGCCGCCCCAACAACCTAGACGCCTTCTGGATGCCCTTCACCGCCAACCGCGCCTTCAAGGCCGCCCCCCGCCTGCTCGCCCGCGCCGAGGGCATGTTTTACTACACCAACGACAACCGCGAGGTCCTGGACGGCACCGCCGGCCTATGGTGCGTGAACGCCGGGCACGGCCGCCGGGAGATCGTCGAGGCCATCCAGCGTCAAGCCGCCGTGCTGGACTTCGCCCCAACCTTCCAGATGGGCCACCCGGTCGCCTTCCAGGCCGCCGCCCGCCTGGCGGAAATCCTGCCCGACGGCCTAGACCGCGTCTTCTTCACCAACTCCGGCAGCGAAAGCGCCGACACGGCGCTGAAGATCGCCCTAGCCTACCACCGCGCCCGCGGCGAGGCCCAGCGCGTCCGCCTGATCGGCCGCGAGCGCGGCTACCACGGCGTCGGCTTCGGCGGCATCTCGGTCGGCGGCATCAGCCCCAACCGCAAGCAGTTCGGCGCCATGCTGCCCTACGTGGACCACCTGCCCCACACCCACGCCCCCGACCACAACGCCTTTACCCGCGGCACCCCCGCCTGGGGCGCCCACCTGGCCGACGCGCTGGAGGGCCTAGTCGCCCTGCACGGCGCCGACACCATAGCCGCCGTTATGGTGGAGCCAGTGGCAGGCTCGACCGGCGTGCTGGTCCCCCCCGCCGGCTACCTGCAACGCCTGCGCGAAATCTGCACCCGGCACGGCATCCTGCTGATCTTCGACGAGGTCATCACCGGCTTCGGCCGCATGGGCGCCAACTTCGGCGCCGAGCGGCTAGGCGTCGTGCCGGACCTGATGACGATGGCCAAGGGCCTCACCAACGCCGCCGTCCCAATGGGCGCGGTGGCGGCCAGCGAAGCCATCTACTCGACCATCGTGGACGGCTCGCCGGCCGGCATAGAGCTGTTCCACGGCTATACCTACTCCGGCCACCCCCTGGCATCGGCAGCGGCCATCGCCTCCATGGACCTGCAAGGCGCGGAGGACCTGCCAGGCCGCGCCTTGGCAATGGAACCCTACTGGGAAGCCGCGGTGCACAGCCTGAAGGGCCTGCCGAACGTGATCGACATCCGCAACGCCGGGCTGATCGCCGGCATCGAGCTGACGCCACGGCCCGGCCAGGCAACGGACCGCGCCGTGCGGGTATTCCAGCGCTGCTTCGAGGCAGGACTGCTAATCCGGACGACCGGCGACATCATCGCCCTCAGCCCGCCCCTGATCATCGAGAACGCCCACGTGGACCGCATCGTGGAAACCCTATCGGACGCAATCCGGGCAGAGGCAGCGTAGCAGCCGGGCAGGACGGCTCCATCCCGCCCGGACGCGGCGGCCTAGAGCGTGCTTGGTGCAGATGGAGACACCAAACATGCTCTAGCCCTGGTTTTTACGCGCATCCATTCGGCTCAAGCGAAGCCGCCTGGTCCGAAGATGCCCTAGCTGATCGCCTGCTCCTGCTGCATCGCCTCGGCCGCGGGGACATTCAGCTTCAGCTTGCCGCCCTCGACCGACCCGACCAGGTTCATCTTCAGCAGGTGGTGCTGACCCTGGGCAGCTGGGTCCTTCTTGGTCAGCTTGATGACCAGGTTGTCCACGGTGCCGACATGCTGGCCGTCGGACCCGACGACCTCCATGTGCTCGATGATCTCTGAAGGATTGAACATTGCCATCTCCATAGCGGGACGCGCCACGCGGCCCGGACCGGCAAAACCCGCCGCGGCGGCGAAGGTTGCAGCACGCCCCGGCCCACCCAGGGCCAGCCAGGCCAAGGCGCCCCCCGCCGCCGCCCGGCCGGTGCTGAAGGCAGCCTGCAGCAAGTAGCCGCCGGTCGGCGCCTCCCAGTCCAGCATCTCGCCGCAGGCAAACACCCCGGGGCGGCGGCGCAGCATGAACCCCGCGTCCAGCTCCGCCAACGCGATCCCCCCGGCCGACGAGATGGCGCGGTCCATCCCAGCGGTCCCAACCAGGCGCAGCGCCAGGCCCTTGACCCGTTGCGCCAAAGGCCCGGTCCCGCCGACCTCCCGCACCAGCCCGGCCGCCGCCGGCGACAGCCCGGCCTTACGAAGCGCGTTGGCAAGCGACTGCCCGGGGCCGCCCAGCCGCGCCGCCAGCGCCGCCAAATCCAAGTCAGGCCGCAAGTCCAGCAGCGCCGTAGCCGACCCATCGCGCCCGATGGCCTCCCGCAACGGACGCGACAGCGCATAGATCACGCCCCCCTCGATCCCGTCCTGGGTCAGCAGGGCTTCTCCGGCGACCGTCTCACCCTCAAAGCTCAGCGTGACCCGCTTCAACGGCGCCCCGGCGAACCGCTCGCGGAACACCGCGGACCAGGGATGCAGGAATCCGCAGTTGGCCGGCCGCAGCGGGGCCACGCCGACCCCCTGCGCCTGCAACGTCCCGGCCCAGGCCCCATCCGACCCCAGCCGCGGCCACGAAGCACCGCCCAACGCCAGCACCGTCACGTCCGCAGCAACCCTCGCCGCGCCATCCAGGGTCGCAAAGCCCAACCCCCCATCATCCCAACCAACCCAGCGCCATCCCGTCCGGACCTGCACGCCCTGCCCGGCCAAACGCCGCAGCCAGGCCCGCAGCAGCGGCGTCGCCTTGAACGCCGTCGGGAACACCCGCCCGCTGCTGCCGGTGAACGTGTCCTGCCCCAACCCGGCGCACCACGCCCGCAGCGCCTCCGGCGTCCACGCCTCGACCGCCGGCGCCAGCACGCCCCGCCCCGCGCCATAACGCCCCAGGAATCGCCCCAGCGGCTCCGAGTGCGTCAGGTTCAACCCCCCACGCCCGGCAATCAGCAGCTTGCGCCCAACCGAGGGCATCCGGTCATAGACGGTGACCGCCACCCCCGCCTCGGCCAGCCGCTCGGCCGCCATCAGCCCGGCCGGCCCGCCGCCGATCACGGCAGCAGTGCGGGTTATGCGTCCTCCGGCGCTGCATCGCGCGAGTACCCGGCCGCGCAGTACCCCCCACCCTGGAACCGTTCAGCGGCCGGGCTGCCGCTGACCTTGCCCGCAAGCTGCCCGGCGAACCCATCCGCGCTGTCCCGCGGCGCCCAGGCAATGCGCCCCCGGTCGTCATCCCGCCACCAGGTCATCCGGCTATTGGCCGAAGCCCCCCAGATCACCTCATGCCCCACCTGCTCCGCCCGCAGGCAGCACGCCATCATCGAGGTCAGGTCGGCATACGACAGCCAGGTGGCCAGCATCCGCGCATCCACCGGCTCCGGAAAGCAGCTGCCGATGCGGACGTTGACGTTCTCCACGCCATGCTTGTCCCAATAAAGCCGGCCCATCAGCTCGCCATAGGCCTTGGACAGCCCATAGAAGCTGTCGGGCCGAAAGGCGCAGTCGCCATCCAGCACCTCCGTCCGTGGATGGAAGCCGATCGAGTGGTTGCTGCTGGCGAACACCACGCGGGCACGCTCGCGCCGGGCCGCCTCGTACACATGGTACAGCCCACGGATGTTCGGCCCGATCACCTCCTCAAACGGCCGGTCCACCGAGATCCCGCCAAAATGCAGGATCGCCCCACAGCCCTCGGCCAGCCGCAGCAGCGCCACGCCGTCATTCAGGTCCAGCGCCGTAAAGCTGCACCCCGGCGGCAGCTCACCCGGAAACGGCGTGATGTCCGTCAGCCGCAGCGAGAACCCCTGCCCGCCCAGCCCATGCGCCAGGATGCGCCCCAAAGCGCCGCTGGCGCCGGTCAGCAAGACGGGACGGGACATGGCGCGGCTCCTAATGGTGGCCAACCCAGGGATCGGATCGGCGCGGCACCATTTCCCAGGCTTGCCGCCGGGTCAACCAGGCGGCACCTTCCGCCCCATGCAAGCCATCACCCTCGCCCGCGCCGCCGCCGACCTCGCCAACGGACGCACCACCGCCCGCAAACTGGTGGAGGGCTGCCTGGAGGCGATCCACGATCCCGCCGGCGAGGGCGCACGCACCTTCCTGCGCACCTACGCCGACAAGTCGCGCGACAGCGCCGACGCCGTGGACTTGCTGCGCCGGGCCGGCCGCGCCCCCGGCCCCTACGCCGGCATCCCCATCAGCCTAAAGGACCTGCTCGACGTCCGCGGCGAGACAACCGCTGCCGGCAGCAAGATCCTGGCCGACGCCGCCCCCGCCGCCACCCATGCCGCCGTCGTGCAGCGCCTGCTGGCGGCCGGGTTCATCCCGATCGGCCGCACCAACATGACCGAGTTCGCCTTCTCCGGCATCGGCATCAACCCGCACTTCGGCACCCCCCGCGCGCCCTGGCAGCGGGCGGAGGGCCGCGTGCCCGGCGGCAGCAGCAGCGGCGCGGCAGTCTCCGTCGCCGACGGCATGGCCCTGGCCGCGCTGGGCACCGACACCGGCGGCTCCTGCCGCATCCCCGCGGCCTTCTGCGGCGTCGTCGGCTACAAGCCCACCGCCCGGCGCATACCGCTCGGCGGCGTGCTGCCGCTATCCTCCAGCCTGGACAGCGTAGGGCCGCTCGCCAACACCGTCGCCTGCTGCGCCACCGTGGACGCCATCCTGGCCGGGGCGCCGCCGTCCACCCTGGACCCGCCCATCCCGGAACCCATGGCCCTCAAGGCAATGCGCCTGGCAGTCCCCGGCACCATGGCGATGGACGACGTGGACCCGGCCGTCGCCGAGGTGTTCGGCCGCGCCCTCAACCGCCTGGCCAGCCAAGGCGTGCGCGTCACCCACCTGCCCTTCCCGCAGTTCCAGCAGATTGCCGCCGCCAACGCCCTCGGCGGGTTCGCCGCCGCCGAGTCCTACGCCTGGCACCGCCCCCTGCTGGCCCGCGCCGCCGCCGGCTACGACCCCCGCGTCCGCCTGCGCATCGAGCGCGGCAAGGCCATGGCCGCCGCCGACTTCATCGACCTGCTGGCCGCCCGCCCCCGCATCATCGCCGCCATGGACGCCGCCACCGCCCCGTTCGATGCCATCGCCATGCCCACCTCCCCCATCGTGCCCCCCCTCATCGCCGCCCTGGACGACGACGCCGACTTCACCCGCGCCAACACCCTGGCGCTGCGCAACCCCTCCCTCGCCAACTTCCTCGACCGCTGCAGCATCAGCCTGCCCGCCCACCGCCCCGGCGAGCCGCCCGTCGGCTTCATGCTGATGGGCGAGACCGGCGGCGACGCCCGCCTGTTCGCCATCGCCGCCGCCGTCGAGGCCGCCCTGAAGGAATAACCCCAATGCGCCTCCTCCTGCTGGCCCTGCTGCTGGCAGCCTGCCCCGCACGGGCGCAGAGCGTGCTGGACGCCATCATGTCCCGCGGCGTCGTGCGGGTGGGCATGACGGGGGACTACCGCCCGTTCTCAATCAAAAACGCCGCCGGGGCCTTCACCGGCCTGGACGTGGACATGGCCGAAAGCCTGGCGCGCGGCCTGGGCGTCCGGCTGGAGCTGGTGCCGACCACCTGGGCCACCCTGCTGCCCGACCTGCACGCGCAGCGGTTCGACATCGGCATGGGCGGCATCTCCATCACCCTCGACCGCGCCAAGACCGCCATGTTCTCCGCCCCGGTGATGCGGACCGGCAAGACCCCCATCGCCCGCTGCGCCGACCAATCACGGTTCGCCACCTTGGCCGACATCGACCACCCCGGCGTGCGCGTCATCACCAACCCCGGCGGCACCAACGAGCGCTTCGACCGCGCCAACCTGCACCAGGCCGAGATCGTCGTGTTCCCCGGCAACGCCGCGATCTTCGACGAGCTGGTGGCCGGCCATGCCGACGTGATGCTGACCGACGCCGTGGAAACCCGCCTGCAGCAGCGCCTGCACCCCGAGCTATGCGCCATCCACCCGGACCAGCCGTTCGACTTCTCCGAACTCGCCTACCTTCTCCCGCGCGACCCGGCGTTGAAGGCCTGGGTGGACCAGTGGCTGCACCTGTCGGCGGAAACCGGCGAGCAGGGGCGTATTGCGGCGCGGTGGCTGAACTAGCAACCAAGGCGGGTATCGGCCCAACCCTGACAACCCCAGGTAGTTTCCTGGCCTAGCTGCCGGCTTGCGACCCGAAGCGGCCACGCATGAGCCACGCCGGAGTGTCCGGAGCCGGCCGGGAACGGACTGTCTGCCGTATGGCAGGAAAGGCCGGGTCCCTGCCATCCAGTCACCTCAGCCGCTGGCCCATTTTCGCCCATGGCCACCGTTCCACGCCGGATTGATTCCCCGCCAACGACACCGTGGCAGGTCAGTTGCGGATGCAAGCTGCAAGCCTGCTTAGGTTTTCATTTGCGCGCAAACCTGCAGAGGCCTGCTTAGTCGGCATCATCTTTGCGATAGGACGCAGACCATCCGTAGCGCCTCGGCAAGCTGCATTCTTCCAAAAGGCTTGACCAAGACAGGTGTGTCCTGAAGTTCCGCCGAAACCCCGGTAATGCCGTATCCTGTCGCAAAGACGAATGGAATGCTGCGGGCACGCAGGATATCGGCCACCGGATAGCTTTGCTCTCCGGCCAAGTTGACGTCCAGCACGGCAACATCCATCGGAATCGACTTGGCCTTGCCGATGGCATCGTCCAACCGGGCCGATACTGCAACAACACGGCAACCGATATCGTCCAGGAAATCTTCGAGCATCATGGACACCAGGGCTTCATCCTCCACGATAAAGACGCGCATCCCACTCAACGTCACCAGGGAGTTCATGCTCTTGGCCCAACGCGCAGCAGCGGCAAAACCTCTGCCGAAGCGGCGACTTTGGCGAGGGGCGCCTCCACAAGCCCGACAACTCCCCGCGGATCGCCGAAGCTGACGGCCGCGGTGCCGCCCAGGTCCTGCGCCAGGCTGCGCTCGATCAGCCTGATGCCGAAGCCAAGCCTGGGCGGCGCGGCGACGGTCGGCCCGCCACGCTCGGCCCAGCGCAAGCGAAACAGCGGGTTGGGACCTCTCGTCACGTCCCAAGCGATCCCAACCCTCCCCGGCGGACCGAACAGCACGCCATGGTTGACAGCGTTGGTAACCAGTCCATGCAGGCCCAGGGCCAATGCGAGTGCGGCCCGCGGCGCGAAGCGCAGGGGCGGGCCGGACACGTCAAAGCCGCCGCTTTCCCGTCCGCCGAACGGTTCCAAGGCGTCGGCCACCACGTCATCCGGGGCCGCGCTCTCGCGCATGAGCACGTCGCGAGCCGAGGCAAGGGCCACGAGGCGGCCCTCAAGCGTCTGCAGCAAAGCGGGGTCGGCGCCGCGCAGGGTCTGCGACGCCAGCGCCTGCACCGTCGCAAGCGTGTTCTTGACGCGGCGATTAAGCGCGTCGACCACCAGGTGCAGGCGATCCTCAACCCGCTTCCGCACGGTGGTCTCCGGCGAAACGCCAACCGCTCCGATCACCGTAGCCGTTTCGTCCCTGAGCGGCGTCTTGACCGAGGACCATATGCGCGCGCCGCTCTCCGCGCGGTGGCCGGCCTCCTCGAACTCCTTGCGCCCGCCCTGCTCCACGATCCCCTGGTCATTGGCCATGACCTGCTCGGCCTGGACCGGATCATCCAGCAATTCCCGGTCGGTGCGGCCCTCGGCGTCGGACCAGGGTTCGCCGATGCGTTCCAGCAATGCGGCATTGGCCACGATGATGCGCCCTCGCCGGTCCTTGGCGTAGATCAGCCCGGGCGCCATCTGCATGGCGGTTCGCAGGCGGGCGTCGGCAGGCCCCCGTTTTCGTTCGGCAACCCTGAGGCCCATATCGGTGACCGCGTTGTCCGACGCGATGCCGTTCACCGTCCGCGCCCTGAGACTTGCTCCCAATGCCAACAACCCGGCGGCTGCCAACGTAGCCATTGGGACAAACACCCGCGAAGCGCGCGAGCTTGGCGACGGCAGTGCCGATATAAAGGTAGCCATATGGGGTCCTTGCCTGTTCAGGCGGCTACGTCCCGTCGATACGTTCAGGCAAGTCCAGATGCAGTCACGCTTTGCGGTATTGCTCCAAATGCTATCGGAGCAGGCTCGACCGTTAACATGGTGTGGACGTTCGGTAAAGCAAACGTAGGTTCGTGCGGTGTTCCACTGCGGCCCAACCGGCAGGCGCCGCGCAAAACGCGAACACCTCTAGGGCGGCACCGGCCGGCGGCGAGCCGCGGCAGGTCGCGGCGCGGTGGCTGAACGAGCCGCCAAGGCGTGTGCCGGGCCAGCCAGGACAACCCATGGTGGTGCCCCGGTGCCGGTGTCGGCCTGCGGCCCAGGTCGGACATCCCATCGGCCGGGTGAACCCGCTCACGGTTGCGCGGCGGTCAAGCAACCAACTCCAGCCCCGCGGCGCTGCCGCTGACCAGGAACCCCGCTCGAACCGAAGGGTTGGAGGCCGTGCCGGTGCTGGCGTGCAGCGCGCCAATCTGGAACCTTGGCGGCACGACGACCAGGACCTCAGCGGGAGTCGTCACGCACTCGCCTTCAAGTGGCATCGGCTTCCCAGTGCCTGGGCTGGGCCAGTACCCGCAAAGCCTGGCCGTTCAGGCCACCGTCTGCGGCACTACGGGCTTGACGGTCGCTGCCCCAGCCCAGCGTAACGCAACCATCGATTGTGTCGCTGCTTGCCGCTGACAAGGTGGCTCGGATTGTCGCGCGACAAGGGCTGCGCCCTCCACCAGGAACCGGCATTCCGACCCGGGACACCGCCTCCTACACCAGTCTTGACACTTGCAGCCCAACAATGTTCTTGTTTCGTTCATGTCCGCCCAGCCAGCCCCGGCCCTCCTCCACCCCGAACCCGGCCCGTACGCCTCCAGCCCGCACACGGCAGACGCGCACCACTACCGCCATGTCCTGCACGAGTTGATCGACATGGGCGCCGGCCTCGCCCGCCTCCTGCACCACCAGGCCACCACCCAGGCCGACCATCGGACCGCCGCCCCGGCCGCGCCGGGGAACCCCGTACCGCAGCCCGCTCCGGCCCTTGCGCCAGACGCCGCAGGCCCAAACGCCCTTATCAGCATTGCGGCCGCCTTCGACCGCACCGCCCGCGCCGTCCGCCGCAGCATCGTCCTCGCGCGCAGCCTCGCCCACCCCGCCCAGCCCGCCAGGGACCCGGCCCAGCACCGCGCCGCCGCCCGCAGGCACATCCTGCGCGAGGTCGAGGACACGATCCAGCGCACCGCCCCTGGCTCCGCTGCCGCCGCCCCCGGCCATGCCCCCCTAGACCGGTTCACCACCGACGCCGCCGACCTCGACACCCCCGGCGCCGACGCCCTGACCGCCGAGTTGCACGACCGCCTGGACGCCCCCGACCTCAACGACGACCTCGGCAGCCGCCCCGTCGCCGACATCATCGCCGAGATTTGCCGCGACCTCGGCCTCGCCACCCTGCCCGGCGCCCACCCCTGGAAGCGCCGCACGCCGGCAGACCTCGAACACCTCTGCGCCCGTGCCGCCGCGCCCAGCCGCGCCCGCCCGCCCG
>CAXTFY010000188.1:0-10024 GCA_964243265.1 uncultured Acetobacteraceae bacterium | reverse complement strand
CGCAAAGCCAAGATGAAGCAGCGCATCCGCGACATGGCCGGCGAGCTGATCCGCACCGCCGCCGCCCGCCGGGTGCGCGAGGCCACCACCCTGGCCCCCGCAGAAGGCACCTGGGACGAGTTCTGCTCCCGCTTCCCCTTCGCTGAGACCGAGGACCAGGCCCGCGCCATTGCCGACGTGCTGGAGGACATGGCCGCCGGCCGCCCGATGGACCGCCTGATCTGCGGCGACGTCGGCTTCGGCAAAACGGAAGTCGCCCTCCGAGCCGCCTTCGTCGCCGCCATGTCCGGCGCGCAGGTCGCCGTCGTCGTCCCCACCACCTTGCTGGCCCGGCAGCACCACCGCACCTTCAGCAAGCGCTTCGAGGGCCTGCCGATCCGCGTCGAGCAACTCTCCCGCATGGTCACAGCCAAGGAAGCCATCGAAACCAAGCGCGGCCTGGCCAACGGCACCGTCAACATCGTCGTCGGCACCCATGCCCTGCTCGCCAAGGGCATCGAGTTCGCCGACCTGGAACTGCTGATTGTCGATGAGGAGCAGCACTTCGGCGTCTCCCACAAGGAAAAGCTGAAGCAACTCAAGGCCGACGTGCATGTCCTGACGCTGACCGCCACGCCGATTCCCCGCACCCTGCAACTGGCGCTGACCGGCGTGCGGGAGATGAGCCTGATCGCCACTCCCCCGGTGGACCGCCTAGCCGTCCGCACCTTCATCTCCCCCTTCGACAGCGTCGTGGTGCGCGAAGCAATCCAGCGCGAGCGGTTCCGCGGCGGCCAGATCTTCTGCGTGGTGCCGCGGTTGGAGGACATGGACCGCATGGCCGCCCGCCTGCACGAGATTGTGCCAGAGTGCCGCATGGTGCAGGCGCACGGCCGCCTGGCGCCAACCGAGCTGGAACGGGTGATGACCGAGTTCGGCGACGGCAAGTACGACGTGTTGCTCAGCACCAACATCGTCGAGAGCGGCCTGGACATGCCGGCGGTGAACACGCTGATCATCCACCGGGCTGATATGTTCGGGTTGGGTCAGCTCTACCAGCTCCGCGGCCGCGTCGGGCGCGGCAAGCAGCGCGGCTACGCCTACCTGACTTGGCCGCAGAACCACCGCCTCTCGGCCGCGGCGCAAAAGCGTCTCGACGTGATGCAAACCCTGGACAACCTGGGTGCCGGCTTCACCTTGGCGTCGCACGACCTGGACATCCGCGGCGCCGGCAACCTGCTCGGCGACGAGCAATCCGGCCACATCCGCGAAGTCGGCATCGAACTCTACCAACAGATGCTGGAAGACGCCGTCGCCGACCTTCGCGTGGAGCGTGGCCGCATCAAGACCGAGGACCGCGACTGGACCCCCAACATCCAGCTCGGCCTGCCCGTGCTGATCCCCGAGACCTACGTGCAGGACCTCCCCGTGCGCCTGGGTCTGTACCGCCGCATCGGCGCCCTGGCCTCGGACGGCGAGACCGAAGCAATGGCGGCCGAGCTGGTTGACCGCTTCGGCCCGCTGCCGCCCGAGGTGGACAACCTGCTGCAGGTCGTCACCCTGAAGCGCATGTGCCGGGACAGCGGCGTGGAAAAGCTGGAGGCGGGGCCGAAGGGCATGGTGATCGCCTTCCGCGGCAGCGCCTTCCGCAACCCCGGCGGCCTCGTCGGCTGGCTCGGCACCCGCAAGGGCACCATCCGCCTGCGCCCAGACCACAAGCTCGCCATCGCCAAGGAGATGACGATTGCGGAACGGATGCGGCTCAGCCGGGACGTGCTGGGCAACCTCAGCCGACTGGCGGCCCAGGGAGCGCAAGCAGCGTAATACCAACGGCCCTCCGCTCTGACCCTTACGATGCTGCACCGGATCAGCCGCCGTTCAGGCACCGTCATTGCGAGCCGCCTTCGGCACGGCAATCCAGTGGGATATAGGCTGCGCTCCGGTCAGGCGGCCCCCGGACCGCCGCGTCGGCAGCGCTCCTCACAATAGAAGACGGGGCAATGACCGACGAGGGGCGAGCAAATTGGCCAGAGCAGAGGGCCGTCGTTACAAGGTCGGCGTAAGCCGCTACTGCCCGCGCCCGGTCAGCCCCGACAAGTCGGTCCCGTTCACCAGGAACTTGTTGTCGCGGAACGTCAGGTCCCACACTAGGCGGTCGCCGACCGGCTTGGCCATGCCCTTGGCGAACACCATGAACGGAATGCCCTGCGCCAGTTCCGGCGTGTTCTGCACCTTGGTGAACAGCACGTCCCAGCCGGTCACCGTGATCTGCCCGGTGCCCGACGCCTGTTGCGGGCTGGTGACGTCGATGCTCGCCGTCCCCGTGAACGCCGCCCCGCCGACATCGAAGGCGAAGCTTTCCAGCCCGGCAACCAGCCCGCCATGGCTGAACAGCGCATCGATCTCCGGCTGCGGCGGGCCTGCCTGCGGGTTCTCCATCGCCGTCCGCAGCAACTGCAGCAGATCCTTGGTGGACGCATGCGACACCACCGGGCGCAGCGCAATCCGTTGCGGCAGCAGGCCCTGCAACGGCCCCAGCGGCAACCCGGCCAGCGCCAGCCCATCCAGCGCCAGGTCCATGTGCCCCGTCAGGAACCCGGCACTGGCCTGTGCATCCACGCCAAGCCGCACCTGCGCGAACGTCCCGTTCACGTCCCCGCTTTGCACATGCAGGCCATCGACCGTCTCCGTCAGCGTCATCGCGGAGGCAAAACCCTGCATTGCCTGGATCAATGTATCGATGGCCGCGTTATCATCACCGGTCCTGACGCCGGCCTGGCCCACCTGCTGCAGCTTGCCGACGCGGATGAGCGCCGGGACCATCGCCGACGCATGATCACGGGAAACGCCGGTCACCTCGCCGGAGATGTGCATCGCCTGCGCCTGCGCCAGCACAGCCGGCGCAGCCGGCGACTTGTTCACCACCGCATAGCCATCGCCGGTGGCGTCCATGACAACGTCCACCTGGTCCCCGCCGGTCGGGCGCAGCGTGACCGTCCCGGCGGAGTGCTCCAGCGTGCTCGTCTGCTGGATGGCCGGGCCGGTCGCCTCCAGCCGGAAGCCGTGCGAGTTGCTGCTGATCACCGAGGGCGTCGCATAGGTCGGGTCCCAGGTCCCGCTCCCGTCCTGCCCGGCATAGGTCAGGGTGTAGGTGACCGGGACGCTGGTGGCCGGCTTGCCGGACTGCGGATCGTCCCGGGATGCGTCCCGGGCCGGAACCTTCATCGTCCCGGCAAACGTGGCCGGAGACGTGACGCGCAGGTGGTCCAGCGCCCAGCGCCCACCCTCGAGCGGCCGGGCCTCGCCGAGCAGCGCCGGCACCGTCGGGCCGCTGCCATCCAGCGGCAGCAACAGGCTGAAATGGTCGCCCTCGGGGATGACGCGGAGCGGCGAGCGCTTGACCGTCACCTCGGGGCCGACCAGCGCCGAGTAGTAGCCTCGCACCTGGTCCTCCAGCGCCTGCGCCTGCGCCTGCGTGACATCCGCTGCCCGGCCGGCAACCGGGGTGCAGGCCAGCGTAGCCAGAAGGGCAGTGCGTAACGTCAGGTGCATGGATGCCTCAAAGCTTGCGCCGCGCATCCTGGCGAAGTCGGCGGCGGCTGGCACGATCACAACCCTGCGAGGACAGGATGGCCCGGCGCCGCTGGCGACGATCTGGGCTCAAGCCGGCATGGCGTCCACCGCCGCCACGTCGAGCAGCCGCTCGATCACCTCCGGCTCCTGTGCCCCGGCGATGGCATGCTGCCCGGCCACCACGAAGCAGGGCACGCCGTTGATGCCCAGCCGGTGCGCCCGCAGGTTGTCGGCATGCACGGTGTCCACGTCCTCGTCGCCGCGCAGGAAGTTGGCCAGCCCCATCGGCTCCAGGCCGCACGACAGGCCGATGGCGCGCAGCACCGCAAAGTCGCCGATATCATGGCCATCGGAGAAGTGGGCGGCGAACAAGGCCTCCACCACCTCGCGCCCGCGGCCATAACGCGAGGCCCAGCGCACCAGTCGGTGGGCGTCCACGCTGCTTGGGGTGCGGCGGATGCGGTCGAAGCGGAACTGCAGGCCTTCGGCCCCGCCGATCTCGGTAATCGAAGTATACAGCCGCCGCGCCCGCTCCTCCCCGCCGAACTTGCGGATCACGTAGTCGGCGCGCGACATGCCCGACCGCGGCATGTCCGGGTTCAGCAGGAACGGCCGCCAAACCAGGTCGAACAGCAGGTCCGGCCGGCGCCGCATGGTGCGGAACAGCCGGCGCACGCCGAGGTAGCACCAAGGGCACACCAGGTCGTGCACAACCTCGATTTGCAACCGTGCCTTGGCAGGGGCGAGAACGTTCACGGCCCGACTCTATGCATGGGCGCGCGGCGCGTCATCCCTTTTCCCCGAAACGCCAAGAAAAATCATGTCAGCTTGATGGCGGATGGGGTGGGATTCGAACCCACGGAACGCTTGCACGCTCGGCGGTTTTCAAGACCGCTGCCTTAAACCGCTCGGCCACCCATCCAGCGCCTGCCTCATACCCGTCCTGCTCGCCCTCCCGCAAGCGCCAGGGGTTCCACCAGGCGCGGCGGTCCGGTATGTACGGGATCGTCAAGACAACCAAGGCGACTCATGCAAGCCAAGACCATCAGCGGCGCGGCAGCCGGACTTGCAGGGATAATCGCCGCCGGAGCGCTCGCCGCAGGCCCGGCCAACGCCCAACCGCCGCAGGACCCGCAGGGCATCTATACGTTCCAGGTCGAAAACGACGCCGTCTCGACCTTCAAGGGAACCTCGGACCAGTACTACACCAGCGGCCTGCGCCTCGGTTACACCTCCGGCACGATCCAGTTGCCAGGGGTCCTGGCCGACGTCGGCCAGACGATCTGGGGCGACGGGGTGCAGCGCATCAGCATCGACCTCAGCCAAAGCCTGTTCACCCCGCGCAACACGCAATCCGCGCAGCCCGTCCTCGGCGACCGTCCCTACGCCGGCTGGCTGCACGCCGACCTCGGCTTGATCCACGACACCGACGACGCCCGCACCTACCTCGGCCTCAGCCTGGGCGTGGTCGGACCCTCCGCCCTGGGCAAGGAGGTGCAGAACGGCTTCCACGACATCATCGGCGACACCCCCAACCTGGGCTGGCGCAACCAGGTCAAGGACGAGCCAGCCGTCGAGCTGTTCGCGTCGCAGACCTACCGCATCCCGCTCTACCACTTCAACGCCGCCGGGCTGTATGGCCTCGAGACCGACGTGCTGCCCTCCGCCACGGTCGGCGTCGGCACGGTGCGCGATTACGCCCAGGGCGGCATCCTGCTGCGGCTGGGCCAAGGGCTGGGCAGCGACTTCGGCGCTGCGCGCATCCAACCCGGCATCACCGGCACGGACGCCTACACCGCCACACGGCCCTTCGTCTGGTATGTGTTCGGCGGGGCGGACGGCCAGGCGGTCGGGCGCGACGTGACCCTGGACGGCGCCACCTTCCGCAGCAGCCAGGGCCCGCATGTGAGCAAGGAGCCGTTCGTCGGCGAGTTCGAGGGCGGCCTGGCCGTGCTGGCCTACGGCGTCCGCGTCTCCTACACGCAAACCTGGCAGACCAATGAGTTCCGCACGCAAAAGGCCGGGCTGTTCAACTTCGGCTCGCTGGCGCTGTCGGCGAAGTTCTAGCCAGTGCTTGCATCAGCCATGGAGGGTTCTGACCGCCTCCAAGGATGCGCCGTCATTGCAAGCCGCACTTGCGGCTCGGCAATCCCGTACGGCCGACGATCACGCATGCGACCCCAAGGCTGCCACGTCGAAACCGCCTCGCAATGACGGCGCACGTTAAGTCCGGCAGGCCCGCCCAGCCGCCTCCCTAGCCCGCAGTCTCCTGCACCAACGCCGCGCTGACCGGTTCGGACAGCCCGGCCTCTCCGTCCGTCAACGTCCGCCAGGTCCCGCCGACCAGGATTTCGCACGGCCGGAACCGCGCCTTGTAGGCCATCTTACGGCTCTCCGGCACCCAATAGCCGAGGTACACGTACGGCAGCCGCAACGCCCGTGCCCGCTCGATCAGCCACAGGATGGCGTAGGTGCCCAGCGACTGCCGCTCCAGCTCCGGCGCAAAAAAACTGTAGACCGCCGACAACCCATCGCCCAGCCGGTCCATCAGGCAACCCCCGACCAGCCGCCCGGCCGGGTCGCGGAACTCGGTGATCCCCGTCTCGATCGGGGTATCCTCGATCATCGCGCGATAGTCGTAAAAACTCATCGTCGCCATGTCGCCGTCACTGTGGCGCACCTGCTGGTAACGCTGGAACAACTGGAACTGCTCGGCGGTGGCGCGCGCCGGCACGTCGTAGCCCTCCACCCCGGCATTGGCCCGCAGAATGCGCCGCAGGCCGCGGTCCGCCTGGAACCCCGCCACCGGGATGCGGATCGGCACGCAGGCCTGGCAGGACGGGCACACCGGCGCATAGGCGATGTTGTGGCTGCGCCGGAACCCGGCACGCGACAGCCGGTCATGCAGGCTGTCGGCGTCGGGACCGGTGATCTCGGTGACGACCTTGCGCTCGGTCCGCCCGGACACATAGGGACAGGGGAGCGGCGCGGTCGTGTAGAAGAACTGTGGTCGGCGCGGCGGCTTGTATGTCATGTGGTCCTGGGTCCCCGCCTCATGTTCCCGGAACCGGGGTCCGGGGTCAACGGCTCGGTTGGGGTAACAACTGCAACGTAGCGCTAACATGGTCCTGCTGCGGCCCCAGGTGCAGGCTGGTGCCGTCACGCCAGCTCTGCATCAGCGAAGCCGCCGTGCGCCGCAGCGGATGGCCCGACTGCCCCGGCGTGATCGCGAACAGGCTGCGGTCCAGGTCGGCCAGGTCATATACCCCGCGGTAGCCCGCCCCATGCACCGACGCCCAATCATCCGCCCGGGTGCCGCCACGGTACACCGTGGTGTCGTCGCCCGGCTGCTCGATGCGCCAGGTGGCCAGCGCCCGCAGGATCGGGATTTGCCCCAGCAGCGGATGCGCGAACACCGCCTGATGCACCGCCCCCCAACGCCATCCCTCCGGCGCCGGGCCATGCTGCGCCGCGAGGTTCGCCACCGCCGTCTGCAGCGACGCCGTCAACTGCGGCCCGCAATCCCCGCCGCACCACCATGCGCCCGCAGGGGTCAGCGCATAGGCCACCAGATCGGATGGCACCCCGGCAACCGCCGGCGGCACCCCGGCCCGCTGCAGCAGCGACGCGTCGAACGTGCGGACCCACTCGTTGAACAGCAGCGGCTGCGGCAAATCCGCCAGCATGTCCCCATGCCAATCCGCCAACAGCGCCAGCGCACGGGCCGACGCCTCGTCCCCGGGCCTGGCCGCCAGCAGGCGCGGCAGGACCTGCACGGCGAAGCTGCTGCGGGGATCGACCTGCATTGCGGCAAAGCTCGCCGGGTCATGCCGGTTGCTGGCCGCCAGCATCTCGCGGATGCGCCGCGCCCGAAAATCGCCGAACCAGTCGCGGCCCATGAACACCGGGAAGTCCGGCGGCGCCGTACGCTCATTGGCATTGACCAGCCGCCCACCCGGCGGCGCGACCTCGTGCGGCAGCGCGTCGCCGCTGGCGAAGCCGGTCCAATCATGGGCGCCATCCGCCCCGGCCACCGGAACCGAGCCATCCCCCGCCCGGCGCACCGGCACCCGCCCGGTGGTGAACTGCCCGATCCCGCCCCGGTCCGCCACCAGCAGGTTCTGCACCGGCGCCGCAATCAGCTCCGCCGCGCGCCCAGCCGCCGCCACGTCCCCCGCCCGGTTCAGCGCCAGCAACCCAGACGCGGCAGAATCCCCCGGCGCCAGGTTGGCCATCGCCACCGCCAGCACCGGGCCGCCGGGCGCGTCGAGGTCGCTCAACACCGGCCCATGCCGCGTCTCACGCACCTGCAGCACCTCGTCCGGCTGGCCGCGCACCCGGATGCGTTCCTCGTGCTGCTCGAAGGCGCGCGGACCCGCCGGGGTCGCGTAGGCGCCGTCCGCCACCGGTGTTTCGACGAACACAGCCTGGGTGTCGGCCCCGGTGGTCGTGAAAGTCCAGGCGATATGCCCATTATGCCCCATCACCAGGAAGGGCACCCCCGGTGCGGTGGCGCCGGCCAGCACGCCGCCCGGCGTCTCGATCCGCGCAAGGTACCAGATCGCCGGCATCGAGAACGCCAAATGCGGGTCCCCGGCCAGCATCGGAGCCCCGGACAGGGTGTGGCTGCCGTCCACCGCCCATTCGTTGCTGGCCTCGTCTGGCAAGGTGAACGGCTCCGGGAATGCGGGAACCAGGTCCGCCAGCCGCGTCGCCAGGCCAATCCCAAGACTGCCGCCCCCAAGGCTGGCATCCACCCGCGGCGTGCCATCCTGCGGCGGCCAGTAATCCTGCACCCGCACTCCCGGCTGGCGCTGCAGCATCGCGGCCCGGGCCACCTCCAGCCGCCAGTTGCCGGACAGGTAAAGCCCCATCGTCTTGCCCCACAGCAGGCTGTCCACCGGCGTCCAAGGCTCCGGCGCACCCAACGGGATGAACTCCGGCGCCGCAAACCGCCCGCGTGCCGCGATCCAGGCGTTGACCCCGGCGGCGTAGCCGTCCAGCACCGCCCGTGTGTCCCGGTCCAACCCGGCCAGGTCCGCCTCCGCCCGCCGCCGCAGGCCCAGGACGCGCATCGTACGGTCCACCCGCAGCGTGGCCGGCCCGGCAATCTCCGACAGCCGCCCGGAGGCATTGCGCCGCATCAGCTCCATCTGGAACATCCGGTCCCGCGCATGCAGGAAACCGAGCGCCGCCGCCGCGTCCCGCTCCGACCCCGCGCGGACCAGCGGGATGCCATCCCCATCCAGCGTTACGGTGACTGGACCGCCCAACCCCGGAATGGCGCCACCCGTCTCCGGCGGTAGCGAAACCCAAGCCATCGCAACCAACGCGAACCCCGCCAGCAGCACCAGCGTCCAAACCGCGGCAACGCCGCCGCGCAGCACCCGGCCGATCACTCGCAGGATGCCGGACCGCCCCCGGGTCCGCAGGGGACGCCGGGGCATCGGCCTAGTGCAGCCGGGGCGACTTCAGGATGCTGGCGCGGTCGGTCGAGGTCACCGTCACGGCCGAGGTCCGGTTGCCCCGCCCCAGGCTGACCTGCACGTCCGACCCTGCCGGCCCAGACGCCCATACCGCGCGCCACAGCCCCGCCAAGTCCGGCACGTCCTCCCCGTTCACCTTCAGAATGCGGTCCCCAGTACGCAGCCCCGCCTTGTCCGCCGGCCCATCATCGGCCAGGCCGCCGACCACCAGCGTGTCGTCGTCCTCCATGGCGAACAGTCCCAGCCAGGGACGCGGCGGCCGGTTGACCCGGCCATAGGCCAGCAAGTCATCCAGGATCGGCGTCAGCAGCTCCACCGGGACGGCCATGTTCATATCCTGCCGCTTGCCGCCCTCGCCGCCCTGCTGCAGCACCAGGGAGCCGATGCCCAGCAGCTTGCCATCCTTGCCGATCAGCCCGGCGCCGCCCCAGAACGGATGCGACGGCGTGGTAAAGATCGCGTTGTCCAGCAAGTACTCCCAATACCCCGCGAACTCCTGCCGCCCCGCCACCTTCCCCGCGACGCAGTGGCGCTTACCCCCAGCAGCGGCAAAGATCACCGGCTCACCCACCCGCGCCTTCGAGCTGTCGCCCAATTCCATCACCGGCACGTCCAACCTGCCAAGCGACTGCACCAGGCCGAACCCGGTCTCCTGGTCATACGCCAGCGCATGGCCCGGCACCGCCTGCCCGCCCGAAGACGTCAACCACACCTGGTCCGCCTCGGTAATCAAGTAGCCGATAGTCAGGAACAGCCCCGGCCGGATATGCACCGCGCTGCCCGCCCGCTCGGTTCCCAGGGTAGAGGCGGTGAACGCATCCTCCGGCACCGTCGCGCGCAGGGCCACGATGGAGCGCAACGCCGCATCCAGGTCGAAACCATAATCGGCCGCCTTGGGCTGTTGACTGGGAGGAATGCCTTGCTCGGATTTTGCCATAGGATCAGCCGTAATTCACCATGATGGTCTTCTTGTGCATGAAGTGCTC
>CAXTFY010000187.1:0-10073 GCA_964243265.1 uncultured Acetobacteraceae bacterium | reverse complement strand
CGCAGGCAGCGGTCGGCCATGCCGGGCAGGGTCATCAGGGGGATGTGCCGCCAGCCGTCGAACGTCAGGTGCTCGTAAACCTCGTCGCAGATGGCATAGGCGTCGTGCTTGGCGACCAGGTCGGCGATGAAGGCCAGTTCGGCGCCGGTGAACACCTTCCCCGTGGGGTTCATCGGCGTGTTGAGCAGGATGGCCTTGGTACGGGGACCGAAGGCGGCGGCCAGCTCGGCCCGCGGCAGCTCCCACCGCGGCGGTTGCAGGCGGACCAGGCGGGGGACGGCGCCGAGCAGGCGGACGACGGGCAGGTAGGTGTCATACAGCGGCTCGATCAGCACGACCTCGTCGCCGGGGTTGAGCAGGGCGATCAGGCTGGCGGTGATCGCCTCCGTGGCGCCGGAGGTGACGACGACCTGCGTCGCCGGGTTCACGTCGAGGCCGTAGAAGCGGTGGTTGGCGGCGGCGACGGCCTGGCGCAGCTCGGGGACGCCGGTCAGCGGCGGATACTGGTTGCGCCCGTCGCACAGGGCGTCGGCGGCGGCCTGCAGCACGTCGGCGGGTCCGTCGGTGTCGGGGAAGCCCTGGCCCAGGTTGATCGCGCTGTGCTGCGCCGCCAGCGCCGACATGACGGTGAACACGGTGGTCCCCATGGCGGATAGCATGTTGTTGGCGGGCTTCACGGGCGGGAACCTCCTGGGACGGCGACGACGGGCACCATTATGTAGGCAGCGCCGGGCGGCTTCAACGTGCCCATGCCCTGGGCAGGTGCAGGGGCGGTTTGCACCGGCTGGGGCACGTCTGCACCACCCATCCCTTCCGGGCCGGTCGGGCAAGCAGGAGGTGAAGAAAGCCGCATGAGCCCAGTTCGCCTACCGGCCAACCCAACCCGCGTCCAACCCGGCGGGGCGGGATGCTTACCGCCTCCCTCACCCCCGGCCCTCCTCCGGAGGCGGAGGGAGCAGGCAGGCAACGTGGTGCTTGCTTCACAGATGGACGCCCAGCCGCGGCCGAGTTGCCGCCTGGCACGTCCCATGCAAACCTTCCGCTCCGTCCACCCGGCTATTGAGGGCGACGGCCAGCAGTCAAAGGAGGACGCCGGGCAGCCCGCCCGGCGAAAAACGCATGAAAAAGATCGAGGCGGTCATCAAGCCGTTCAAGCTGGATGAGGTGAAGGAGGCGTTGCACGAGGTCGGCCTACAGGGAATCACGGTGGTGGAGGCCAAGGGCTTCGGCCGCCAGAAGGGGCACACGGAGCTGTACCGCGGCGCAGAGTACGTCGTCGATTTCCTGCCCAAGGTGAAGATCGAGGTCATCTGCGAGGACGATGTCGTCGAGCGCGCGGTGGAGGCCATCGTCAACGCCGCCCGTACCGGCCGCATCGGCGACGGCAAGATCTTCGTCAGCACCATCGACGAGGTGGTCCGCATCCGCACCGGTGAGCGCGGCCGCGATGCGATATGAGGGTACGGCCCGCCTTCGCGGACTGATCCCCCGGTCCCACCATGCAGCCTGACCCGGCTTCCGGCACCGCCGGGGCTGGACTACACGAAACCACCAGGCTGCGCGGGGCGGCCTGGACGAGGAGGACGAGCTAGGATGGCAACCGAGAGTAAAACCGCTGCCGATGTCATGGAGATGATCCGTGAGAACTCGGTGGAATTCGTGGACCTGCGCTTCACCGACCCGCGCGGCAAGTGGCAGCACACGGCGCAGCACATCTCCACCATCGACGAGGATGCGTTCCGCGACGGCATCATGTTCGACGGCAGCAGCATCGCCGGCTGGAAGGCCATCAACGAAAGCGACATGATCCTGATGATGGACCCGAACACGGCCGTCATGGACCCGTTCGCCGCCAAGCCGAGCTTGATCCTGTTCTGCGACATCTTCGAGCCCAGCACCGGCCAGCCGTACGCCCGCGACCCGCGCAGCACGGCGAAGAAGGCGATGGCCTACGTGCAAAGCAGCGGCATCGGCGACACCGTGATGTGCGGCGCCGAGGCCGAGTTCTTCGTGTTCGACAGCGTGCGGTTCGGCACCGGCCCCAACTTCTCCAGCTATCACATCGACAGCGTCGAGGGTCCCGATGCCAAGCTGAAGGACTACCCCGAGGGCAACATGGGCCACCGCCCGGCGGTGAAGGGCGGCTACTTCCCGGTGCCTCCCGTCGATACCGAGAGCGACCTGCGCGCCGAGATGCTGTCCAGCATGGGCGAGATGGGCCTGCCGATCGAGAAGCACCACCACGAGGTCGCGCAGAGCCAGCACGAGCTGGGCACCAAGTTCGGCCCGCTGCTGACGATGGCCGACCAGATGCAGATCTATAAGTACTGCGTGCAGAACGTCGCCCATAGCTATGGCAAGACCGCGACGTTCATGCCCAAGCCGATCTATGGCGACAACGGCTCGGGGATGCACACGCACCTCAGCATCTGGAAGGACGGCAAGCCGGCCTTTGCCGGCAACGGCTATGCCGACCTGTCGGAACTGTGCCTGTATTTCATCGGCGGCATCATCCGCCACGCCAAGGCCTGCAACGCCTTCACCAACCCGAGCACCAACAGCTACAAGCGGCTGATCCCCGGGTTCGAGGCGCCGGTGCTGCTGGCTTATTCCGCGCGCAACCGCTCGGCATCGTGCCGCATCCCCTACACCACGAACCCGAAGGCCAAGCGGGTCGAGGTGCGGTTCCCCGATGCGACGGCGAACCCGTACCTGGCGTACTCGGCGCTGCTGATGGCCGGGCTGGATGGGATCAAGAACAAGATCCACCCGGGCGACCCGATGGACAAGGACCTGTATGACCTGCCCCCGGAGGAGCTGAAGGGCATCCCGACCGTCTGCGGCAGCCTGCGCGAGGCCCTGGGTTCGCTGGAGGCCGACCACGAGTTCCTGCTGGCCGGCGAGGTGTTCAGCAAGGAGCAGATCGAGAGCTACATCGAGCTGAAGTGGACCGAGGTGTACCGTTTCGAGCACACCCCGCATCCGGTCGAGTTCGAGATGTACTACTCGGCTTGATACAACCGGGAGCCTTCGGCAGGTTAGCCGGAGGCTCCACCATCGGAGTCGAATGGAACGTTTATACCAACCTGCCGTATGGGCGCGGCCGTCTGCAGTTTTTGAAAGTCCGTCGCCATGAACAAGATGCCGCTGCTTGCCACCTGCGTCGCCCTGCTGGGACCGGCCGCCGCCCAGGCGCAACAGGTCACGACGCCAGCGGACCAGACCGGCCTGCCCGGCAACCCCGCTACTGCACCCACCGACAAGCCCTACGTCGCGCCGGCCAACCTGCATGAGTGGGCCAGCAGCACCAAGCTCGACCTGCAACTCGACGGCGGCATCACCGGCAATCCGGACGACCCCAGGGACCGCCGCAACTTCGGCCGCCTGTTCGACGACGACGCCAACCGCCCGGTGTTCAACCAGGGCCTGCTGACACTGCACCGCGACGTGGATCCAAAGGCGACCAGCATCGATGTCGGCTTCAAGCTGCAACTCATGTATGGCTCGGACGCGCGGATCGTCCACACGCTCGGCGTGCTCGACCAACTCATCCACGACCGCAACCAGGTCGACGTGACGGAAGCCAGCGTTTCCGTCCGCTTTCCCGACCTGTTCGCCGGTGGAATGGACGTGAAGGCCGGCATCTACCCGACTCCGCTGGGCTTCGAGCTGATCGACCCCAAGACCAACCCGTTTTACTCGCACTCCTACATCTTCAACTACGGTCTGCCCTACAAGCACACTGGGGCGCTGGCGACCGCGCATGTGTCTGACATCATCGACCTATATCTCGGCATCGACAGCGGCACCAACGTCGCGGTCGGCTATGGCACGGGCGACAACAACAACCGGCCCGGCGGCATCGCGGGCATCGGCTACAATGCGCCCAGTGGCAAGTTCACCCTCCTGGCGCTGACCCACATCGGGCCGGAAGACAGCAAGCGGAACACGCCGTTCGCCAACAGCGCCATGCGTTACTACAACGACATCGTCGCCACCTGGAAGACCACGGACAAGCTGACCCTGACGGCCGAACTGGATTATGTCCAGGAAGACGGCTTCAATGCCAACGCCTACGGCGCGTCAGGTTATGCGTCCTATGCGCTGAACGACTCCCTAACCTTGAACGGACGGGCGGAGGTCTTCCGCGATAACAACAACTTCTTCGTCAACAATCCGGCCGGGAACCTCGACTACGTTGCCGCCGAGCGTGGCACCCCTGCCAACTTCATCGTCTCGCCCCGGCCCGGCACCTACTCGGAACTGACCGCTGGCGTGACCTACAAGCCGTCCGGCCTGCCATCGGCCATCAGCACGCTGCTGATCCGGCCCGAGGTCCGCTATGACCGCACCCTGAACGGGGACCGCCCGTTCGACGACAGCCGGAAGCGCGACCAGGTGACGCTGGCCGCCGACGTGATCCTCGGCTTCTGAGACCCGCCTTCTGCGAGAGGTCTCGCTCTACCCGGCGGTCAAGCGGTTCCTGACCGCACGAGGCTACGAGGCCAAGGGCGAAGTCGGCGGCTGCGATGTCGTGGCGGTGCGCACGGATGCCGCAGCCGATGACCGTCCACTCCTGGTCATCCTGGAGATGAAGCTCGGGTTCACCCTTGAGTTGCTGCTTCAAGGGATCGACCGCCTTGCCATGGCTGACCAGGTTTGGCTAGCGGTGGCGGCAACACGGCGCGGCCGGGACCGGGACCGCCGCGTGCCGATGCTTTGCCGTCAACTGGGCTTCGGCTTGCTGGCCGTCCACCCCGGACGCGGCGAGGCCGAGGTGCTGGCCGAACCCGGTCCATACCATCCCCGGTCGAACCCGCGGCGGCGCCGGGCCTTGCTGGTGGAGCATACCACCCGGCGTGGCGACCCCTCCCCCGGCGGCACACGCGGCGAGCCTGTGGTGACCGCCTACCGGCAAGAGGCGCTCGCGTGCGCCGCGTCGCTGGCTGCTGGACCGAGGCGGCCGCGCGACCTAGCGTCTGGAATGCCTCGGGCCGCCTCCATCTTGTTACGCGACGTTTACGGCTGGTTCATACGAATCGAGCGGGGGGTGTACACACTTTCCCCTGCAGGTAAGGCCGCGCTCGAACGCTGGGGCAATGGTCAGTTTGCTCCCTTGCCTTCCGAAGCCGGGCTAAGAGAGGCTTCAGAAACTTCACCAGGCGGGTGAGGAACGAAAGTCGGCTCTATGCCTCGCATGAACCGGCGTTGGCGCCCCCCTACCCCGGCCTCTACCAACGGAAGAGGATGCCTTGTCTCCAGCCCTAGCTGCGACGTCGCCGTGATGGGGAAGCAGTGCCGAAGCTGCACGAAGCCGCCACGCCGCCGCAAATAACGCCCAATGCCGCCGGCAACAGCCAAAGCGGCCGCACCAGCAAGGGTTGCGCCAGCCTCTCCCATGCCCAGTCGGAACTGTGCGCTCGAAGCCAGTCGGCCGTGGCCATGCTCATGCTCACCAGTCCTTGACCGAGCGTCATGCCAAGCGGCGTCAGGGAGGCGATAGCCACGGCAGCCACCAGGAGCAGCGCCGCAAGGACAATGAAGATGCGGGCAACGATCACATGAACAGCCTTTCCGACGTGATACCCGAATACAGCCCGGCTACCTGCTCACCATAGCCGTTATAGATCAACGTCGGCACCCGCTGGTCGTTGCCGATCAGCCGTTCGGTGGCCTGGCTCCAGCGAGGATGCGGGACGGCCGGGTTGACGTTGGCCCAGAAGCCGTATTCCTCCGGCTGGATGCCTTCCCAGAACGTGGTCGGGCGCGTATCGGTGAAGGTGACCTTGACGATGGACTTAGCCGACTTGAAGCCATACTTCCAGGGCAGCACCAGGCGGATCGGCGCACCGTTCTGCTTGGGGATGGTCTTGCCGTATAGCCCCGTCGCCAGGAACGGCAGCTCGTTCATCGCCTCCGCCATCGTGACGCCCTCGACATAAGGCCACTCGAACTGGCTGCTGCGCAGGCCCGGCATGGTCTTCGGGTCGGCCAACGTGGTGAACACGACATACTTTGCCGCGGAGGTCGGGTCGGCGAGCCGCACGAGATCCCGCAGCGGGAAGCCGGTCCATGGCACCGTCATCGCCCATCCCTCGACGCAGCGGTGACGGTATACCCGCTCCTCCAACTGCACCTGCTTCATCAGGTCGTCGAAGCCGATGGTCTTGGGCGTTGTAACCAGCCCGTCAATCTCGATGGTCCACGGCGCGACCGGCAAACGTTGTGCGGCGCGGGAGATCGATTTGCTGGTGCCGAACTCATAGAAGTTGTTGTAGGTGGTGGCGTCGTCCTCGGGTGTGATCTCGCGCATCGGATCGTACTTGCCGTTGCGCGGGGCACCCTGCGCATGGGCCGAGCCCGGCAGCGCAATGCCGGCGGCGCCAACAGCTGCCAACAGCGTGCGGCGTCCCAGAACGAGGTGTTCAGGCGTTGCGGCGCTGTCCGGCAGCTCCCAGCCACGGCGGTTTTTGATATGCATAGGCGTAGCCCCTTGCAGGTTGTTGAGATGTAGCGCGCTGGGCCAGGAAGTCACGTCTAACCTTCCGTGGCGGCCAAACGGGCACGTTGATTTTACGGGGGGGCACTGCAAAGGTTACGTTGCGCCGGTGGCGCACAGCTACACTACGCCGTTGGCACATAGGTGCGTTGCGCGGTTGGCGCATAGGATGGACCCGCTTGGACCTTACTCGCTTCCCTCGCGTCAAGCTCTGCCAGGCGCCTACCCCCTTGGAGCGTCTACCGCGCCTGACGGCCGCCCTCGACGGCCCCGACATCTGGATGAAGCGCGACGACCTCACCGGCATGGGCCTGGGCGGCAACAAGGTCCGCAAGTTGGAATTTCTGGCCGGCGCGGCGCTGGCGGCCGGCGCGGACCACCTGGTGACGCAGGGCGCGGTGCAATCCAACCACGTCCGCCAGACCGCCGCCGTGGCCGCCAAGCTCGGCCTAGCCTGCACCGCCGTGCTGGAGCACCGGATCGAGACCAATGACGACGCCTACCTGAACAATGGCAACGTGCTGCTGGACCGCATGCTCGGCACGCACCTCGAATACCGCTCCGGCGGTACCGACATGCAAGCCGCCGTCGAGGAAGTCGGCGCCCGGCTGCGGGCAAATGGAGCAAAGCCCTACTTGATCCCCGGCGGCGGGTCGAACGCCACCGGTGCCTTGGGCTACGCCGCAGTTGCCCTGGAGCTGCTGGTGCAGGCGAACGAGATGGGCCTGCGCATCGACCGCCTGGTGCACGCCACCGGCAGCGCGGGCACCCAGGCCGGGTTGGTCGCCGGGCTGCACGCCATGGGCAGCTCGGTCCCGGTGCTGGGCATCGGCGTGCGCCTGCCGCGGGACAAGCAGGAGGCCAACGTGTTGCGCCTGGCCCAGGCCACGGTCACGCACCTCGGCCTGGACCGCCCGGTGCCGGCGGCGGCTGTCGAGGCCAACTGCGACTATGTCGGCGCGGGCTATGGTGTGCCGACCCCGGGCATGGTCGAGGCCGTCACCAAGGTGGCCCGGCTGGAGGGCATCTTCCTGGACCCGGTTTACTCGGGCAAGGGCATGGCTGGGCTGATCGACCTGATCCGGCGCGGCGTGTTCACGGCCGGGCAGACCGTGGTGTTCCTGCATACCGGCGGCTCGGCGGGGCTGTTCGGCTACGCCGACACGTTCAATACGGCGGCTTAGCGACATGACCCAGGGCGGCCGAGATGAAGTTGCGCGCCAGGGCGTGATACACCCCCTCCGCACAGACTAGCTTCGAGGCGGCGTAGCCGATCAGCGCCGTCAGCATCAGCGGCACCACCATCGCGTGGTCGCCGGTCATCTCGCTCACGATCACGAAGGCGGTGATCGGCGCCTGCACCACCCCAGCGAAATAGCCGGCCATGCCGAGCACTACCAGCGCCTGCAAGGGCGCCCCGGGGAGCAGCGACGCAAGGTCCGCGCCCAGTCCGGCCCCCACTGCCAGCGACGGCGCGAAGATGCCGCCGGGGATGCCGCTGACCGCCGACGCCAGCGTCGCCAGCAGCTTCAACAGGCCGAAGCTCATGCCGGAGTTGCCGCCATCCAGCAGTCCTCGGGCCTGGTCATAGCCCGTGCCGAACGTCGCGCCACTCGACAGCAGGCCGCACCCGGCGACCAGCAGGCCGCACGCCGTGGCAAACAGGATGGGCCACCGCTTCACCTGCCGCCCAAACGCTCCCGGCAGGCCATTCGCCACCAGGATCAGCGCCCGGCTGAACCCGCCGCCGAACACTCCGCCGACGACGCCCAGCACCGGTACCGCCAGCCAGCCCTGTACCCCGTCCAGCGCCACCTGCGTCGTGCCGAAATAGGTGTAGTCGCCCTGCAGGGCCATCGAAGTCAGCCCGGCGGCGATCACCGTGCCGAGCACCACGCCGCTGGTCCGCGCCTCGAACGAGCGGCTCATCTCCTCGATGCCGAACACGATGCCGGCCAGGGGCGTGTTGAACGCCGCCGCCACGCCCGCCGCCGCGCCCGCCAGGATCAGGCCGGGCTGCCGCCGCGGCGAGACCCGGCCGAGCGCGAACATGATGGCCGCGCCGACCTGCACCGTCGGTCCCTCCCGCCCGATCGACGCGCCGCACAGCAGCCCGAGGAGCAGCAGGCCGATTTTGCCGAACGCCGTTTGCAACGAAACCAGGCGGTGCCGGGCCGCCAGCCCGTGCAGGTGCCGCGCCGCAATCGCCTGCGGAATGCCGCTGCCGCCGGCGTTCGGGACGTAGCGCCGGGTCAGCCAGCAGCATGTGGCGAAGCCGGCGGGGGTCAGCACCAGGGCGATGCGGGGATCAAACGCTTCTATCGACCGGAACACCGCCCCGGCACGGTCCGCGGCGAACGCCAGGGCTACGGCGATGGCGCCAACCGCAATCCCGCCCAGGACGAACAGGGCCTGACGGCGCCACCTGGCCCAGGCGAGACTGAGCCGGCGACGCGACAGCCGTGGTTGGGGAAGGACGATCATCTTCAAGGGCTATGCAACCAGGGTGCCGGCACGAGCCATCCTTCGCCAATCATTGTGAACCGGCTTCGGCTCGGCGCTTCAAGTCACCCTGGAATATACTTGCGGCCCTGGATCGCCACGCCGCAACGGCGGCTCACGATGACGGCGCTCCTTGGAAGGCGACCGCTGGTGTTGGAACGTCTGCGATGCGGGCGGCTTTGGTGGGCCCCGTGGGGCTCGAACCCACGACCACAGGATTAAAAGTCCCGTGCTCTACCAACTGAGCTAGAGGCCCGTTCCACCAGGAAAGCGACGCCGCGGCAGACCGCGGCGTCGGATACTACGACTTGGCGTCCGCCGCCACCTGCACGCGGACGATCTTGTCGGGGTTGGACACGCTGCCGCTGCCGCCGCTGCCGCGCTTGATCTTGTCCACGTACTCCATGCCCTGCACCACCTGGCCCCAAATGGTGTACTGGCCGTCCAGGCTGGGCGCCGGGGCGAAGCAGATGTAGAACTGGCTGTTGGCGCTGTTCGGGTCCGACGTGCGGGCGGCGCCAACGGTGCCGCGCAGGAAGTGCGCCTTGGTGGTGAACTCAGCCGGCAGGTTGCCCATGTCGCTGCCCCCCGTGCCGGTGCCGGTCGGGTCGCCGCCCTGTGCCATGAAGCCGTCGATCACGCGGTGGAACACGGTGCCATCGTAGAAGTGCTTGCGGGCCAGTGCCTTAACGCGCTCGACGTGCTTGGGCGCCAGGTCCGGGCGCAGCTTGATGACGACCCGGCCGTCCTTCAGGTCCATGTACAGCGTGTTCTCGGGGTCCAGGTCGGTGGGCTGGGTTTGGGCGTTTGCGGGCGCGGCTTCGGACATCAGGGTTCCAATCGCAAGTGTTGCAAGCAGGTGTCGGCGGCGCATGGGGCGCTCCTCTCGTAGTGGGCCGGGTGTCAGCCGTGCCTGGCCGTTAACGAACCCGAGCCAGTGTGCGTTCCAAAGTCAGGGCCGGCACGAAGCTGGACACGTCCCCGCCGAGCCGGGCAATTTCCTTCACGAAGCGGGAGCCGATGAACTGGTGCCGCTCGGTCGCCATCAGGAACACCGTCTCCACGTCATGGT
>CAXTFY010000186.1:0-10128 GCA_964243265.1 uncultured Acetobacteraceae bacterium | reverse complement strand
GCAGGTGGGAACCGGGCAGGAAGTTGGGCAGGTAGGCCCAGTCGCGCCCGCGGAATGGCCTCTTGGCCGGAAAGGCAAGGCGATGCAGACCGAAACAGCGTTGCGGACAAGCGCCGGGCCTGAAGCCCTGACGAGAGCAGAGCATGACCGGTTCTGGCGAGATGGCTATCTGGTGCTGCCGCCGCTGAGCCCGCCGGGGGAGGTCGCCCATCTGGTCGGCCTGTATGACGGGATGTTCGCCAGGGCGGCGGGACGGGCAGAAGGCGACTATCTCGACTTCGCAGGTGTCGATGCCCCCGACCGCGCGCCCAGCGTTCCGCAGGTGCTGAACCCTTCGAAGTATGAACCGGCCTTCGCCGAAACGGCGTTCCGCGTCCAAGCCGCTGCAATCGCCCGGCAGTTGCTGGGGCCGCGTGCCGAACTGGTCTTCGAGCACGCCATGCTGAAGCCGCCCCGCTCCGGCGGCCCCACACCCTGGCACCAGGATGAGGCATTCTACAGCGTGCTGAACAACTTCCGCTCGATCACCTTCTGGATGCCGCTGCAAGACGTCGCGCTCGAAAACGGCTGCATGCGGTTCGTGCCCGGCAGCCACCGGGGCCCCCTGCTGGAACACCGTGCCATCGGCAACGACCCGCGTGTCCACGGACTTGAGGCGATCGGCGTGGAGCATGACGCGGGCGTGGTCTGCACCTTGCCGGCAGGAGCGGCAACCGTGCATGAATGCCGTACCTTGCACGCCGCCGGCCCCAACCTGTCCGACGTGCCGCGCCGGGCCTACGCGGTTGCATTCGGGGTCAAGTCCTGGCGCAACGTGCAATGGCGTGAGCACCCCTGGAAGCGCGCGCAGAACACGGCGCATGAGGATCGTTCCCGGCGCCTTCGGACCCCGAAGGAGAAGCTGAAAGGGGCAGTCGGCTCCCTGTTGGGCCTGGTGTTGCGGTAACACTGGCCCGCCTGCCCTCAGGGGAGTGTCTTCCTTGCTGGTCTTCGCCATGGCCGACGTGCGCGGCCACGTTGCATGTTTGGACGACCCTTTAGGCGCAAGGGGTGTGCTGCGGGGTTTGGCGGCGGTGCGATGGCGGCCATGTGTCCGGCCCATGACGCGGCACGATGGCCGCTGGCCCAGACGGGTTGCGCGGACAAGCCCCAAACACGGACGACGCATCGGGGTGCCTGTGCAACAAGCGGGAGTCCTCGTCCGTCGTCTCAGCCGATCACTATCGGCCAGGGTTGATCGCGAGCGCCAGGCTCGGCGTCCCGGTCGGGCCGATGCCGGGCGGACGTGGCTGCAATGGCCGCTTACTGCGGAGAGCAGTCGGACATGATATCTACCTGGAATCCCTTGTTGGCCGCCATGGAACCGGATGCCGCGAGCCGGGCGGCAACCACCGAGCCGGCATCAGACAAGTCGGCATAGGCACCCGACAGGTCGGTCAAGGCCCCGACCTTGATCCGGGTCTGGGCCGGCACGGATGCAGCCAAGCAGGCGGCCAGGGCAGCCCCGGCCAAGAGTCGGGCAGCGATCCGCATTGCAGCATTTCCCCTTTGCCTGGTTTGGTCCAGGCTTGCGCATTTCAGGCCAGCCGCACTCCTCGGCGCGGTCCTCGACGGAGCAGCGGATGACAGAAGCGTTCATCGACGTGGCTCAGACCATGCAGGCCACTTGGGCGGCCGCCTTCGCGCGCGCCGATTGGGCGGCGATCGCTGCGCTTTATGCGCCGGAGACCGCGTTCTACGGTTCCACCCCGACGCTCCGTACGGACCCGGTCAGCGTGCTGTCTTATTTCGAGGGCCTGCCGCACGTCTTCGTCGCCGCCCGCTACGCGCCGCCGCACATCCTGCCGCTGGGACCCGGGCTGTTCGCCGCCTCGGGCGACGTGGTGTTCGTGGTCCAGGTGGACGGGCAGGAGCAGGAGCGCGCCTACCGCATGTCGCAGGTGTTCCAGCATACGCCAGATGGTTGGCGCATCGCCCTGCATCATGCGTCGCCACGGCCCGCATAGGCGGGACCGCGCCGGGTGCTGGCGGGCAGTTCCGGCACTTCCCTCAGGGTCAGCACGACCTTCTTCGCCCCGGGCGCCTCGAAGAACCCGGCGGGCACGATCAGTGGCTCGACTTTCACCATCAGCGCATCCCGGAGCCGCCGTTCGACCTCCTGCCGCACGGCCTCGGCGCAGTGGACGTCGGCGCAATTGACGTCAGGGCGGAACACCAACGCCATCGAGCGGCTGCACAAGGCTCAAGCGGCGCATCAAGACCCGGACCGCGCTGGCGTCGGCCGAAGCCGCCGCCATGCTGCTCTGGGCGCTGCTGACGCCGGGCCAGGCCACCATGCGAAAGGTGAACGGGGGCCAAACCCTTGGCAAGACGCTGGCCCACCCCGTCCCGGCTGACCTCGCCGCCTGACCCGCGCAACGATCACAGCGCCGGTTCTGCTTAGCCCAGATCGGCATTTCGTAGCCACCGACCGGCAGGATGTCGAACTGGCCGCCATACGTGGAGATGTCGGTCATCACCCGCGGGCACAGCAGGTTCTCCTCCTGCACCCCTGATTTCAGGTAGATGTCCGGGTGCTGCTTCCCGAAGGCCGGTGCGAGCTTTTGCACCTCGATCCTCTGCAGGTTGTTCAGCGTTGCGATGGAGATCGTGCTGTCCGCGAACGCCGGCGCCGCAAGCGTCGTCCCAGCCAGGCACAGCGTCGCCGCCCGGCGCTTCTTGGGCGAATTCCGCTTCCTGCTCGAACCATGGTGGTCTCCGCTGTGGTCGTCTCCCCTGGGGCGATGGTCAGCTCATCCAGTTGCCGCCATCGACGTTATAAGTCTGCGCGACGATGTAGCCGGCGTCGGCGCTGGCAAGGAAGACAGCCATGCCGGCGATCTCGTCCGGGCGCGCCATCCGCCCCAGCGGCACCGCCGCGCCGACCTGCCGCTTCTTCTCGCCTGGCTGCAGGTTCTCGTGGCGGGCGAAGCTGGCGTCCACATGGTCCCAGTGCTCGTTGTCCACCACGCCTGGCGCGATTGCGTTGACGTTGATGCCGTGCCGGATCAGGTCGAGCCCAGTGCTCTGCGTCAGGCTGATCACCGCCGCCTTGGATGAGCAGTAGACCGCCACCAATGCCTCGCCGCGGCGGCCGGCCTGCGAGGCCAGGTTGATGATCCTGCCGCCGCCGCCGTTGCCGCCATTCCCGGCCTGGGCGATCATCTGCCGGGCCACCGCCTGCAAGGTGAACAGCAGCCCCTCCACGTTGACGGCATACACGCGGCGCAGGCTTTCGCGGGTGATCTCGACCGTGGGCGCCATGTCGAATATCCCGGCGTTGTTGACCAGGATGTCGATCCGGCCGAGGCGGGACACGACGGCCGCGACCATGGCGTCGATCGAGTCCTGCCGGGTGACGTCGAGGGCAAGGCCGGCGCAGCCGCCACCGATGGCCGCTGCCGCCGCCCGCGCTCCCGTTTCATCGAGGTCGGCGATGACCACCTGCGCCCCTTCGTGAACATACCGCTCCGCGATGGCGCGGCCGATGCCGCGCGCCGCCCCGGTGATGACGGCCACCTTGCCGCCGAGTGTTCTGCCTTGTTCCATGGGCTGCCTTTCGTGAGGAGCTTAGGCGTTGCCGCAAGCGCGGGAGTCGGTGCGCAGCACGTCGCGGATCGACTCGATCAGCAGGGCGCGCGGCTGCATCCTAAGCTGTCCCGTAACAGTCTTTTTATAAAGCCCGGGCAGATGCTGGCTGACCGGCGTCGCCGGGATCGCGATACCCGAGCCGCTTCAGCAGCCCCTTGACCGCCTTGCAGGCTTCGGGTGCCGGCCAGTAGCGGCGGATGCGGCGCTGTCGCTGCGGTGGCACAGCACGCGCCGGCCTGTTGCCATTCCGGGGTAGTGGCTCCGCCAGTGCTCCGGTTGCGCCCGCATCAGCGCCTCCAGCGTCGTGGCCAAATGCGGAGCGTCCGGGTTCAGCACGGCTTCGATGGCGTCCGGGCCATACAGGGCCTTGCGCAGGGCGACGGGCAGGCCAGGGCCTACCTTCAGGATGGGGAAGCCGTCCGCGACCAGCCGCCGCAGGGCCGCCTCGGGCCGGTAGCCGGTGGAGTGCGCTTCGAACACCACGCCCGGCATCCGCCGCAGGGCGTCCGGCAGGACAGCCGCCCGGTCGGGCCAATAGACCGCGATGCCCTCATGGCTGAACTCGACGCCCGGCTGCACGACGATGGCCAGCACGCGCGGCCACACTTCCGGAGCAGCTTGGCGGATCCTGGCCGCTGCATGAGGCAGCTTTGCAGGCGGGACGCAACAGCGCCATCCCGCTGCACCAAGGCGGCGGAGGAACCGCAAGATGTCCTGCCGCAACGTGGCGAAGATCACTCCCGACATCGTTGGTGCAGGCGGCCTTCCGGCAGGTGGGCCTGCGCTTATGAACCGTGGAATTCGAGCACGGAGAGCCCACCATTGGTGTCCGTGACGTAAAGGATGCCATTGCAGTCCACGCAGACATCGCAGGACTGCGTGACCGGCACGGCGCCCGGGCGGATGTCGATCAGGCGCTCCGGCGCCTGTGGCACGCAAAACCCGACTTCCCGCGGCTGGAACGCATTGGCGAGGTCGAAGACGCGAACCCCGGCATTGTGCCAGGTGGCGAAGACCAGCGTCTCGCTTTGGAAAGTCCCCGGCCGGTTCTCGTGCAGGTTATGCGGACCGAACTTGCCGCCGGCGGCACAGTAATCCGCCTCACCCGGTTGCGGCAGCGTGGAGAACGTTACGGGATTAGTGGGTTCGCGCACGTCCATCAGCCAGGCATGCGCCAGGCCGTTGGCGCAGTTGTTGCTCGTCGCCTCGTCGGCCAACAGCAGCAGCCCCCGCCCCGGCAGTGGCAGCGGAGTATGCGAGCCGCCCGCGAACGGCGGTGAGAGGACCCGGTGAGAGAGCAAGCCGGGCTCCACCGGGTTGGTCAGGTCATGCAAGGTGACGCCGCCATCGCGCCAGGCGGCGTAGCCTGTCGTGCCGGCCACGATCATGTGGTGCAGCGCCCAACGTTTGCCCTTCGGCCAAGGCGGTGCCTCACCGGCGGCGCGATCCATGCCCGGCAGCGCCCAACGGCCGGCAAGGGTTGGCTTCGCTGGGTCGGCAACATCGAAGATGGCCAGGATGTGGTCGGTGAAGCCATCAAAATGGCAGGAGGCATACGCGTAGCGTCCCCCCACCCACCAGATGCGATGCAGCCCAATCCCATCCACTGGGCAGAAGCCGATCTCCCGTGGCGCCGCCGGGTCGGCGAGGCTGAAGACGCGCAGCCCTGCCGTGAACTCGCGCTCGCGCCGGGTGAAGCTGTCGGCAAGCGGCGCGGTGAAGTAATCCGCCTGGTCGCCATAGCGCTGCATGGCCCAGATATTGGCTGAGTTGGTCGCCAGCAGGATGCCGTCATGCACCTGTAAATGGTGCGACCTTGTGTTGGGCGGGCAAGCAATGAAGCCCACGGGGCGCGGGGCACGGGGATCACGCACATCGACGATGGTGATGCCGTCGCTGAACATATGCCCGATATAAGCGTGGCCCGCGTGCAGCATGACCTGAACGCCATCCGGCCGGCCGCCCTGGTCCGTATGCCCAAGCGTCGTGAGGTTGCTGCTAGAGGCGATGGGGGTCATGAGGTGAGACAGCTCCAGCCAGCGCTTGTCGACGCGCCGACTATATATGTTTTTTGATCAAGCGGCGGAAGATACATAAAGTGCTTGACAGCCGTGAAAAGGGCATCATCCTGCTCCTTGCCGCAGGCCCAGCCTGCGGAGCGACTTCGAGCCAGCAATCTGAAAAAGCTGCGACGTGGGGATGAGCGTGAAACGAACGGATCAGGATGTCGTCGGCGAGGCGCTGGATGAGTCTCCGCTGACGCGGATCCACAAGCGTATCTTCGCACTCATAGCCGCTGGCTACTTCATCGATGTCCTAGATTACGTCATATTCGGATCGATGATCCCGATCATGCTACGGGACAACTTCGCGTCTCGCGGCGAGCTTGCCGCGGTTGGCAGTGCGCAACTTTTCGGGTTGGCGTTGGGAACGTTCTTCCAGGGTCAGTTCACTGACCGTATCGGCCGCAAGACGACTTACCAATTCAACCTCCTGCTTTTTGGCACTGCCACGATAATCGCCGCATTCGTTCCCAATGCCTTGTGGCTCGGGCTGGTCCGCTTCATCGCCGGGATTGGCCTCGGCGCGGAGCAGCCCTTGGCTTTTGCCTACGCGGGAGAGTTTGCACCAAAGCGGCTGCGGGGGCGGATACTGGCGTTCATCCACTTGATCGGCGGGGCGCTGTCCTGGCCGATGGCCGCTTTACTGACCTTGGGTCTGAGTGATGTACTCGGCTGGCGTGCTATTTGGGTCTGCATTGGCGTGGGGGCGTTGATTGTCTTTGCCCTGCGCTTCAGCCTTCCGGAGTCGCCGCGTTGGCTGGTTGCGCGAGGGCGCAGCCGCGAAGCATTCGCTACGCTTGCACGCATGGGCTTGCCTGCGGTCCCAACCGGCTCCACCGCATCCCTGCCTGTCGTCACGCAGGACCCGTTCATGCTGGTCTGGCGCTCATACGCCGGGCGCCTGATGGCTGCCACCGTTGCCATGAGCGCCTTCTTCTGCGTCACGATCGGCTTTGGTACGTGGCTGCCGAGTATGATGGGCAGCAAGGGCTTCAATATCACGCAGTCCCTGACCTACAGCTTTGGCATGATGTTGGCCGTGCCATGCGCCAGTCTGTTCATGATGTTCGCCTTGGATCGTTACGGCCGCAAGCGGACGGCGACCATCGCCTTCATTGCCGCGGGCTGCATGGCGATCTTGTTCGCCTTGGCGATCAGCAACACCGAACTGCTGATCGTCGGCTTCATCATGATCTTTTGCTACCAGGTTGCTGGCAACACCATGCAGATCTTTACCTCGGAGGTTTTCCCAACCAGCGCCCGTGCGTCAGGTTTTGGCATGGCGGCAGGTGTCGGACGTCTTGCGACGGCTGGCTTCATACCGGTGATACCCTGGATTCAGGCGCAGTTTGGGTTTTTGGCGGTCTTCATCGCGATAGCAACCCTGCTCTGTGTCGCTGCCATCAGCATCAATCTTATTGGTCCCGAGACGAGGCAGAAGGCATTGGAGGAAGTCGCCGCGCCCGAGGATGCGGCAACCGTCGAACCCGTCACTGCCTCGTGAAAGGGCTTCGCCAACGTGGTGCCTGCCGCTAAAGACGGGCATCGATGCAGGCCGCCATTTGGGGCGGCACGGGAACATGGGGCATAAGCCCGGCCACGCGCGTCTTCGCTGGAGGAAGAAGCCAGTGCTTATAAAATGCGATAGAGCCGAAACCCTTGATCCCACAGGCCCATGCGGATGCGGTCTAGCCCATGGCCTCGCCCGGCGTGGGTTGCTCCGTGGCGTTGGCGGATTGGCCCTGGCAGGCGCTGCCCGTCGTGCACGCGCGCAAACGTCGCCGCCAACGCGGATCGACGTGCATCACCACTATACCTCGCCCGGTCTGCTGGCCATGATGAAAGGGCGGCGAACCAACCAAGGTTTCAACATGGGTTGGACCTTGCAGAAGTCGCTCGATGCGATGGATGCCGCGGGCGTAGCGACGGCGATCGTCTCCACCAGTGATCCCGGGGTGTTCTTTGGCGACTATGACCAGGCAAAAGGCCTGGCGCGCGACTGCAATGAGTACCAGGCACGCATGGTCGCCGATCATAAGGGCCGGTTTGGCATGTTCACGACCCTGCCGCTTCCCGACATCGGCAACACGCTCGCCGAGATCGCCTACGGCATGGACGTGCTGCACGCGCAGGGCGTCGGGATGATGACGAGCTACGGCAGCAAATATCTCGGCGACCCGGCCTTCGACCCCGTGATGGAGGAGTTGAACCGGCGCAAGGCCACCGTCTTCGTGCACCCGCTCCAGCCGGCCTGTTGTACCAACGTGGTCCCGAACGTGCCGGACGTCGTGGTGGAGTATGCCACCGAGACGTCCCGGACCATCGGCAGCCTGCTGATGAGCCACACCACGCTCCGCTACCCGGACATACGTTTCATCTTCTCGCATGGCGGCGGCACCGTGCCGTTCCTGGTTTTCCGGTTCCAGCGGATGGTGGGTGGTGACCCGGCACTGATGCAGGCGTTTCCTGGCGGCGCCATACCGGCGATCCAGGCGCTGTATTTCGATACGGCCCAAGCTTGGACGGCCTACTCGCTGGCTGCGCTTACGAAGTTGATGCCGCCGGAGCGTATCTTGTTCGGGTCCGACTTCCCGGCGGCTTCGCCGCTTGACACGGCGAACGGACTACGCGCGTTCGGTCTGGACGACGCCGCGCTGGAACGGATCGAGCGGCGCAACGCGATCGACATCCTGGCGAACCTGGCGTGAAGCGATTGCCTCTTGCCTGGGTTGCGGCGCTGCTGGTCGGCGCCGGAACCGCCTCGGCTCAACTGACCGACAAGAAAGCACTCACATTGGCCGGGGCGCAGAAGCTTGCCGCGGCGGCTCAGGCGATCGCCGTGTCCAAGAACTATCGGCAATCCATCGTCGTTCTTGATGACGGCGGCAATATGATGGTGTTCTATCGCATGGATGGCTCACAGCTTGCTGGGATCGAGGTCGCCCTCGCCAAGGCGCGCACGGCCCTGCTGTTTCAGACGACCAGCAAGAGCTTTGCTGACCGGGTTCTGGCCGGGCAGACCAATGTGCTGGGTCTACCAGGGGCGGCGCCGATCGAAGGCGGCGTGCCGTTGCTGCATGACAACGCGATTGTCGGCGCGATTGGCGTCAGCGGCGCCAGCCCCGCACAAGACGGCGAAACAGCAACTGCGGCTGCGGCGACACTCGACCGCTGATTGGCACGATGCATCCGACGTCAGTGGTTTAAGGGGTGTTAGAAGCGCATTTGCGTTGGAATTGGCATGGTTCATACCGTAATGAACACCATCTGCCCGCGAACTGCGGACTCTCATCACTTACGCCTATCGGACGGTGACGCTAAACAGCTCAAACCGTCCAGATGCTGTCCGAAGCTCAGACGCCGATCCCTGCACTATGCTGGCCCTGGCTGAGCCCGCACCGATAAAGCTTGCAAGACAAGCCGCCGGTCCCCTTCGGCTTTTCAGTTCGCGCACAACGCACGCCGGCGCGGCAAAGTCCTACTCGGTGCCCTGATCGCCGGCTTGGTCGCGTGACCAGCCCAGCACCACCCCGGCACCGCATAAGGACCTGATCGTTCCACCGAAGCCACGCTATGCCCCCAGAAGCTCTCGTCGCACGATGGCGGCACCTTCGGCCAGCGCCCGAAGCTTGCCGAAGGCACGCTCCCGCGGCAGGTACTTCATCCCGCAATCCGGGGCCGGCACGATCCGCTCGGCCGAGACGTGCTCCAGCCCGCGGCGGATGCGGGCCGCAACCGTTTCTGCGGTCTCCACCTCGTGGCTGCCCAGGTCGAGCACGCCCAGCAGGATCGTCTTGCCCGGCAGTTCCCGCAGCACCGCCAGTTCCAGCTTCGGCTGCGCCGCCTCGATCGAGATCTGCTGCGCGATGCAATCGGCCAGGTGCGGCAGGATGGAGTAGGCGTGCGGCTTGTCCGGCACGACATGGGCATAGCCGAAGCAGACGTGGACGATGGTAGTGCCGGCGACTCCTTCCAGCGCCCGGTTCACCGCGCGCAAGCCGTACTGCTTTGCTTCATCCGGAAACTGCTCCATCCAGGGTTCGTCCAACTGGATGATGTCCACGCCCGTTCGCTTGAGGTCCAACGCCTCGGCGTTCACCGCTTCGGCATAGGCCATGGCGAGGGCTTCGGGGTCGTTGTAGTGCTCGTCCTTGGCCTGGCGGGACATGGTATAGGGGCCTGGCAGGGTGATCTTGGTGACACGGTCCGTGTTGGCGACCAGGAAGGCGGCATCCCGCGCCTCCACCGCGTCGCGGCGGCGAATGGGTCCGGTGACGCGGGGAACCGAGGTCAGCTTTCCGGTGCGGCCGACCACTTCGGCCGGGTTGTCGAGGTCCACGCCGTCCAGCGCCAAGGCAAAGCGGTTGGAGTAGCTTTCCCGCCGCGCCTCGCCGTCGGTCACGATGTCGATCCCCGCACGCTCCATGTCCCTGAT
>CAXTFY010000185.1:0-10155 GCA_964243265.1 uncultured Acetobacteraceae bacterium | reverse complement strand
GGACCTGGGACGCCCAAGCTATGCCCGCGTCGCCTGATCCCACACGGGGCTGGGGTCACTGCCCCCACGCCCCTGATCCATGCACCGCGCTGTCTTAGCTTGAAGCCGCCATTACAGGCTTCATCGAACAGCACAACGCCGCCCCTAAGCCGTTCCGCTGGACCAAGTCAGCCTCCGACATCCTGGCCAGCATCGAACGCCCCTGCGTCCGCACCAAGCAAACCAAGGTCACCCCACGATGCAGCAAGCTTCTGGTTTGGGACACTAGCGCTGGCCCTGCCGGCGCACCGAGATTATCTCCGCCACGATTGAGAACGCGATCTCGTCTGGCGTAATCGCGCCGAGGTCAAGACCCGCCGGCATGTGCACCGAGGCGATAAGGTCCGGAACCACGCCAGCCGCCTCAAGGCTCGCACGCAGGACGTCTGATTTCCGCCGCGAGCCCACGAACGCGACGTATCGGGCCTGCAGGCCCAGCGCCGCCGTCAGCGCAGCAAGATCGCCCGATCCCTGGGTCGCGACGACGATGTAGTCAACTCCCTTTGTCGTCGCTGGGAGTGCCGAGCCGTCCAGCATCCGCTCGACAGCCTCGAAACGTCCGTGCTCGGCACCTGGTGCGGCCACGGTGACCCGGAAGCCCATGCGTGCCGCCAGTTCCGCCACGCAGACCGCGACCGGTGACGCCCCGCAGACGGCGAGGTGCGGCCGTGGCAGGAAGGGCTCGACGAAGATGTCCATGCTGCCCTGGCTCGGACACATGTTGCTGGCAAACTCGATGCCGCCGAGGCTCTGGCCGGCACTCACGCCATGCAGGGCCAGCGCCTCGCGCGGCTGCACGCTGATGAGGCGCGGCTGGCCGTCGGCGAGTGCGGCGCGCGCTGCCTTGAGTACGGCTCCGCGCACGCAGCCGCCGCCGATCCAGCCGCCGGTAATGACCCCGTCTGCGCAGATCACGGCTTTTGCGCCGGCCTTTGCTGCGGTGACCGCCACGGTCCGCACCACCGTCGCCAGCGCAAAGCTGTCGTTGTTCGCCCGGAGCGTCCCGGCCAGGCCGAGGACGTCCTGGACGCTCATGATCGCACCACGCGCGGCCTGGACGAGATGGCGTTGCCCCGGATGCGGAGCCTGCGGCGCAGGCCAGGCAGGCGGTCCAGCAGCATCAAGCCGGCATCCATTCCCCAGACCATGCCAGCCGGCATGGCCGCGAGCAGGAGGTCCGGACGTGCCGGCGCCCAGGCGATGTGACCAACGATGCCGGTCTCCAGCAGGCGACGCAATGCAAGGTTGGACAGCAGCATGCCAATCAGCATCGCAAGGTTGCAGGTCACGGTTTGCGCCAGGGTGTGGCCGCTGGCCCTCGACCCGCAGGCAACCGATGTGCCGATTCCAGCGAGCACCATCATGCCGTATTGGGCAGGCATGGTGGCAAGGTCGAACAGCATGGCGTCGATCGCGCCACCGCCTCGCGGGACCAGGCAGAGGGCCGCAAGACCGCCCGGCCCGTAGGAGCGGTTGTCGATCAGCAGGCCGGTCAGCATGCCGATCAAGCCCATCGACAGGATCGCGGAGCCACCTGCATGCCGATGCCGCGAGACTGCCACGACGCCACCGAGGACCAGGACGCCACCGATCAGCCCGGCGCTCCGGGAGGGGCGTCCCGTGAGGAGCCCGCATAGGACCGGAACCAGCACAAGCGGCGCCAGCGCAAGCCGCCGGGCCAGGGCGGATGCGGTCAGGCTGCGCACGACACCGTCTCCAACCGGGCCTGCAGGGCCGCGAATTCCTCGGGCGTGTCGCAATCGAGGACGTAGGCATCGGAGTCGAACTCAATCCGGGCGACCAGGTCCGGATGGCTCTGGATCAGGCGCCGGTAGCCGATGCTTAGATCGCCTGCGGTGATTGTGGGCGCGTGATGCGCAGCGAACAGGATCGGGTTACCCCGGTAGCCCTCATGCATCGGCATCAGGATAGAGCGGTCGCCGATGCTGCCGTAGGCTGTCACCAGGGCAGCCAGATGGGCAGACGTCAGCAGCGGCTGATCGGCCGGGACGACCATGATGGCATCGCAGTGTCCGGACAGGGCGCGCACACCGGCTGCGACCGAGAACGGTTGGCCCCTCGCATGATCCGTGTTGTGTGCAGCTCGCACCGGCAGATCGGAAACGATCCCGCCGATGTCACGAGCGTCGTGTCCGGTGACCACCACGCACTCTACCGGTTCGATGCCGAGCACGGCCCACACGGTCCTGCGCAGCATCGGTTCGCCGGCAATCTCCAGCGTGAGCTTGTTGCGCCCCTGCATGCGCTCGGAACGGCCAGCCGCCAGCACGACCGCAGAAACCAGCAGCCGACGCTGCGGGAGGGCGGGCATGCCGGTCACAACACGGCCATGATGCTGACGAGAGCCGCTTCGACGCTGCGCAGGTCATGGCCGCCGGCGAACAGGTCGATCGACGGCATCGCCTCCCGCATGCCACGCGCCGCAGGGACGTAGTCCGGGTTGGCCTTGAGCGGGTTGAGCCAGACGATCCGGCGCGCCCGCCGTGCCAGCAGCGCCAGTTCGCGGCCGAGCACACCGGCGGCGCCGGTATCGTAGCCGTCGCTCACCACGATGACCGCCGTGCGCGCATGCACCAAGTGCGCGGCGTACTCGCGGTTGAACGCGGCCACGCAGGCGCCGATCCGTGTGCCTCCGGCCCAGCCGGACGACAGGATCTGCAGGCGCTCCTGCGCCCGATGCGGATCCGGGTCCTTCAGGGCTTCCGACACGTGTGTCAGGTGCGTGTGGTAGAGGAACACATGCACGTCGGTCAGTTCGGCTGCCAGCGCGCGTGCGATACGCAGATAGAAGAAGCTGTACAGCGACATCGACTTGCTGACGTCGAGCAACAACACCAGCCGCGGCCGGACCCGTCTCGGTGCCAGGTGACAGAGCCGAGCCGGTACCCCGCCGGCACCGATGCTGCGCCGTATGGTGCGCCGGAGGTCGAGCCGGTGACTGCCAGGGGCGGAGCGCTCACGCCGCGTGCGCAACTGCTGCAGGCGCCGTGCGAAGCGGCGGATCGCACTCTCGATCGCGCTGGTCTGCTCGCGGTCGGTCAGTGAGCGAAAGTCGACCTGCTCGACCGCAGCCGCGGCACTGGCACCCTCGCGTGCGAGACCCGCATCGTTCCTGCCTGCGCCGGTATCGCCGCCGCCCTGGATCGCCGGGCCGGCCTTGCCGCCGTCGGCGCCATCGTCCGGATCGAACGCGAGGTGTCCCGCACCGCCGCTCCGCTTCTCGACCAGCAGGGTGCGGTTCGCCGGCCGCCAGTAGCTGTCGAATAGGTCGTCGAACCGATGCCACTCACCCGGTCGCGCACACAGCAGGCTGCGCCAGCCCCAGCGCAGCGGCTCGCGCTCCAGCACCCCGACCACGGCCGCAACGCGTAGCGCGTCCTGCGCCTCGCCGATGCCGACCGGAAACCCGTTGGCGCGCATCGTCGCGACGAAGCCGGTGATCCGGGCCGCTAGCGCGTCCTGCATGACCGGCTACCCGGCGGCAGCGACCAGACGATCAAGCGTCGTCCGATCAACGGCCTGCACATCGTCGCGTGTCTTCAACAGGGTGGAGAGCGTGTCCATGATGCCATCCGGGCCAGCCTCCGCGAGGGTCTTGACGCCAAGCCCGAGCAGGGCGGCGGCCCAGTCGAGCGTCTCGGCGATGCCGGGCTTCTTCCTGAGGTCGAGGCGGCGCAGGCTTTGCGCGAACTCGACGATCTGCGCTGCCAGCAGCGACGGCAGGGCAGGCAGCCGGACCTGCACGATCGCGAGTTCCTTTCCGAAGCTCGGATAATCGAGATAATGATACAGGCAGCGCCGCCGCAGCGCGTCCGACAGCTCGCGGGTGCCGTTCGACGTCAGCACCACCAGCGGAATCGAGCGGGCGCGTATGGTGCCAAGCTCTGGGATGCTGACCTGGAAGTCAGACAGCAGCTCCAGCAGGAAGGCCTCGAAGGCAGCGTCGGCGCGGTCGATCTCGTCGATCAGCAGCACCGGCGAGACCAGTTCGCCGAGCGCCTCCAGCAGCGGACGCCGGAGCAGGTACTTCTCGGAAAACAGCGCCTCGTCGTCCAGCGCCGCATCCGGGCCCGCCGCCTCGGCCCGCTTGATGGCGAGCAACTGGCGCTGGTAGTTCCACTCGTAGAGCGTGTTGTAGGTATCCAGCCCTTCATAGCACTGCAGGCGGATGAGACGGGTCCCGTGCACCTCCGCCAGCGCCTTGGCGACCTCGGTTTTGCCGACCCCTGGATCGCCCTCGATCAGCAGCGGGCGCCGCAGCTCAGCCATCAGCAGCAGCGTCGAGGCGAGGCTGCGTTCGACGATGTAGCCGGTCGCCTGCAGTCGCTGGCTCAGCTCGGTGATTGCCTGCATCCGGCCACACCCGTGCATGCGATCAGCTCGTCTTGGTCCGGCTGAACAGCCCGCCTACCCATTGCTTCAGGACTGCGAAGATGAAGCCGATCGCATTGAAGCTAATTTCCTTCGGCGCAGCGTGGATGCCGGGTCCTGCAGGTGTCGCGGAGGCTGCGGGTGTCGCAGAGGCCCCGGACAGAAGCGCTTCCGAAGCCGGTGCCGCGCCGGCCGGCTCTTCCGCCGATATTTCCTTCGCCTGCGCCAGAATATTCGCGAAAAAGATCTTCGGCAGTTGGTCGGTGACGGTGCTCATCAGGCGCGAGCCGAACGCTGCCACCTTGCCGGAGACCGATACTTCCGAGCGCCCGGTCAGCTCGCAGGAACCGGCTCCTGTCGATACCACGGTGGCGATCAGATCAAGCGACGCGGCGGAGGACCCGGTCACATCGTTGCCGCGCCCGACGAGGTGCATCGTATGCGTCTCGTCGTTGCGCTCGAGGATTTCGATGTCGCCCTTGAACGATACCGTAGCCGGTCCGAGCTTGACCAGCACCGTGCCCTTGAAGTGGCTGCCGTCGATGCGCTCGGTGATCTTCGCACCCGGCAGGCACGAGGCGATCCCCTCGATGTTGCCGACCAGGCACCAGCCGGCTTCCTGCGAAACCGGGAGTGCAAGGCTTTTGTCGAGTTCGATCTTCATGTCGTGAGCTCCAGCCGCTTCGCGTGCTGCCAAACCCGGTAGCTGTTGTAGGGCATGTTCATGTGGGTCACCCCGAGATGGGCGAAGGCATCGACCATCGCGTTGCTGAAGCAGGGAATGGAGCCGACATGCGGCGATTCCGCGACACCCTTGGCGCCGATCGGATGGTGCGGCGACGGCGTCACCGTAAAGTCGGTGTCCCAGTGCGGGGTCTCGTAGGAAGTCGGCAGGAAGTAGTCCATCAAGGTCCCGCCGAGCACGTTGCCTTGCGCGTCGTATGGCAGCTCCTGTCCCATCGCCACTGCGAAGCCTTCGGTGAGGCCGCCATGGATCTGGCCCTCGATGATCATCGGATTGATGCGGGTGCCGCAGTCGTCGAGCGCGTAGAAGCGGCGCACCTTGGTCTCGCCGGTCTTCTTGGTGACGTCCAGCACGCACAGATAGGCACCGAACGGGAAGGTGAAGTTCGGCGGATCGTAATAATCGACTGCCTCCAGCCCCATCTCCATGCCTTCGGGAACATTGTTGTAGGCGGCCCAGGCGCACTCCTTGATCGTCTTGCCGCGCGACGGGTCACCTTTCACCGTGAAGCCGTCCAGGTCGAACTCGAGATCGTCCGGCGAGACCTCCAGCAGGTGGGCCGCGATCTTGCGCGCCTTCTCGCGTATCTTGCGGCTGGCCCGCGCGATGGCGGCCCCGGCCACCGGCGTCGAGCGCGAGCCGTAGGTGCCGAGCCCATACGGCGCCGTTGCCGTGTCGCCCTCGCTGACCTCGATCCGCGACGCCGCAATGCCGGCCTCTGAGGCGATGATCTGCGCGTAGGTGGTCTCGTGGCCCTGGCCCTGCGAGATGGTGCCCATGCGGGCGATCGCCGAGCCGTCTGGGTGCACGCGTATTTCGCAGCTATCGAACATGCCGATGCCGAGGATGTCGCAGCTCTTGGACGGGCCGGCGCCGACGATCTCGGTGAAGGTGGTGATGCCGATCCCCATCAGCGTCGGGCTCGCCGGATCGGCACGCGTCGCTGCCTGCTCGGCGCGCAGCGCGTCGTAGCCAACCGCATGCAGCACCTTTTCCAGCGCCGGCGCGTAGTTGCCGGAATCGAACTCCAGCCCGAGCGGTGTCAGGTAGGGAAACTGGTCGTACCGGATGAAGTTGCGGCGCCGGATATCGGCCTTGTCGATGCCGAGCTTCTGCGCCAGCACGTCGATCATGCGCTCGACCAGATACACCGCTTCGGTCACCCGGAACGAGCACCGGTACGAGACGCCGCCCGGGAACTTGTTGGTGTAAACGCCATCCACCGAAACATGCGCGTTCGGGATCGCATAGGACCCGGTGCAGACATGGAACATCCCGGCCGGCCACTTGGTCGGGTCGGCGCAGGCATCGAAGGCGCCGTGGTCGGCCAGCACATTCACACGCAACGCGCTGATGCGGCCCTCCTTGTCGGCGGCGAGTTCCCCGGTCATCCAGTAGTCGCGCGCGAACGCCGTGGTGGTCAGGTTCTCGGAGCGGGACTCGATCCACTTGACCGGCCGTCCGAGCACGATTGAGGCGACGATGGCGGTGACGTAGCCGGGATAGATGCCGACCTTGTTGCCGAAGCCGCCACCGATGTCCGGCGAGATGATGCGTATCTTGGATTCCGGGATGCTGGACAGCATGCCGACCACGGTGCGCACCACATGCGGCGCCTGCGAGGTGATCCAGACCGTGAGGTCGCCGCGGATTGCATCATAGCTCGCCACCGCGCCGCAGGTCTCGAGCGGGCAGGGATGCACGCGCGGATATTGCATGTCCTGCTTGACGGTGACTTCGGCGCGGTCGAAGGCGCGGTCGGTCTTGTCCTTGTCGCCGACCTGCCAGTTGAAGATGTGGTTCGGGTGGCGGCGGTTGCCGTGCTGGCCGGTCGTCTTGCCGTCGAGGTCCGGCCGGATCGAAGGCGCGTCTGCCGCCATCGACTGGAACGGATCAACGATCGCGTCCAGCTCCTCGTAGTCCACCTCGACCAACTCGGCGGCATCTGCCGCCACGTAGCGGTCGTCGGCGACCACGAACGCGATCTCCTGGTTCTGGAAGCTGACAAGGCCGTCGGCAAGCACCGCCTGCACGTCGCCCGCCAGCGTCGGCATCCAGTGCAGCTTGAGCGGCTTCAGATCCTCGGCGGTCAGCACCGCATGCACACCCGGATGCGCACGGGCCCTGGCGGTGTCGATCGACTTGATGCGGGCGTGCGCATACGGGCTGCGCACCATGATGCCGAACAGCATTCCCGGCAGCTTGATGTCGTCGACATAGTTGCCGCGGCCCTGGATGAAGCGCGGGTCCTCGCGCCGCTTGCGGGAGCAGCCGATGCCCTCGAGCGTCTCGCGCCGGTCGGTCGGGGTTGCCTGGTCCATGTCCTGCGTTCTCCGAGCACGATCCGGTCGATCATGCTCTGCTTGTTGTTTGGTAGAGCAGCCGATGCGGCTCTAAGCGTTCAGTTCGGCCATTAGCGGATGCGATGTCGTCACCGCCTCGCCGCGCATCTTCGCCGCCGCGTACTGGATCGCCTTGACGATGTTCTGGTAGCCGGTGCAACGGCAGAGATTGCCGGCCATCCAGTACCGGATCTCGGCTTCGGTCGGAGCCGGGTTCTCCTGCAGCAGCCGGTAGGCGCGGGTGATCATCCCCGGCGTGCAAAAGCCGCATTGCAGGGCGTGCTCCTGGGTGAAGCCCTCCTGCAGCGGGTGCAGCTCGGCGCCCTTGGCGAAGCCCTCGATGGTCAGTACGGTCGAGCCTTCGCACTGCACCGTCAGGATCGTGCAAGCCTTCACCGACTGCCCGTCGTGATCGACCGTGCAAGCGCCGCAATGCGAGGTTTCGCAGCCGATATGCGGGCCAGTGACGAGCAGCCGCTCGCGCAAGGTGTGGATGAGCAGCTCCCGGGGCTCGACCAGCACGTCGGTGTCTCGGCCGTTCAGCGAAAAGCTGACCTGGGTTTTCTTTGCCATGATGCCCTCTCAGTCGGTGGCGCGTTGACGTGCGAGCCGGAGCGCGCGCTCGACCATCTGCCCGGCCATCGCGGTCTTGTAGGTTTCGTCGCCACGCAGATCGGCCGACGGTTCGCAGATCGTCATCGCGAGCGCGGCGGCATTGCCGATCGCCGCATCGTCGATGGTCGTGCCGATGAGCGAGGCCGCCGCAGCGCTCGCCAGCAGGGCGGTCTGGCCGACATTGGTGAGCGCGATCGCGGCCTGCACGCAGCGCCCCTGCTGCAGCCGCAGCACTACCGCGGCGGCCGCGGTCGCATAGTCGCCAGTCTTGCGCTTGAGCTTGGCGTAGGCGGCGCCGGTGCCGGGTCCGCAGAGCGGAACCTGGATAAGGGTCATGATCTCGCCGGGCTCGAGCGCCGTGGCATAGGTGCCTAGAAAGAAGTCCGCAGCCTTGACCAGGCGTTCGCCGGCCTCGCTCGTGAGCACGAAGGTGGCATCCAGGGCCAGCATGACGGCCGGGTGGTCGTTGCCGGGATCGCCGTGCGAGATGTCGCCGCCGATGGTGCCGCGATAGCGCACCTGGGGATCGGCGATCTGCCGCGCCGCCTCCGCCAGGAGCGGGGCGTGTTCGGCCACCAGGCCCGAGAAGATGAGGTCGTTCTCGCTGGTCATGGCGCCGATATGCAGCGCCGGACCTGCGAGCGCGATGCCGCGCAGCTCCGGCACCCGGTTGAGGTCGATGAGGTGGCCCGGGCTTGCGAAGCGGAGCTTCATCATCGGCAGCAGGCTGTGGCCGCCGGCGAGCAGCTTGGCCTCGTCGCCATGCTCGCCGAGCAGCGCGAGGGCGGCAGCGACGGTGCGTGGCGCGTGGTACTCGAATTTGTTCGGGATCATCGGTCCTCTCCAGGGGCGGCGCCTTTGCGGCATCCTGTTGCTTGCGGGCGACCGTGCCCTGCGCTGTTTGGGGAGCGCAACAGTTGATGCATGAAAGCCCGCCGGGGGTGCATCAACTTCGGCTGGAGACCCACGAGCCGACACCGACGCACTGTGGCATAGTGCCGGCCGATGCACCTGTCCGCAGCGAGGCGGCCCAGGAGGGAGCTTCGAATGTCTGATGCTACACGGATGGATGACCGGCGATTGTCCGGCAGGGCGGCCCCGCACCGGCAGACCGGGGAGCGGGACCGCCAGCTTGACCAGAGTTTTCAGCATAAGCTTGAACAATTCGATCTCGGCATGGTCTGGCTCGACGCCCAGAACCGGATCACCGCCTTTAACGACGTTGCACTGCAGATCCTGGGGCCGACGGCGGAGGCATCGCTGGGCATCGCGCGGGGCGACCTGCTCGGGCTCGACGTCGTCGCGATGCACCCGCCCCGGAGCCGCGAGAAGATCGAGTTCCTGCTACGCATGGACGACCAAGGCGGCACGCCTGCGAATGCGCCGCCGCTTGCGATGATGATCAACATTCCCGACCGGCTGCTGATGATCAAGGTATCAAGGATGCTGTGCGGCGGGGACGTGGCTGGCACCTGCATGGTGTTCTTCGACCTTACCGACGTTGCCACCACGCCGTCCGGTCGCACGGAACGTGCCGGCGTGCCGGCACCGCGGCAGATCTCACGCGTTCCGGTCTATCGCCGCGACCGGATCATGCTGATTGACGTGAAGGACATCATCCGCTTTGAGGGCGACGGGCACTATACCAGCCTTGTGACGGCGGAGGAGCGCTACCTCTGCAATCTCTCGATCTCGGTGCTCGAGGCGCGGCTGCCGGCTGAGCAATTCCTGCGCGTGCATCGCAGCCACATCATCAACCTGGACTTCGCGTCGGAACTGGTCCGTGCCGACGACGGCGTGCTCGTCGTCATGCAGCAGGACCCGGGCAACGCGGTTCCGGTCAGCAAGCACAAGCTGCGCAGGCTGAAGGACTGCTTCGGTCTGGACTGACAACCGGCGCGGTATTGTCAGCGTGGCGCATGGATAGGGAGTGCGGAGGCACCAACCCTGCCCGCATCAAGGCCGGCAAGCCGATCTCGACCTCGCGGGCCGAAGGCACCGTCAACCAGCTGGTGAGTGCCC
>CAXTFY010000184.1:4877-10223 GCA_964243265.1 uncultured Acetobacteraceae bacterium | reverse complement strand
GGCATGGACCCCGACCGCGACGTGACGCTGGTGGCCACCGGGCTTGGCGCCCCGGCGGTGGACGCGCTGCGGACGGGCAAGGTGCAGGGGCTGCTGTATTGGGCGGTCGCGATGGCCGGGTTCGAGAATGCCGGGCTGCACCTGCGCTACCTCCGCGCGCCGGATTGGCGGGGTTATCCTGACCTGTCGCTCAGTACGCTGCAGAAGACTGCGGCGGCCGATCCGCGGATGGTGGAGGCCATCGCCCGCGGCGCGGCGCGGGCCACCGTGTTCGCCCTGGCCAACCCCGATTGCGTGCGCCAGGTGCAGTGGGAGCGCTTCCCGGCCACCAAGCCCACCGGCGCCGACGACGCGACGCTGCGGCAATGGGACCTGCGGCTGCTGGGTGCGCAGCTCGACTCGCTGCGGGATGGCTTCGCGCTGAATGGCGGCAAGCTGTGGGGCAACGTGGACCCGGCCGGCTTCGAGCGCATCGAGGCGTTCATGCTGGAGTCCAAGCAGATCGGCAAGACGCTGCCGGGCAGGACGTTCGCCCTGGATATCCCAGGCTTCTATGAGCGGGTGAACGCGTTTGATGCCGAGGCGACGCGTGCGGCGGCGCTGACGTGCCAGACGCGCTGAAATGCCAGACACGCTGACCGCCGGGTTGGTCGGCAGCCCGCCCGCATCCCTGGAGGTGGCGGGCCTGGGCAAGCTGTACCGCACCCGGTCGGGCGAGACCGTCGAGGCGCTGCATGACATCAACCTGACCGTGGCGCCCGGCGAGTTCGTCACCGTCGTCGGCCCCAGCGGCTGCGGCAAGAGCACGCTGCTGAAGATACTGGCGGGCATCCTGCGCCGCACGGGCGGGCAGGTCTCGATGCGCGGCGTGCCGCTGGACGGCCCGAGCCGCGACGTGGGCATCGTGTTCCAGGCGCCGGTGCTGCTGCCCTGGTGGACGGTGCTGCAGAACGTGCTGCTGCCGGTCGTGGTGCAGCGCCGGGACCGCGCGGTGTTCGAGGCGCGCGCCCGCGGGCTGCTGCGGCTGGTTGGGCTGGCTGGGTTCGAGGGCGCGTATCCGCATGAGCTGTCGGGCGGGATGCAGCAGCGGGTCAGCATCTGCCGGGCGCTGGTGCACGATCCCTCGGTGCTGCTGATGGACGAGCCGTTCGGCGCGCTGGACGCCATGACGCGGGAGACGATGAACCTGGAACTGCAGCGTATTTGGTCGGAGAACCGGAAGACTGCCGTGCTGGTCACGCACAGCATCCCGGAGGCGGTGTTCCTGGGCGACCGCGTGGTCGTCATGTCGCCGCGGCCCGGGCGGATCGCCGAGGTGATCCCCGTGGGCTTGCCGCGGCCGCGGGAGCTGGGCGTCATCAACTCGGCCCCGTTCGGCGCCATTGTTGCGGCGGTCCGCCGGCACTTTGGGTCCGTCGGCATCCTGGATGCTGGGCCGGGGGATGCTGGGCCGGGGGATGCGGGATTGGGGGACGCATGACCGGCGATGCGCCTGCCCAGCGCGGCACGGCGCTGCTGTCGCTGCTGCTGTTCGTCGCCGTGATCGGCGGATGGGAGGGGATGGTACGGCTGCTCGACGTGTCGCCGATCATCCTGCCGGCGCCGAGCGCAATCGCCGCGGCGCTGTGGACCGGCTTCGGGGAGGGCGGGTTCGCCTGGAACCTTTGGGTGACGTTCGCCGAGACGGTCAGCGGCTTCCTGCTGGGTTCGGCCGTCGGGCTGGCGCTCGGCGCGGCCATCGGGCAGTCGCCGCTGCTGGAGCGGGTGCTGTATCCCTACGTCGTCGCGTCCCAGACCCTGCCGAAGGTCGCCATCGCCCCGATCATCGTCATCTGGTTCGGCTACGGCATGAGCAGCAAGATCGTGATCACCGCCACCATCGCGTTCTTTCCCGTGCTGGCCAACACCATCGTCGGGCTGCGGGCGGCGCCGGCCGACCAGATCGACCTTCTCGTGGCCTACACCGCAACGCCCTGGCAACGCCTGCGGCTGGTGCGCTGGCCGGCGGCGCTGCCCTATATCTTCGCCGGGCTGGACATCGCCATCGTGCTGTCGGTGATTGGCGCCATCGTGGGCGAGTTCGTCGGCGCGCAGGCCGGGCTGGGATACCTGATCCTGCAGAAGAACTTCAACTTTGACATGGCGGGGGTTTTCGCCATCCTGCTCATCCTGTCGCTGATGGGCGTGGGCCTGCACCTGCTGGTGAACAGGGTGCAGCGCCGGGTGGTGTTCTGGATGCAGGCGGCGAGCGACCGCGTGACCGGCGCCTGAGGGGCCGGCTTGCAGGAGGATGACGATGGACGCCCAAATCCCAGGCGCGTTGCCTGACGCCCCCCGGCCTGCCACGCAGGACGAGGTGCCCGTGCTGGACCTGCGCCGCATGGACACCGACATGGCGGGCTTCGCGGCCGACCTGCGGGCGGCATGCCTCGGCACCGGGTTCTTTTACGCCGCCCACCACGGCGTGGCGCAACCGGTCGTGGATGCCGTGTTCGACGCCACCCGACGCTATTTCGCGCTGCCGGAGGCCGAGCGGGAGGCCGATGTCATGGACGCGCGCTTCCGGCGCGGCTGGATGCGGCAGGGCATCAACCAGCACCCGGGCTATGCGCCGGATCTGAAGGAGAGCTACGAGTTCGCGCTCGACCTGCCGCTGGATGACCCGGCAGTTGCGGCCGGGCTGCCGCTGCATGGCCCCAACCGCTGGCCCGCGGCGCACCCCTGGCTGCGGGAGGCGGCGGAGGCGTACTTCGATGCGACCCTGGCGCTTGGCAGGCGGCTGCTGCGCGGGTTCGCCGTCAGCCTGGGCGCCGATCCCGAGACCTTCGTGCGATATACGGAGAAGCCGATGGTGCAGACGCGGCTGTTCCACTATCCCCCGCAAACTCCGGCGGACGCCGCAAATGCCTTTGGGGTCGCGCCGCATACCGATTACGGCATGATCACCCTGCTGACGCAGGACCCGGTGGGCGGGCTGGAATTGCAGACCCGCGGCGGGGAATGGGTGTCGGCGCCGTTCATCGCGGGGACCTTCGTGGTGAACCTCGGCGACCTGATGCGGGTTTGGACCAACGACCTTTACACGTCCAACCTGCACCGGGTGGTGAACCGGGCGGGGCGGGAGCGCTACTCGATCCCGACGTTCTTCAACCTCGACTACGACGCGCCGGTTGCATGCCTGCCGGGGCTGTCGTCGCCGGGGAACCCGCCGCGCCATGCGCCGATCAAGTCCGGCGACTACCTGCTGAGCCGGATCAGGACGGTGCAGAAGTATGCGCCGCCGTAATCCCGCAGTTACCCGGGTTGTGGACCAATGCAGATGGCGCAAAGACGCTGCCTTCTCCCTCTCCCTCCGGGAGAGGGCTGGGGTGAGGGAAGCGGCAAGCGCCAAATCCGGTATATCCGGGAGCGGCTCTCGTTCTTATGTGGGTTCTTATGTGGGCAAATCAGGCCCTTCCCGCCTCCCTCACCCCAGCCCTCTCCCGGAGGGAGAGGGAGCCGAAGCCGGTACGGTCCTTATGCCATATGCAATCGCTCCCACTTGCTGCGTGTGACGGGATGCCGGCAATGATTGCCAAGCCGCTGCACGTCATGCCCTGCACGGTTGCGGGCACGGCGCCATCTGGTCCGATCGGCGGACCCCATTGAGCGTCCTGCTCGTCAAGTCGGGCGGCCTGGCGGCGCTGCCCGAATGGCGGCGCCACTTCGCCGAGGCCGCGCCAGGCCTGGCGGTGCACGGATGGGACGACCCGGCTGCGGACCCGGCGCAGGTGCATTATGCCTTCCCTTGGGAGCCGGAGCCGGGCCGGCTCGCCGCGCTGCCGAACCTGCGCCTGATCGTCTCGCCGGGCGCGGGGGTGGACCATATCACCCGTGACCCGGCATGGCCCGCGCACCTGCCGCTGGTGCGCATGGGCGGTGAGGAGCCGGCGCAGCGCATGGGCGAGTACGTGTGCCTCGCCTGCCTGGCGCTGCTGCGGGACTGGCGGCGGATCACGCTCGCGCAGGCGGAGACGCGTTGGGAGAACATCGAGGCCGGGCGTTGCGCGCCCGAGGTGACGGTCGGGGTCATGGGACTCGGCAACCTCGGCAGCAAGTCGGCCATGATGCTCGTGGCCCTCGGCTTCAGGGTCATCGGCTGGGCACGCTCGCCGAAAGCGGTGCCCGGCGTCGAATGCCATGTGGGCGCCGCCGGGCTGGACGGTTTCCTGCGCCGGTCGGACATCCTGGTGTGCCTGCTGCCGGACACCCCGGACACGCGCGGGGCGATCCGGGCGGAAACGCTGGCCTTGCTGCCGCCGGGTGCGGCGGTGGTGAACGCGGCGCGCGGGCCGCAACTGGTGTGGGAGGACCTGGCGGCGGCGCTGGACGCGGGCCGGGTGAGCGGCGCGGTGCTGGACGTGTTCACCGAGGAGCCGCTGCCGCCGGGCCACCCGGCGTGGACGCACCCGCTGGTGACCGTCACGCCGCACCTGGCCAGCCTGGCAAGCCGGCGGTCGCGGGCGCACTACGTGGCCGAGGTGATCCGGCGGCTGGAGGCAGGGATGGCGCTGCCCAACCTGTTCGACCCCGTTCGGGGGTATTGAACCCGGGCGGATACTTCCGTGGTGCGGCAGGGGAGCGCCCGGTGCAGACGTGAGCCGGCGTTGGGGGCAGCATGAACCGGACCGCAGCCGCTTCCTTGCAACCAGGCCCTGGCGCAACCACGCCGTGGACCAGAACGGTCAAAGCGGGGAGCGTTGGGTATGGTCACCCCTCCCCTGGCTCCCGCCCATACAGCAGCAGCAGGGCCAGGATGATGACGCCGTAGATGATGCTGCGGCCGTACTCCGGCATGTTCATCGCCATCAGCACGCTGACCAGCGTGACAAGGCTGATCGTGCCCGCGGCGACGCCGGCGTAGTGGCCGCGGCCGCCCAGGATGGCGACGCCGCCGATCACGACCGCTGCGATGGACTGGAACAGGTAGGGCTCGCCCATGCCCAGCGCGGCCTGGCCGCCGAAACCGACCAGCATGATGCCCGCTGCCGCCGAGAACAGGCCGCTGAGCGCGTAGAGCGCGACTGTCACGGCACGGACGTTGATGCCGGCCAGGAAGCTGGCGCGCGCGTTGGTGCCGATGGCGTAGGTCCGCCGGCCGAACGCCGTCAGGCTGAGCGCCGCCGAGACGGCCAGCGCCACCGCGAGCCACAGCCAGAGCGCCGCCGGCACGCCGAGCAGCGTGCCGCCCGCCGCCGCCCGCACCACCGGCGGCGCATAGGACGCGCAGGCGCCGCAGGTCATGCCGCCGCTGAGGCCGAGCGTCAGGCCCTGCATGATGCCGTTCATCGCCAGCGTCATCACCAC
>CAXTFY010000184.1:0-4777 GCA_964243265.1 uncultured Acetobacteraceae bacterium | reverse complement strand
CGCGAACAGCAGCACCGCCGCAAGCGCCGCGAACAGGATGCGCCGCCGGTCCGGCGTGGCCAGCAGCGCCAGGGGGGCCAGGGCCAGCCGCGCCATCACGCCCGCCGCAGCAGCCGGCCGGCGCCGGCCGCCAGCAGCACGGCCAGCAACAGGAACAGCCCCTCGTAGAAGGACTGGTACAGCGGATCGATATGGGCGAAGAACAGCACGTTCACGATCATGGTGGTCACGAAGGCGCCCATCATGGCCCCCACCGCGCTGCCTCGGCCGCCGAGCAGGCTCACGCCCCCCAGGACGACGGCGACGATGGAGGTCAGGGTGTAGCCGTTGCCGGTGGTCGCGTCCCCGGCCGTCGCGTTCGCGGCCAGGAACAGCCCGGCGGCGGCGGAGCAGGTCCCGGCCAGGACATAGGCCAGCAGCTTGGTGCGGCCGGGGGCGATGCCGTTCGCCGCCGCGGCCGCCTCGTCGTTGCCGATGGCGTGGATGCCGACGCCCAGGCGGGTGCGCCGCAGCCCCCACCACAGCAGCGCCAGCAGCGCGACGTAGAGCAGGGACACCGGGCCGTCGGGGTTGGCGAGCACGGCGGTGTAGCCCTCGGCGACCTCGCCACCAGGCTGCGGCAGGACGCGGATCGCCAGGCCCTGGTAGATCGACAGCGTGGCCAGGGTGACGAGGATCGGCTGCAGCCGGCCATAGGCCACCAGCGCGCCGTTCAGCAGGCCGCAGGCGGCGCCGATCGCCAGCACCAGCAGCGAGCAGCCCAGCATCCGCAAGGGCGTGCCGCCCAGCCCGATGGCGGCGACGGCGTTGGCGAGGTCGATGATCCCGCCGACGGACAGGTCGATGCCCCGGGTCAGCACCACCAGGGTCTGCGCCACCGCCGCCAGCGCCAGCGGCATGGTGTTGTTGACGGTCGTCGTCAGCTCGAAGCCGCCGGGCAGGTTGCCCTGGCCGGCGTAATAGACGGCGCAGTAGGCGGCGACGCCCGCGACCAGCATGGCGGTGGCCAGCACCAGGCCGACGTTCTGCGCCAGCCCGTGCGCCCAGCGCGGGCGGCGCCGGACAGGGATGCCCAAGTCGTCAGGCGGCATCGCGCACTGCGGCGGAGACGACCTGCTCGGCGGTGATGCCGGGCGCCCGCAGCTCCGCCACCACCCGGCCCTCCCGCATCACCAGCACGCGGTGGCACAGGTGGGCCAGTTCCTCGGCGTCGCTGGAGTAGAACAGGATCGCGCGGCCCTCGGAGGCCAGGCGCATCATCAGCTCGTAGATCTCGTGCTTGGTCGCCACGTCCACGCCGCGGGTCACGTCGTACAGCAGCAACACCCGCGGCTCGGCCAGCAGCCAGCGGCCGAGCAGCACCTTCTGCTGGTTGCCGCCGCTCAGCGCACCGACGGGGGTGGCGAGGCTGGCGGTGCGGACCTTGAGGCGCCCGACCTCCGCCTGGGCCAGGCGGCGTTCCAGGCGGCGCTGCATCACGCCGGCCCGGCTCAGGCGGCGCAGCACGGCCAGCGACAGGTTGTCGCGCACGCTCATGGGCAGCAGCAGGCCCTCGGTCTTGCGGTCCTCCGGCACCAGGGCGATGCCGCCGCGGGCCACGGCGTCGCGCGGGCTGCGCAGGCGGACCGGACGGCCTTGCAGCCGGATTTCCCCGCCCGTCGCGCGCTCGGCGCCGAACAGGGTGAAGAACAGCTCGCGGTGGCCGTGCCCGGCCAGGCCGCCGACGCCCAGCACCTCGCCGGGCGCGACGGCAAGGCTGGCGGGCGCGAGCCGCGGCCCGGCCAGCGCCCGCACCTCCAGCGCCGGGGTGTTCTGCGGCGTCACGGCGGGGCGGGGCGGGTACAGCGTGTCCACGCGCTGCCCGGTCATCAGCGTCACCGCCTTGTCCTCCGACAGCTCGGTGAAGGTGCCGACGTGACGGCCGCCGCGGAACACGGTGATGCGGTCGGCGATCAGGCGGACCTCGTTCCAGCGGTGGGAGGTGAACACGATGCAGGCGCCGGCCTGGCGCAGCTTGGCGACCTGGCCGAACAGCCAGGCCACCTCGCGCTCGGCCAGCGCCGAGGTGGGCTCGTCGAGGAACAGGATGCGCGGGGCATGGCTGATGGCGCGGGCGATCTCGACGACCTGGCGCTCGGCCAGCGGGATGTCCTCCACCAGCGCCCGCGGGTCGATGTGGTGCACGCCTTGCCCGGCCAGCACCTCCTCGGCCCGCGAGGCGAGGCGGCGGCGGCTGATCAAGCCCAACCGGCCGCGCGGCTCGCGGGACAGCAGCAGGTTCTCGGCCACCGTCATGCCGCCGAGCAGGGTCAGTTCCTGGAACACGGTCCAGGCGCCCAGCGCGTGCGCGTCGGGCGGGCTGCGCAGGCGGACGGGGCGGCCGTCGATGCGGATAACGCCGGAGTCGGGGCGGACCCGGCCGCCGAGCGCCTTGATCAGCGTGCTCTTGCCGGCGCCGTTCTCCCCGACCAGGGCGTGGACTTCGCCGGGTTGGGCGGCAAGCGTGGCGCCCTGCAGGGCACGCACGCCGCCGAAGGATTTCACCAGGTCCTCCGCCTCGACTGCCGGCGCGGTTGTCAGCCCCGTCACCGGGGCTGTCATGCCGGTTACCAGGGCCGTCATGATTGGGGCAGGTTGACCTCCAGCCGTCCGCCGCAGGACGTGCCGTTCAACGCGGCCTCGACGCAGAGCTTCAGGATCGGCTTCTCGCCGCCGTCGGTGAAGTCGGCGAAGAAGGAGTCGGGCTGGTCGGCGAAGGCGGTCTCGCCGAGCTTCACCTGGTCGCTGGTCAGCGGCGCCAGCGGCACGACCAAGTCCTGCTTGGGGTAGGTGCCCTGCAGGATGCGCCGGGCCAGCTCCAGCGAGATGACGGACAGGTAAGGCGGCTGGCCGATCGAAAGCCCGTCCACCTTCTGCCCGTCGTAGCCCACCATGAAGCGGCGGAAGCCGTTTTCCCCCTCGCCGGCGACCGGGGGCAGCTTGCGGCCGGCCTTGATGAACGCCTTGACGATGCCGTCGGTGCCGCCCTGGCACCAAACGCCGTCCACCTGGGGCAGCGAGGGCAGGATGGTGGCCGCGTTGCGCTCGGCGGTGGAGGAGTCCCACATGCCGGTGAAGCGGTTCACTACCTTGATGCCGGGGGCCTTGGCGAACACGTCGTCGGCGCCGCGGTTGCGCTCCTGGTCCACCTCGGTGCCGGCGACGCCCGTCACCATGATGACGTTGCCCTGGCCGCCCAGCTTCTGCACCAGGAACTCCGCCCAGGCGCGGCCCATGTCATACTGGCTGGTGTTCACCTTCAGGCAGCGCGGCGTGGTCACGGTGTTGTCGAAGGCGATCATCAGGATGCCGCGCGCCGCGCCCTGGCTGATGATGCCGTTCAGCCCGGTGGGCGAGGCGGCGTTGATGATGATGGCGTCGGGCTTCTGGGCGATGAGGTTGGAAAGCTGCTGCGACTGCTTGCTGACGTCGTTGTCGGCGTTGAAGACGCTGCCCTCGATCTCGGACTTGAACGGTTCCATTCCCAGGGCGGCCTTGAAGACGTTCTCCATCTCCAGGCGCCATTTGTTGCCGATGTAGGAGTTGGACAGGGCGACCTTGAACCGCTTGCCCTGGGCGCGGCCGGGGCGGGCCAGTCCGGCGAGGGCCGCCGTGGCGGCGGCGGTCCCGAAGCTGCGCCGTGTAAACGGACGGTTGAACGATTGCATCCCTTGCCCCCTGTTCCGGCCTTGCTGGCCTGGTTTGGAGCGGCGTGCCGGACGATGCTGGTCCAGGCCGCTGCCTGGTCCAGCGTGCGCCAAGCCTTGTGGGCCGGCAAGTGCGTTGTCGGGCCAGCGTTTTGGAGCGGATGCCGTTCGGCGCGACGCTGCGGCGACTTGGACTGCCGGGGTTGGGAGCATGTCCGGGTTCGGCCAGAGCAGGGTCTGACCTTTCCCCGCCCTGTTGGTCCTCCCGCACGTTGCGCGGGTTGCAGCGGTTGCGCACCGGCGTTCGGAACGAGCGGCCGTCGTGTCTTAGGACCGTGTCCTGGAATAGGGGCATGAACGGGCTTTGTCCCGTGCCGGGCTGCCGTGCCGGGGCGATCACGCCGGACGGCCCGGACCTTTTCCATGTTGACGCACGCGGCATCTGGCCAGCGGCAGCTGCCTGGACTGCGGGCGCGCGAGCCGTGCCCGGCCGCTGCCGCCGGCACCTGGCTGACCTGCCTCCGCTTGGGCGTGCCTGCGGCGTCAGGAGCCGGCAAGGCCGCGACGGCGCGGCCGAACCCGCGGCCGGGTCGGACCGCTGGCTGGCCACGGCCGGCGGATGCGGCGCAGGCGCCGTCCAGATGTTCGCTGCCGGGCTGGAGGGGGGTGGTGCGGCGGTGCGCGCCGCGCTCACCGGGCCCTGGCGCAGCGGCCAGGCGAAGGGTCAGCCGCCTCAAGCTGCTGAAGCGGCAAAGCTCCAGCCGGGCGGGCTTCGACCCGCTGCGACGGCGTGTTCTGATGGCGGCATGATTCATGCACTGTGCGGGGCAATGCGCGGGGCAACGTGCGGGAGGACCACCCCGAACCCGGGCGATTCCACTGGCGCCGCTTCCAACGCGTGAGACCCTGATCAGCCGTAAGCTCTCGCCGGCACCTCGACCGGCGACCTGACGACGCCAAGGGCATGCAGGCCCGCTCTGCGGGAGGCCTCGGGCTTGGACACTGCCTCGGTGAAAAGCGTTGTACCAAGGCCACACACCTTCACTCTTGCCGAGCACAGCCTAAGTACAAACGATATTGCATGACTGCCA